>JAQGHQ010000522.1 GCA_028288765.1 Gemmataceae bacterium | reverse complement strand
CCGAAGGCCCAGTTGAAGAGCCGGAAGAACCAGCCGAGGGCCTTGTCCAGCAGCCAGGTGAGGGGGTCGCGGCCGGCCCCGCGGGGCTTGAGCAGGATGGCCGCCAGGGCCGGGCTCAGGGTCAGCGAGTTGAACGCCGAGATGACGGTCGAGACGGCGATGGTCACCGCGAACTGGCGGAAGAACTGGCCGGTGATGCCGGTGATGAAGGCGCAGGGCACGAACACGGCGCACAGGACCAGGGCGACCGCGATCACCGGCCCGGTCACCTCGTCCATGGCCCGGCGGGCGGCCTCGCGGGGGTCCAGCCCGTGCTCGAGCCAGCGCTCGACGTTCTCGACCACCACGATGGCGTCGTCGACCACGATCCCGATCGCCAGTACCAGACCGAACAGGGAGACGTTGTTCAGGCTGAAGCCGAGGGCGGCCATGACGGCGAAGGTGCCGATGATGGCGACGGGGACGGCGACCAGCGGGATGAGGGCGGCCCGCCAGTTCTGCAGGAACACCAGCACCACGACGGCGACCAGACCCACCGCTTCCAGCAGCGTATACACGACGTCGGCGACCGACTCGCGGATGAACGGCGTGGTGTCGTATGCGATCTGGTAATCCACTCCCTCCGGGAAGTCCGCCTTCAACTCCTCCATCTTCGCCCGAATCCGGTCGGCGACCTCGATCGCGTTGGTGCCGGGAAGCTGAAAGACGGCCAGGCCCACGGACGGGCGGCCGTCGAAGGTGGAGGCGAGGCTGTAGTTCTGGGCGCCCAGCTCGACGCGGGCCACGTCGCGCAGGCGGACGATGCCGGCCGCCGGGCGGGCCGGGCCGCGGCCCATCGTCGTGGCGCTCAGCACGCCGCTGCCGACAACGCCGGGCGCCGGGCCGGGAATTGCCGGGCCGCTCCCCAGGCTGGTCGAACCACCGCCCATCACAATGGCGGTGGCCCCGCCGCCGGTTGTGGCGCCGCCGGTGCTCTGGGCGCCCCCAGTCTTCGCCCCGCCCGAGGTCGTTCCCATCCCGGTCATGCCGGTCGTCGCGCTGCTGTCCCTGGCGGCGCTCGTGCCGGTCCCCAGGGTCATGCCGGTGCCGGCCATCGTGTCCCCCGTCGCCAGGGTGCCGCCCGTGCCGCTGCCGTAGGCGGAGGTGCTCGACGTGGTGTTGCCGGTGGTCATCCCGGCCATCGGCCCGGACGTAGTACCGCCGGCGTCGAGCGGCCCGGTGCTGCCGGGGGTGGGTAGGGCGGGGGTGCCCGGCGAGGGCGTGAGGGGGACGCCGGGCGGCGGGGGCGGCGGCCCCCGGTCGGCCTTGACGACGAGGTCGGCGAACTGCTCCGGGGTGGTGAGACGGCCCAGGGTGTCGATGGGCAGCTCGAACGCCTGCATCCGGGTGGACGGCTGCTGCCCCAGCATCCCGGCGGAGGCGGCGAGGTTCTGGTTGCGGATGGCGTCGGCCACGTCGAGGATGGTCATGTTCATCGACGCCAGCTTCTGCGGGTCGAGCCAGGCGCGCATGCTGTAGCCGCCCACGCCCTGATAGTTGACCTGCGAAACGCCGTCGACGCGGAGCAACTCGTCCAGGACGTGGATGGTGGCGTAGTTGCTCAGGTAGACGTCGTCGTAGCGGCCGTCCGGCGAATAGAAGCTGATGATGCCCAGGATGTCGGGCGTCTTCTTGCGGATGGTGATGCCCTGGTTCTGGACCGAGGTCGGCAGCAGCGGCATCGCCAGCTGGACGCGGTTCTGGACCATGACGAGGGCCGTGTTCAGGTCGGTGCCGATGTCGAAGGTGACGGTCAGCGTGTACGAGCCG
Organism: Gemmataceae bacterium; assembly: GCA_028288765.1. GTDB lineage: Bacteria > Planctomycetota > Planctomycetia > Gemmatales > Gemmataceae > Urbifossiella. The sequence continues at coordinate 4,251 of JAQGHQ010000522.1, read as the reverse complement.
TCGTTGCCCATCTGCGAGGACATGTACAGCATGCCCTCGACCCCGTTGACCTGTTGCTCGATCGGCGCCGCCACCGTGTCGGCCACCACCTGGGCGCTGGCCCCCGGGTAGAAGATCGACACCGCCACCGCCGGCGGGGTGACCGGCGGGTACTGGGCGATCGGGAGGGAGACCAGCGCGATCGCGCCCGTCAGGGTAATGAAGACGGAGAGCACCGCCGCGAAGATCGGCCGGTCGATGAAGAACCGCGAGATCATGGGGCCCCCCGGTCCGGACAAGGAGACCGCGCTAGCGGGCCGTACTGCCCTGCCGGTCTCCCTGTTCTCCTCCCTTCTTGTCTGGCTGTTTCGCCGTCCCCTTGTCTGAATTGGGGCCGAGCGCCGGCATCGGTATCTTGTCCGGGCGGATCTGGATGTGCGGGCGGACCTGCTGCAGGGCGCCGACGACCACCTGGTCGTCGGGCTGCAGCCCCTGGACGACACGCAGGCCGTCCTCCTGGAGCGCGCCCGTGGTGACGCGGCGGTACTGGGCTTTGTTCTCGGCGTCGAGGACGTAGACGTACTTCAGGCCCTGGTCCGACGCGATGGCCCGGTCGATCACCAACAGCGCCGGGTGCGGCTGGCCCATCGGGAGGCGGATGCGCACGAACATCCCCGGTTTCAACAGCCGGGTGCCTTTCGGCGACTTGGCGTTGCGGAAGACGCCGCGGAACGAGATGCTGTCGGTCGTTGGGTTCACCTGGTTGTTGACGAAGTTGATCTCCCCCCGGTGCGGGAAGCCGTCCTCACCCTGCAGTCCCATCAGGACCGGGATCACCCCGTCCTGCGGCTGCTTGATCTTCTCTACGTCGGCGTCCTGCTGGATGCTCAGCAGGGTGGGCTCGTCCACGTCGAAGTAGGCATATACGGGGTCGAGCGAGACCACAGTGGTTAGCAGGGTCTGATCCTGGCTGACCAGATTGCCCAGCGTCAGGTAGTAGCGGCTGACCTGACCGTCGACGGGCGAGGTGACCTTGCAGAAGCTCAGGTTCAGCTTGTAGACCTCCAGACTCGCCTTGGCACCCTTGAGTGTGGCATCGGCCTCTACCACCTGCGCCTTGTACTGGTCGAGTGCCTGCTTGCTGACGGCACCGGACTCCGCGGCGGCGAGGCTCTGGAAGCGGGCGTAAGTCGTCTGGGCGAGCTCGAGCTGGGCCTGGTAGCGGTTGACCTGACCCTCGGCCTGGTCGAGTTGGGCCTGGTAGGGCCGGGGATCGATCACGAACAAGAGATCACCCTTCTTGACCTCCGCCCCTTCCTTGAACGGCATTTCCACCAGGTAGCCGGTGACCCGGGCGCGGATATCGACCGCCTGGATGGCGTCGGTGCGGCCCGTAAAGTCCACGTAGTCGGTGATCACGCGGCTGACCGGCTGGCTGACCGGGACGGCCGGTGGCTCGGGCGGGGCGAGTTGGGACGGGCGGTGCGAACACCCGATCAGCACGCCTGTCCAGGACAGGGAGAAACACAGGAGGGCCGAACGCCATCTGGAGTTCATGGCCTGCTTCTCCTTTCCATCGAACCGACCGCCGCATGGGGCGGCCGACGCACGAACCGTCCATGGCACCTCGGTGGCCGAATTGACCTGCTGAGGACGTCACAATGTCAGGCAATGCTCGTGCCGGAGAGAGGGGACCGCAGGGAAAAGGCGGTCGAACGGGATGGCGGAGGCCGGGACATCCTTCGAGGTGGTAGCAAATTGCCCGACATGCTGAAAAGTTGACCACCGCGCGCAAATACCCAAGTCCTCGAGCGCGAATGGCCGATGATATCGATTGTATGAAGGATATCGACGGGCGGAGCTGGCATGGTTCGGCAACGGCGCTTGGGCCTGGGAAGGGCCCGAACCCCCTCGACCGGAGCTATTTGGGATGCAACCCTGCCCACCGGATCGGCCCGAGAACCGGAATAGCACTCTGGACAGGGAGTGGGTCTCCCGCGCCCTCGTCCACACCCTGCGCCGACGCGCGTGCGGTTACGCGCCAGTTTGTATCGGCGTCCTGCTGGTGCTGATCGTGCCGCTGTCCGGGTGTACACACCTTACGGAATACGTTCACAACGGGTTCAAGCTCGGGCCCAACTACGGCCGGCCGCCGGCTCCGGCAGCGGAAAACTGGATCGACGCCGCCGACCCGCGCGTGCGGACTCAGTCCGACGACCTGAGCCGGTGGTGGACGGTCTTCAACGACCCGGTGCTCGATGCCCTTGTCTGCCACGCCTACCTCCAGAACCTGACGCTCCGCCAGGCCGGCTGCCGGGTGCTCCAGGCGCGCGCCCAGCAGGCGATCGCCGTCGGCAACTTCTTCCCGCTAACGCAGCAGGCGACGGGTGACTACAGGCGCTACGCGAGGAGCACGAAGATCCCCAACAACCAGAACGTCCGCGCGCCGTTCTACAGCCAGTGGACGTACGGGTTCAACCTGGCCTGGGAGCTCGACTTCTGGGGCCGGTTTCGCCGCGCCATGGAATCGGCCAACGACAGCCTGGACGCCTCGGTCGAGGATTACGATTCGGTGCTGGTCACCTTGCTGGGTGATGTGGCCACGTACTATTTACAGCTGCGCACCTACGAGCAGCGACTCGCCTACGTCAGGGTCACCGTGGGACTACTGCGTGACACGCTGCGGATCGCCGAAGCGCGATTCAAAGCGGGTACGACAGGTGAGCTGGACGTGGTCCAGGCCCGGAGCACGCTGGAGCAAACCGAGGCCCAGATCCCCGAGTTGGAGATCGGCCTCCGGCAGGCCAACAACCAGTTGTGCGTCCTGCTCGGCATCCCCCCGGAAGAGTTGCGGGCCAGGCTCGGGCCGGGCGGCATTCCGACCGCGCCCGCCGAGGTGGCCGCCGGCATTCCAGCCGACCTGCTGCGCCGCCGCCCGGACGTCCGCCGGGCGGAGCGCCAGGCGGCCGCCCAGAGTGCCCAGATCGGCATCGCCGAGGCCGAATTCTACCCCCACATCTCGATCACCGGGACGATCAACTACTCGGCCGGGACCCCCCGACTCACCCCCGTAGGAGTACTGGCGACCCTTGTCGGCCCGCCACAGGGTCTGGATGGAAACATCGGCCCTACCTTCCAGTGGAACATCCTCAATTTTGGGCGGATCCTGAACAACGTTCGGCTCCAGGATGCCCGGTTTGAGGAACTCGTGGCAGCTTACCAGAACGCGGTCCTCACGGCCGCTCAGGACGTGGAGAACGGCTTGGTGACCTTCCTGCGCGCCCAGGAGCGCGCGAAGCTCCAGGCGGCCAGCGTGGACGACCTCCAGAAGGCCGTCAAGATCGTCCTGGCCCAGTACAAGGAGGGGACGGTCGATCTCACCCGGGTCACCCAGGTCGAGCAGAACTTGGTGCTGGCGCTGGATACGCTCGCCCAGGCGCGCGGAGAAATCGGGCTGGGCCTGACCCAGGTCTACAGGGCCCTGGGGGGCGGCTGGCAGATCCGCTTGACCGGGTGCGAGACGACCGCGGTGCCGCCCCAGGGTGGGCCGCCACCGCCCGCCGGGACAAGGCCGGCTCATGACCGCGAGTTGCCGCCCCCGCGGAGGGTACCCCCGCAGGATGAGAAGGGGCCGATGGGTGAGCGCCGGCGCACCTCCGGCGGCGGCTTCGCATCCCCCCGGGGGGAACCATGAGGACACCCATCGCCTGCCCCAGGAGGTCGGCAACCTGCACCCCGCCAAGGTTTCGCTCAAGTCCTACTACGACGCCCATCTGCACATCACTGGTGCATCGGGGCAGTGATGAAGGCCACGGATAGCACCGCGTGGCCCTTCGCCTCGGTCTCCCCGAGCGGAACACTCCTCGTAAACCCCCTGCCGCGCTCGCGCATGAGTTCTGCTCTACAGACAGCGCTTTACTGCCTGGGATCCAAGGGTTTGCGACGATGCGACCGACTGACGTGCCCCACTAATCGGGGGTGAGTTCGAATCCCTCTCGGGATCCGAGAGGAACACCTCGCCCTCGCGCTGAGTGTTAACCACTGGGTAGAAATAAGGGCTTCACAAAACTTTCTACCGCCGGTTACCACTGCGCGCGTGCGTGCGATACCAGAGTACCCCTCCGGCAGTTGCTCTGACCGCCTCCTGCTCTGTTGAAACCATCTACCCTGTAGCGGCTAGGAGCATGAGGTCATGGGTGAGCACGCGGAGGCGGCACTCCCGCTCCCGGGAGGCATCGGACCGCCCGCCGAGGGCACTCCCGAGCCGCCGCT
>JAQGHQ010000505.1 GCA_028288765.1 Gemmataceae bacterium | reverse complement strand
CACGGAGGGCGGCCCCTACGAACCTTGGTCCGGTCGGGGCCGCCCTCCGTGGCGGCCCGCCAGCAACCCAGGGTTTCAACAACGCAAAAGCATGCTAAAGCGCGGCCCGCGGATGAGTCCTGATTCTCCCAACCGCCGTGGCCGTCCGTCCACCCGGCGGGTCGCGGAGTGGCGCCACAGAGGGGCGAGGAGGCCGCGGGCCGCGACCAGGAAGAACCACCCGCCAAGCAGGCCGGGGAGGCGGGCCAGAAGAACACCGAGGCCGCCCCCACAGCTCGGGATGGCCCAGAGCCCGACTTGCACCCCGGGCGGCCGGTGCCTCCGATCAGCACCCGGCATCGGTCACTGGAGGTCACTCGAATACCCGGGCCATCTCGATCACCGCGTTCGCCCCGTGCTGCTCGACCAGAGCCTTGATAGTCCGGGCCAGGTCCGCCGGGTTTGTGCTGCCGATCGACGAGCTGCCGCCCGTCGGGCCGGCTTTCGTGCGCCCGCCGCTCCCAGCCTTTTTCCTGGCCAGGCTCTTGTATGAGCTGAACATCTGAGGCGTGATGTCGATGTCGAATTGCTTCTTCACATACGCGACCCCTTCCAGCGGTGCATCCACCCCGTCCGCCAACGCCCTCCTGACGGCCTCAGTCTTGTTGATCTTCTCGCCGCCCGCCTCGGCTTCCGCGGCGGCTTCCGTCTCGGCCTTCTTCTTCGCCATTTGGGTATCATCCCGGGATGAAGGAACTGGGCGTAACATCCGGTCTATCGCCCTGTACAACCTTCATCAATAAAAAAGTGTCGGGATAGAGGTAATAGAAGCCTCAATACCATACCCCCCCGACACCCGGCCCGGATCATGCTCACCACGACGGCCGCCGCGGCCCGGCGACCGGGAGTTCACTCCATGCGGACGCTTCCCTTCCCCGGGCCTGTCTTCCTCCTGTGTACGGCGTGCGGGAAGACGCCCGAAGGGACGCCAGCGGCCCGGCTGTCGGTGCCCACGCCGCCAGCGGGCGGGAGGAGCACCCCGCTCCCGAAGGCCGAGGCCCCCGACCGACCGGCGGAGGTTCCGGTGAAGCCCGAGCCGGGCCGGATGGGTGCGGCCGACACCCAGGTGATCGAGGCCCTGGAGAAGGGCGGGGCCCGATTCCCCCGACCCGACGGGGCCGGGCCGGTCGACCCGCCGGTCGAAGCCGAACTCTCAGGCGAGAAGGTCGGCGACGCCGGGGTCGCCACCCTCAAGGCGCTCACCAGGCTCAAGAAGCTGACCCTGCACACGACCGCAGTCACCGACTGCCGGCCTCAAGGAGTTGGCGGCCGTCAAGCCGCTTGAGGAACTGGTCATCTACCGGGGGCCGAAGGTGACCGACGCGGGGGTCAAGGAGCTGAAGGCCCTGCCCGCCCTCCACTCCCTCCAACTCAACCTCACCGGGGTGACCGACGCCGGGCTGAAGGAGATCAGGAAATTCAAGGCCCTCCGGGCCCTCGACCTGACCTACCAGGGCATCTCCGACGCCGGGGTCAAGCACCTGACAGGGCTGACCACTCTCGAAGGCCTGCGGCTGGGCGAGGGGCGCCTGACCGACGAGGGGCTGGCGACCGTCGCCACCCTGCTTAACCTGCGGGAGCTCGACTTGTTCGGCAACCGGTCCATCACCGATGCCGGAATGCGGAACGTGAACCAACTCCGGAAACTGGAAACCCTGAACCTGATCAACACCCGGATCACGGACGCCGGACTCCAGGAGCTGAAGGACACCACCGGCCTGAAGCGGCTGGTGGTGAGCCTGCTCATCACCGACGCGGGACTCAAGGGGCTCGGCCGATTCCAGTAGTTCCAAGTTCCAGGTTCCAAGTTCCACGTAGTTCGGCCGGTTCTCGGTTTTCGTCCCGGGAAACGAGATGGCTCCGCCCCTCCCACGTTCTCAACTTGGAACCTGGAACTTGAAACTCGAAACGACTGGCGCTGAAGAAGGCCCTGCCACGGTTGTTCATCAACAAGTGATCCGACGCCCCCCGGACCGGGAGAGCGGCGGCCGCGGCGCGGCTCGTGACGCCCGGCGTCCTCATTTTGTGCCTAACAATATAAACTCTTTATACCAATTGAATTTTTACTGACATAGACTGGTGAATATTGGCTAAGATCGGGTGCCCACCGACCGACTCACTCCCGTTACCAACGGTCTTGAAAACCGTCGTGTGGGAAACCCTACCGTGGGTTCGAATCCCACACCCTCCGCCACAAAAGACGCCCGAGCCCCCGGGAAGCCCGTACCGAACGGGCTTCCCGGGGGCTCGGGCCGAACTCAATACCCCCCGAATGTCTCACCCCGACCGCTCGCCCTTCCCCTCATCACTTCCCGACGTCCCACACCCGGACGATCCCGTCGCGGCCGGCGGCGGCGAGGGTGGTCCCGTCCTTCGCGAACCGGACGGCCTGGTACCCCCGGGCGGTCCCGCGGAACGTCTGCAGCTCCTTCCCGGTCTCCACGTCCCACAGCCGGACCGTCCCGTCCGACCCGGCACTGGCCAGTAGCTTCCCGCCGTGGCCGAAGGCGACCGCCCACACGTCCCCGTCGTGCCCCCGGAGGGTTTGCACCTGCACCCCGTTCAGCGGGTCCCAGATCCGGACCGTCCCGTCCCACCCGGCGCTGGCCAGCCGGGGCTTCTCCCGGTCCGGGCTGAACGCCACCCCGTACACCGACCCGGCGTGCTCTTCCAGGCTCACCGGCTCGGCCTTCGGGTCGGTCAGGTTCCACACCTTGACCGTCCCGTCCGACCCGGCCGAGGCCAGCTGCTTCCCGTCCGGACTGTAGGCGAGCCGGTGGACCGTTCCGCGGTGCCCGGAGAGTTCGGTCGGGATCTGGGTGTCCAGGTCCCACACCCGGACCGTCGCGTCCCGGTCCCCGGTCGCGAGCTTCCGCTCGGTCGGGCTGAACACGGCGGTCTTGGCCGAAGTCGGGTGGGGGAACGACCACTCGACGTGGAACGTCTTCAGGTCGAAGACCTTGACCTCCGAGTCGTCGCAGGTGGCGACCATGTACCGGCCGTCGCCCGACACGTCCACGCTCCACACGTTCCCGCCCATCCGCGGCAGGGTCCTGCGGGGGGTGCTCAGGTCCCGCACGTCCCACAGCCGGATCGTCCCGTCCTCGGCGCCGGACACGAGCGTCTGCCCGTCCGGGGTGAACCCGATCGCCCAGACCGGGCCGGCCTTCCCCGGGGTGACGGCCTTCGGGGCCGGGCCGGGGTCGGGTTGGGCCGGGCCGACCGCGGCGTCGTGCCCGGACGGGTCCGGCCCGCCCGACCAAAGCCCGCCCGCCCACAATCCACCCAGCCCGCCGAGGACCACCCCGGCCGCGAACGGGACCGCCTTCAGGGCGACGCCCCGCCAGCAGATCTTCTTGCGGGACCGCAGGGCGTAGGCGGACGGCCGGTCGCCGCACAGGCCGGACGGGACGTCGTGCCCGGCCTTGGGGTGCGCGCGGGCGATCTCCGTGGTGAAGATGTCGGCCACCTCGGCGGCCGACTGGAACCGGTCGGCCGGGTCCTTCGCCAGGAGCCGGTCGATCACGTCGGACAGCCACCGCGGGACCGTCGGGTCCACGTCGCGCAGCGCCCGCTGCGTCTCGTCCGCCACCCGGCGGAGGACGGCCAGCGGGGTCTTCCCGTCGAACGGGTGCGTACCGGTCGCGGCCTCGTACAGCACGCTCCCGAGGCTGAACAGGTCGGCCCGGTGGTCCACCCCCTCCCCGTGGGCCTGTTCGGGGGCCATGTACAGGGGGGTACCGGCGACGAACCCGGTGCGGGTGAGCTTCACGTCCTCGAGCCCCCGGGCGAGCCCGAAATCGGTTAGCTTCACCCGGTCGGTGCCCTCTTCGAGGAGGATGTTCCCGGGCTTGATGTCGCGGTGGATGAGCCCGCCGGCGTGGGCCGCGGCCAGCCCGGCGGCGGCCTGCGCGCCGAGCCGGGCGACCTCGGCGGCGGACAGCTTCCCGACCCGCTTCAGCCGCTGCTCGAGCGACTCCCCGACCACCAGCTGCATCACCAGGTACGGGAGCCCGGACGTCGCGTCCTCGTCCACCTGGTGGACGGCGACGATGTTGTCGTGGGTGACCGCGGCGGCGGCCCGGGCCTCGCGGCAGAACCGGCGGCGGGCGATCTCGTTGTTGGCCAGCAGGGGGTCGAGGACCTTCACCGCGACGTCCCGCTCGAGGCACGGGTCGTGTCCGTGCAGGACGACCCCCATCCCGCCCCGGCCGACGACGCGGATGATGTCGAACGCCCCGAGCCGGCCGATCAGGCCGGGACTGTCGGCCGGCTGGAGGAACCGCAGGTCGAGCTCGCCGGACGGGTGCGGGTCGGTGTCGAGGGGGGCGACGGCGGTGGCGGTGACCACGGCCGCGGCCGCGGACAGGGCCGGCCAGAGCGCCGACTCGGCCGGCGGGCGGAGCCGGTCGCAGTGGCGGACGCAGGCGGTCAGCTGGGCATCGTCCCCGGCGGCGAGGACCTCCATCCGGTCCTGGCAGGCGGGGCAGTGGCCGACGTGGTCGGTCAGGGCGGCCGCCCGGGCGTCCGACAGACGGCCGCGGATCAGCTGTTCCAGTTCGCCGGTCGGGGGGCAGGATTCGGGGGACATGGTGGTTCCATCTCGCCGGGCGGGCAGGCCTTGAAATCCGAATCTCGAACCAGAGCCTTCATTCTTCTGGTGGCACGGGTCGCCGGTCGCACCGGGTCGGCGGCCCGGGCCACCAGACCACGACCGGTTGCAACGGCCCGGCCCGGTCCACCCTACGGGTTGTCCTCGTCGTCCATCATCTTCCGGACCTCGTCCCGCAGCCGGGCGAGGACCCGGCTCTTGGCAACGTACACCGCCCCCGCGGTCATCTTCAACCCGGACCCGACCTCGGCCGCGGGCTTCCCGTCCACGGCCGTCTCCCAGAATGCCTGCCAGGTGGCCGGCTGGAACTCGTCCTTCACCAGATCCATGGCCCGGTCGGTGAGCCGCCGCTGGTACTCCCGCTCCCAGTCGGCGTCGGGCCCCTCTTCGTCCCGGGCGGGGGTGGCGTCGAGCCGCTCCTGGGCGTCCGCGTCGCCGGTCGCCCGGGGGCGGTGCCGCTGGCCGTTGAGGAAGTTGTAGATCTTGTTCCGGGTGACGGTATACAGCCAGCCGCGGAAAGTGCCCCGGGCCGGGTCGTACTCCATCCGGCCGGCGTTCCGCGCGACGCTCCGGAGCACGTCCTGCATCAGGTCGGCGGCGTCCGCGTCCTGGAGCCCGCGGTTCCGGGCGAACCGGTAAACGACCGGCCCGTAGATCCGCACGAATTCCCGCCACGCGTCCACGTCCCGGCCGTCGCGGATGCGGGTCAGGAGGGTGACACGGGTGAGGGGCGGCTCGGCCATGCAGGTGCGTCCCTACGGATGATACCGGCAAACCGCCGTCGGCTTACACCCCGACCGGGGCGCTGACGTGGGCACGGGCTCGCGGCCTTCGGTCGGGGTGATCTCTATTTTAGGACACGTCGGTGGTTGGGATAGGGTAGCAAGCCGAGAGGAGGTATCGGCAGAACCGATACCCCCTCTCGGCCACACCCGGCCGATCAACCCACCACGTACTCGACCGCATGGGCTTCGGTCAGGTTCGGTACGTCGAGCCGGTCGAGCATCCGGTCCCAGACCCGCTGGGGAACGTATTTTACCCGGCCGGCGTTCCGCGCCCGGTTCTGCGGGAGCGGCGGCTCCAGGTACACCACCCGGACCCGGGCCTTGTAGCCGGCGGCCAGGTCGACGATCTTCCCCCGCAGCGTCCGCGACACGTTCGTCGCGTTCCACACGAACGGCGTGCCGGTGCGGAGCAGTCCCTTCGCCCGGTCGTGGGCCGCGGCAATCACCGCGCCCTGGTTCTCGCCCGGGTCCACGTCCAGTTCCGCGCGGATGTCGTCGAGCCCGATCACCTCGCGGGTGCCGGCGTTCGCCCGCACCCACGTATCCTTCCCGCTCCCGGGCAGCCCCGACAGCACCGTGACCTCGCACCGGGTGTCGTCGTACAGGGCGAGGGTCGGGTGGGCGGTCGGGGCCCGGAAGTAGCCGACCCGCGAGTGGTCGGACGCGAACGCCCGCGGCCCGTCCCAGCACGCGACCTCGCGGCAGAAGTCCGGGAACAGCCCGACGCGGGTCATTGTGTCGTCGGCGTCCTTCAAACACACCCGCCCGCGGTGGTCGGCCTCCGCGAGGACCGCGAGCAGGTCCATCCGGGCGGTCATCCCGGCCAGAATCACGGCCCGCTCGGGGTCCGGCTTCTCCAGGTAGGTCGCCGGGAGGCCGTGCCACCGGACCAGCGCGAGCACCTGCTCGCGGACGCCGAACGGCGTCCCGTCCGGCCCGAACGCCGGGTCCTCGGCGAGAATCCGGCGGGCCTTGTACACGCCCTTCACGGCGTGGCCGGGCGAGCGGACGCGGCCGTCCTCCTCGGTCCGGGTGCGGTCCGGCTTGGCGATGTCGTGGAGGAGCGTCCCGGCGAACAGGACGTGCCGGTCGGCCTCGGGCAGCGTTCGGAACGCGGGCAGGGCGGCGAGTTCGGCCAGCACAAGGCCGAGGTGCGTGAGGACGTCCCCTTCGGCGTGGAACACCGGGTCTTGCGGGCACTCCCCGAGCGGTTCGAGCCACGGATAAAGGTCGCGCAGCCCGGCCATATCCACCCCCCAGTCGGGCGGCTCGGGGCAACCGGGAATATGCCAGCAGGAGGACATGGAGCACCAGAAACAATCTCACCACAAAGGCCCGAAGGGAACACAAAGAACATGAAGAAGACATTTTATTCTGATTTTCTTCGTGTTCTTTGTGTTCCCTTCGGGCCTTTGTGGTGAACCGCTTTTCATTCAAACAACTCCGCCCCGTCGGCGAGCCGGTTCGGGACGAGCGGCCGGTCCTGCCAGTGGCCGTCGGCGGTGACGACCTGCAGGAACTCGCTCCGGACGAACTTGTACCGCTCCTTCACCACCCCGTCTTCCTCGACCTTGATGTACAGCCCCTCCATGACGCCCGAGAGGTCCGTCTGCCGGACCGCCCGCGCGACGTCCCACCCGAGCCGGGCCACGTCCTCCCGCAGCCGGACGGGCGCGTCCGCGGTGATGAAGGCGGACGGCCCGACCAGCGCCCGGAGCACGTCCTCGCCCGGGAACTCGCCGGCGTACAGCACCCTGACCGGGTTGACCGACACCCCGGCCAGCAGCTCCGCCCGGCGGGGCGTGTCGAGGAACTCACCGGTCTCGGCATCGAAGACGTCGAACTCCATGAAGTAGTGCGGAAGGGCGTCGTAATAGACGGTGTGCTTGGCGTACAACCACTCGCCGTACATCACGTACCGTCCGCCGAGCCGGTCGAACAGCTGGTCGGCGAGCGCCCCGGTCCACTGCTTCAGGAGGTCGAACTGCCGCTCCCGCGGCCCGCCGACCAGGTAGTGCCCGCGGGATTGTAACAGCAGCCCGGCGTCGGGTCCGAAGCTGACCCCGCTGTTCGCCCCGTCCATCTTCTCCTCGATCACCACGGCCCGGCCGTCCAGGTCCGCCATCGGGACGGCGTCCAGGTCCTCGTCGCCCGGTTGGAGGCGGGAGCCGACGAGATGGCGGGTCCGGGGGTATTTGCGGAGCGGGATCATGGCGCGGGCCGCCGGGGAGGCAGGGACGATCCGGACTCACCACCGACACCGAGCCGGGCGGAAAGGTTCATGGCCCGGTTCGGGCCGGGCCGACAACAGCTGTGAACGCCGGATCACTACTGTGCGGGTAGCTCTCTCGCTCGGGGCGGCGGGGCGGCCGAAGTTCACTCACACCATTGTTCGTAAAGGGGTTCGGTATGAAACAGCCGAGCGGGTTGATCCCCCACCTGGTCGTGAAGGGCGGGGCGGCGGCGATCGACTACTACAAGGCCGCGTTCGGGGCGACCGAGCAGAGCCGGGTGCCGGCCGAGGACGGGCGGCTCATGCACGCCGCGCTCCAGATCGGGGAATCCTTCCTATTCCTGGTCGACGACTTCCCGGAGTACTGCGGGGGCGTGTCCAGTGCCCCGAACGGGCAGTCGCCAGTGATCTTGCACCTGTACGTCCCGGACTGCGACGCGGCGATCGCCCGGGCGGCGGCGGCCGGGGCGACGGTGAAGATGCCGGCATCAGACATGTTCTGGGGCGACCGGTACGGGCAGGTGGTGGACCCGTTCGGGCACACCTGGTCGTTCAGCCACCCGCTCGCCCAGAAGCCGGCGGCCTAATTCTCGGCGAGGGGGGGCGTGAGCCCCCTGATTCTTCTTCAGCAAGTCGAAGAATCGCGGGGCTGGCCCCCCCTCGCCCAGTCGACTGGGAGACCCGGGAGAAGGCCACATGAGTCAGCCGTACGACGCGACCGCCAAGGAACTACTCGAGACCGACCCGGCCGGATGGGCCGCCTTCCTCGGCGTCACCCGACCGACTCATCGGGTCCGGGTCGTCGACTCCGACCTGGCCACCATCACCGCCGCGACCGACAGGGTCCTCCGGATCGAGGACGTCCCGCCCTGGCTCCTTCACGTCGAGTTCCAGTCCGCCTGGGACGGCTGGCTCCCCCGCCGGCTCCTGATGTACAATGCGCTCCTGGGCGAGAAGCACCGGCTCCCGGTCGCCTCGGTCGTGGTACTGCTGGCCCCGCGGGCCGAAGCCGCCGCGCTGACCGGGCGGTATCCGGTGGCGCCACCGTTCGGGCCGGCCTGGGAGTTCGGGTACACCGTCGTCCGGGTGTGGGAGCTCCCGGCCGAGCGGATGCTCGGCGGCCCGCTCGCCGTCGTCCCGCTCGCCCCGGTCGCCGCCGTCACCCCGGCCGAGGTCCCCGACATCATCGCCCGGGCGGGTCAGCGCATCCGGCGGGAGGCCGACGCCGACACGGGTGATCGGCTGATGACGGCGATCGGTTTCCTTCTTCAGCTGAGGTACGGGGACATGACTGCCGAAGAACTGATCCGGAAGGTGCCCGACGTCCGCGATTTCGGACCGTTCCGCACGTTCCTGGAAGAGGGGCGGGCCGAGGGACGGGCCTTGGGGCAGGCCGAGGGACGGGCCGAGGGTGTGCGGCAATCGATCCTCGCTCTGGGCCGCAAGAAGTTCGGTGTACCCACGCCGGAACAGGAGGCGGTGGTGAACGCCCTCGCCGACCTCGCCCAGCTCGAATCACTACGCGAGAAGCTCCTGGACGTGACCACCTGGGACGAGTTGCTGAAGACCAGCTGATCACGTTCCGGACGCCGCCCGGTCGGCCCGCTCCGCGGGCCGACCGGAACCGCAGAAACACAATGCCCCGGACGCCGCTCGCCCGCATTCACACCCGTTCGATCACCTCGTTCACCGGGAACCGCACCTTGGCGAGCGTCGCGTACTTGTCGTCGGCGGCCCGGTAGCCGGCGGCGGCCAGCGCGAGCGACTTCACCCCCTTCGCCGGCAGCCCCAGGATCTCGTCGAACCTGGCCGGCTCGAACCCTTCCATCGGGCAGGCGTCCACCCCGATCATCGCGGCGGTCGCGAGGAACACCCCGAGCGCGATGTACGTCTGCCGGGCGGCCCACGCCGCCCCTTCCTCCGGCGGCCGGCTCGCCGCCCCGACCACCATCTTCCGGAACCCTTCCAGTGACTCCACCGTGACCCCGCGGACCGCCGCCGTGTGCGCGACGTGCCGCTCGCCGTCGGCCGGGGTCGGCGGCGCCTTCGCGCAGAACACGACCAGGTGGGACGCGTCCACGATTTGCGGCTGGGTGTACGCCGCGGGCTGGAGCTTCTTCCGCACCCCGGGGTCGGTCACGACCACGAACTTCCACGGCTGGAGCCCGGTCGACGAGGGCGACAGCACGAGCGTCTGTTCCAGGACCGACCAGACGTCGGAGGGGATCTTCTTCGTCGGGTCGAACTTCTTGGTCGCGTACCGCCAGCGGAGCTGGGCGAGTACAGTTTCCGGGGCAATCGGGGGCATGCGAGTCTCCCAGCTTGGGGTCGTGGGGTCGTAGGGTCGTAGGGTCGTGGGGTCGTGGTTGTCAGTTGAATCCCTTGGCATCCGGGGGCCGTGACACGCGAGCCGCTCAACAAAGCAAGGTGGAGCAAGACCGAAAATCGAGGAGCTATAATCACCACCCCACCACCCCACCACCCCACCACCCCACTTCACCACCCCACTCCCTCACTTCTGTTCGGCGAACGCGTAGAGCATCTTTCCGGTCCGGACGTAGAGGATGTTGTCGGCGACCGCCGGGGTCGCCGCGATCCGGTCGTCAAGCTTGGTCGAACACACCTTGTCCGGCGAATCCCCGGCCTTGATCACGACCAGTGACTTGTCCAGCCCGCACAGGTACACGTGCCCGTTCGCGGCGACCGGGCTGGCGTACACGCTCCCGATCCCGACCGCCTCGTCCTCGTACAGCTCCTTCCCCGTCTTCGCGTCGAACGCGGACAGCCGGCCCCGCATGCTCATCGTGTACATCACCCCCCGGTACACCAGCGGGCTCGGGACGTACGGCAGCCCCTTGGTGACCGTCCAGGCGACGTGCGACTTGGTCACGTCCCCGGTCCCGCCCGGGTTGAGGGCGAACGCGATGTTCTTGCCGGCGGCCATGAACTTCATCTGCCCGTCCCACTCGTCGCGGGTGATCTTCCCGTCCTTGTTCAGGTCGTTGCTGTCGAAAAAGTCTTTCAGGAATGTCTTCTCCGCCCCGGCCTTCGTCAGGTGGCCGAGCTGCTCCTGCCCGGCCTGCTTGAGGACGTCGTCGAAGGTCGGCATCTTGAAGTCGGTCCCCCCGGGGGCCCACCCGGCGAAAACGAGCTTCCCGTCGGCCACGACCGGGGTCGTACACGGGACGGCCGGGGTGCCGGTCACGGTCCACTTCTCGGCCCCGGTCTTGAGGTCGTACCCGTTCACCCGCATCGACCCGGCGACGACCACCTGCTTCCCGCCCGGCGTATCCCAGACGCACGCCGACCCCCACGACGTCTTGACCCCCTCCCGCTTCGTCTCCCAGGCGAGCGACCCGGTCTTCAGGTCGAGGGCGATGAGCCTGGCGTCCGTCAACTGGTCCCGGAGGAGGACCACCTTCCCGTCGGCGATGACCGGGGAGCTGCCGGTGCCGAAGTCGTTGTTGGTCGCGGCCACGGGGAGCTCGTACTTCCAGAGTTCTTCCCCGCCCAGGTCGTAGCAGACGAGCCCGCACGACCCGAAGTACACGACCAGTTTCTCGCCGTCGGTCGCCGGGGTGCTCGCGGCCGGGCTCCCCTCGGTCTTGTGGTACGGCTCGATCGCCTTCGCCGGGGCTTCCTTCCGCCACAATTCCTTCCCGTCGGCCCGGCTGTACGCGATGGTGAGCAGCTTGCCGTTCTCGAAGGCGGTGAGGACGAGTTTGTCGCCGACGATCACCGGGGATGAAGCCCCGGGCGGGACGGCGACCTTCCACTTCACATTCTTGTCCGGGCCGATCTGAATCGGCGGTTTCTGGTCGTCGGCCGCGACCCCGGTCCCGGCCGGGCCGCGGAACTGGGGCCACGGGGCCGGCTCGGCGGCCGTCGCGGCGAACGAAAATCCGAAGCCCAGCAGGGCACAGAGCATACGAGTCATCCTGTCACCTCAGAATCGGGAGGACCTGAGCCGTCCGTGCGGGGCGGGAGAGATGAGCCCCGCAACCGTTGTACACCCGGCGGCCGAACCGGCCGCGGGTTTACAAGAACTTCATCCGCGAACAAATCGATCGGCGGTTGAGATTACCGGCCTCGGCCGCCCGTCTTACACCGAAACCCGGCTGGAACGGCCACTCCCGCCGGTGGTACACTTTCCCTCATTCCGAGGGGTGGCGATGAGCGGTGCGACACAGAAGCTGATGACTGCCGAAGAATTCCTGGCAAAGTACGGGGACTGCTCCGGCGTCGAGCTGATCGACGGCCGGGTCGTGTGGAGCGGGGAAGAGCCCGACCACCCGGCCCAAGGAATAACCGTGCCACGATTCAAGCACGGAGTTGTGTGCCACAACGTCGACGCGCTGATCGGCGGGTTCATCCGGACGAACCAACTGGGCTGGGTGGCGATCAACGACACGTTCGTGCCCGTGAAGACGAACCCGGCCAGTGTCCGAGGGGCGGATCTGCTCTATGTGAGTTACGTCCGGCTCCCGAAGGGTGAGGTGCCGGACAACCTCACCCTTCCGCCTGATCTGGTTGTCGAGGTGCGTTCCCCGTCCGACCGGCGGAGCACGATCATGACGAAGGTCGAACAGTACGCCGCTGCCGGCGTACCGGTCGTCGTGGTTTTCGACCCGCGGACGGAATCGGCCGCCGTGTTCCGGGGGGACGAGTTCCCCCAGGTGTTCCACAACGGGGACGAACTCACCCTGCCCGACGTCTTGCCCAGTTTTTCCGTCCCCGTGAAGCGGTTCTTCGAGTAACCCGTCACCACGGCTGTGCTTCGTTCAGATGGAAGAACCCGCCGGTCGGGCCGTCGGCCGGGAGGGTGGCCAGCCGGACCGAGGTCTTCGCCCCGTCTGCTACTTCCAGCGGGGCCGCGTCGGTCCCCATGTCCGTCTTCACCCACCCCGGGTGGGCCGCGTTCACCTTCACGGCCGTGCCCTTGAGCTCCTGCGCGAGCAGCACGGTGAACACGTTCACCGCCGCCTTCGAGGCGTTGTACCCGACGAGCTTGAACTCCCCGACCTGCCCGGTCGCGTTCGCCGTCACCGACCCGAGGATGCTCGACAGGTTCACGATCCGCCCGGCGTCGCTCTTCTTGATCAGCGGGAGCAGTTCTTGCGTCAGCGCGATCAGGGCGATGAAATTCGTCTCGAACGTCTGGCGGATCACGTCGACCGGGACCGTGCTCGGGGTGGTATAGCCGTGTTCGAGCACCCCGGCATTGTTGACCAGGACGTCGAGCTTGCCGTAGGTGTCGGCGATGGTCTTCGCGGCCGCCTTGCGGTCGGCGTCGCTGGTCACCTCGAGCTTCAGGAACCGGACGTCGTGTCCTTCCTTGCGGAGCTTCTCGGCCGCGGCCTCGCCCTTCGCCGGGTCGCGGGCGGCGAGCAGGACGGTGAACCCGTGCGGGGCGAGCTGGCGGATGGTCTCATACCCGATCCCCTTGTTCGCCCCGGTCACCAGGGCCACTTTCTTCGCGGACATCGTAATTCCCCTTTCGCGGATTCGGTCTTACTTCCCCTTCACCCACCGGGCGGCGGCCTCGGCCACCCGCCGGCCGAGGAGGACCGCCGACTTCCGGTCCCCGGTGTTCACCCCCTCCTGGCCCCAGTCGGTCTGGGCCATCACCCCGGAGTAGCTGCCGATCCGGTTCACCTGGTCGGCGGCAGTCCCCTCGACCAGGAGCCCCGGCCCGACCCAGACCATGCTGTGCTGCATGGCGTTCACCCACAGCCCGGTCAGGGTGTTCAGCTTGTCCCCGGACAGGCCGATGGAGTGGGTGAACCCGGCGGCGACTTTGTCCTTCCACCCCTGCTGGATCCACACCTCGCTGGCCGCGTCGATGAATGCCTTCATCTGGGCCGAGTACCCACCCATGTAGGTCGGGGTGCCGAACACGATGGCGTCCGCGGCGGTCAGTTTCGCCAGCGCGGTCGAGTTCTTCCACCGCCCCTCGACGATGTCCCCGCCGACGACCCGGACCAGCTCGACCGTTGTGCCCGGGACTTCTCGCGCCCCCTCGGCGACGGCCGCGGCCAGCTGGTGCGTGTGTCCCTGGGCCGAGTAGTAGACGATCGCGACGGACGCCATGACATCTCCCGGTGCGAAGAGAGAGGTGGTGTCGGGTTACTGGGCGAGGAACCCGCCGTCCACCGGGAGCGAGATGCCGGTGGTGAACTTCGCCTCGTCGGACGCGAGGTAGAGGACCGCCGCCGCGACCTCCTCGGGCCGCCCGATCCGGCCGACCGGGTGCAGCCCCGCGAGGTACTTCTTCTCTTCTTCGCCGGCGGCGAACCGGTCGACCATGTCGGTCTGGATTCCCCCCGGGGCGACCGCGTTGACCCGGACGCCCTGCTTCGCGTACTCCAGTGCGGCCACCTTCGTGATCCCCTCGACCGCGTGCTTGCTCGCCATGTAAATCCCGACGTTCGCCGTCCCGATGTGCCCGGCGATGCTGGACGTGTTGATCACCGCCCCGCCGCCGGCCTTCGCCATCACCGGGAGCTCGTACTTGAGGCTCAGGAACACCCCGAGGACGTTGATGTCGAACACCCGCCGGTAGTCTTCCGCGTTGAACTCGGCGAGCGGGCCGACGAACTCGACCCCGGCGTTGTTGAACGCCACGTCGAGCCGCCCGAACCTGGCGACCGTTCGCTCAACGAGGCTCTTCACGTCTTCCTCGCGGCTCACGTCGGCCCGGACGAACACCGCCATGCCCCCGGCCTTCGTGATCTCGTCAACGACCGCCGCCCCTTCCTTCTCCCGCCGGCCGGACACGACAACACTCGCCCCGGCCGCCCCGAACGCCAGGGCGGTCGCCTTCCCGATCCCGCTCGTCCCGCCGGTCACCAGCGCGACCTTGCCGTCGAAACGCGACATGACATGACCCCTTAATAACTGACACTCTTTCGACGTGTCGGACGCAGGTAAGTACCAGGGCCGACGAGGGGGTCTTACACCCCGGCGGGTGAACTGGCGGGAACGAGATGCGGGTGGTACAGCGCGGCCGAGGAGGAGACGACATGAC
Organism: Gemmataceae bacterium; assembly: GCA_028288765.1. GTDB lineage: Bacteria > Planctomycetota > Planctomycetia > Gemmatales > Gemmataceae > Urbifossiella. Next base: position 883 of record JAQGHQ010000505.1, on the reverse strand, counting down.
CCCGACAGTTCCGACCACGGCCCAGCCCGCCCTTATGACCGCCGACGAGTTCGTGAAGCTGCATGGTGATGAGTCGGGCGTGGAACTCGTCAAAGGCCGCGTGGTGAGGTATCCAATGCCCGGTGCGGAACACGGCGAGGTTTGCCTGAGTGCGGGAGCGATCATCCGTGAGGTCGTCAAGCAAGGCGGGCTCGGCCGGGTGACGTCCAACGACACGTTCGTCCGCACCGGAACGAACCCCGACACTTACCGTGGGGCGGACGTCTGCTTCGACAGCTTCACCCGCGTGCCGAAAGAGAAACCGCTCCCGAAAGGGCCGCTGGAGCAGGCCCCGGACCTCGTCATCGAAGTCCGGTCGCCGACCGACCGCACCGGTGATATCCAGATCAAGGTGGGGGAGTACCTCAACGCCGGCGTGACCGTCGTCGTCGTGCTGGACCCCGGGATCGACGCGGCGACCGTGTACCGTCAGACCGAAGACATCCCGCAGCGGTTCTCCAACGGCGACGAACTCACCCTGCCAGACGTTCTGCCCGGGTTCAGCGTTCCCGTCCGCAAGTTCTTCGAATGACGGCTCCGCCCGCCGGCCCCTCGGATCATCTCCCTCGTCCTGGGATCAACTCCGTTTCCTCCCGGCCGACCGACTTTACACCGGCCGGTCATTCCGCTAATCTAATAATGGCATTATGCCGTGCAATGCATTTTACGCCGCGACACCCTGACCAAAAGGACCGACCGCAATGGCCACCGACCGCCAGTTCGCCGCCAACCGCGCCAACGCCACCCACTCGACCGGGCCCCGCACCCCCGACGGCAAGGCCGCCGCCAAGCGCAACCGCCTGGCCCACGGCATCCACTCGGACGCCCCCGTCGTCCCCGGGGA
>JAQGHQ010000498.1 GCA_028288765.1 Gemmataceae bacterium | reverse complement strand
CGGACTGGGCCGGCAAGCAGGTCCTCGCCGTCGACCCGGTCGAGCTGCGGACGGTCGCCCGCATCCCGGTCGGCGACCACCCGACCCAGATCGCCCCGCACCCGAAGGACGGCCGGCTGTTCGTCGCCTGCGGGTCGGCCAACGGGGTCTGGGTGATCGACCCGAAGCGGGGCGTGGTGACCGAGGTGATCTCGACCGGCCTCTTCCCGAAGGCCCCCGAAGGCAGCACCCCGGACGCGGCCGCGGTGTCCCCGGACGGGAAGACGCTGTACGTGGCGAACGCGGACAACAACTGCGTCGCGGTGGTGGACGTCGAGAAGCCTGGCGAGAGCATCGTGAAGGGGTTCATCCCGACCGGCTGGTATCCCACCGCGGTCGCCGTCACCCCGGACGGGAAGAGCATCCTCGTCGGGGTGGGGAAGGGGAACCAGACGAGACCGAACCCGCTCTTCACGAAGGAGCAGCTGGCGGCGAAGGAGAAGGACGAGGTCAAGCGGGTCGCCCGGCGGATTCTACCGTACCCGTACATCGGCACGACGCTGAGCGGGGCGCTCTCCATCGTCCCGGTCCCGGACGAGAAACAGCTGAAGGAATACACGGCCCAGGTCTACAAGAACTGCCCGTACTCTGATTCGCAGCTCACCTCCGCCCCTCACCCCGTGAAGACGGCCATCCCGACCCGGGTCGGCGACCCGAGCCCGATCAAGTACGTGATCTACATCCTCAAGGAGAACCGGACCTACGACCAGGTGTTCGGCGACCTCGCCGCCGGGCCGACCCCCCGGGGCAACGGCGACCCGTCGCTGTGCATGTTCCCGCGGAAGGTGACCCCGAACCACCACAAGCTGGCCGAGGAGTTCGTCCTGCTCGACAACCTGTACTGCAACGGGCAGGTGAGTCGGGACGGCCACCCGTGGAGCACCGCCGCCTACCACACCGATTACATCGCCCGCGACTGGCACCTGACGTACTCGGCCCGCCGGGGGGTCGATGACGACGACGAGGGCGGGCTGTCGAACCCGCCGTCGGGCTACCTGTGGGACGCGTGCAAGCGGGCCGGGCTCGGCTACCGCAGTTACGGCGAGTACGGCAAGCGGGTGAGCGACGGCCTGGGCGGGTCGAAGATGGAAGGCCGGGTGCCCGGCCTCGTCGGCCACATCTGCCCGGACTTCGGGGTGGCGAAGAAGAAGGGCGATCGCGTCCGCGACACGGACAACGTCGAGGTGTTCCTGAAGGAATACGAGGCGTTCGCGAAGGCCGGTACCATGCCCCGGTTCATCGTCATGAGCCTGGGCGAAGACCACACCGACGGCACGAAGCCGGGGTCGTTCACGCCGCGGGCGTGCGTGGCGAGTAACGACCTGGCGCTCGGGCAGCTGGTGGAGGCGGTGAGCGCCGGACCGTTGTGGAAGGAGACGGCGATCTTCGTGATCGAGGACGACGCCCAGAACGGCCCGGACCACGTGGACGCGCACCGCACGGTCGGGCTGGTGATCTCGCCGTACACGAAGCGGAAGCACCTCGACAGCACCCAGTACGCGACGGTGAGCATGATCCGGACGATGGAGCTGATCCTCGGCCTGCCGCCGCTGTCGCAGTACGACGCCGCGGCCCGGCCGATGTTCAACAGCTTCACCGAGACCGCGGACCCGACCCCGTACAAGGCGGTCCCGGCCGAGATCGACCTGTTGGCGAAGAACGACAAGCTGACGTACGGGGCGGCGCGGTCCGAGAAGATGGACTTCAGCGATTACGACCGGGTCGACGACTTCGAGCTGAACGAGATCCTGTGGCACGCGGTGATGGGCGTCGACGCCCCGCAGCCGCCGGCGGTCCGGCGGGCGATCGCCTTCCGGAGCCAGCGGGAGGGGAAGAGGTAATCAGGACGATAGGTAAACAGGACGATAGGAGAGGCTCCCTCCGGAGTACTTGTATAGCGGGTCAAACCCTTGAAATCATGGGGTTTTCGCGGCCTCGCTGGCTCAATATCGCCTTGCCAGCCGCATATTCTGAACAGACTCGCTGCCGACCACGAGTAAAAACGCCTTGTTTTCGAGGCTTTCAAATCGACCGGATGGTGTGCGCGCGATCAGGTAGACCCGCTATACAAGTACCCTCCGGATGGGGGAGTTTCTCCTATCGGGTAATCCACTGGTGGTTGATCCCGCTTTGCCCAACACCTCTGCAGAATGGTTCGCCGGATAGCTTTTTCTCGGTCATGTCGGCCACTGATGATCCTGGTACAATTGCCGACATCTCGTCTCGATACCACCGTCACGCGATCGGCGCCGAGCCCTAACGCACGTGGAGTCCTCGCCCGTGTTCGAACTCGTTTTCATGGAGGGCTCGCCCCGTTCCGCCCGCTGGCTGTGGGACGGCCAGCCCCTCGGCTCCGAAATCGCACTCGACGGCCCCACCCTCCGCGCGCTGGACGGCGTTCGGATCGCTTTTCAGGGCGTGTTCGACCGGCATGTCCGGCCGCTCGTCGACCCGGACGCGGTGCGGGCACTCGGGCTCACCCTGTCCGCCACGTTCTTTCAACCCGTCGAATCGCACCTCCCGCCGCTAACCGACCCCGGCCCGCACACCCTGTTGATCCGCAGCCTCGACGTCGAGCTGTTCAACCTGCCGTGGGAGCTGGTCTGCTTGCCGGGCCGCGATGTGCCGATTGGGTGCGACCCGACGTGGGCACTCCTCCGGGTCCCGGGCAGCTTGTCGACGCCGGTACTCCCGCCGCCCGACCCCGGGCCGCTCCGGTTGCTCTTCCTGGCCGCCGCCCCCGAGGGGGATGTGCCGCTCGACTATGAGCGGGAAGAAGAGGCGATGCTCCGGGCCACGGAACGGCTCGACCGGAACGTCGTCGTCCTCCCGTTTGCGGAAACCGGCGGGATCGATGAGCTTGCCAAGCTCGTGGCCGACCACCGGCCACACGTCGTCCATCTCTCGGGCCACGGAAGCGTGGACAACAACGGCACCGGCTGGTTCGGGTTCGAGAACGAACGCGGGCGGCCCGACCCACAGCCGGCCGACCAGATCGCCAACCGGGTATTCCGCGGATCGGCCGTCCGATGTGTGATGCTGAATGCCTGCCAGACCGGACTGGGCGCCACGGCCGGGCTGGCCGGTCATCTCGTCTCGACGGGGGTGCCGGTTGTGCTCGGCTGGGGGGCTTCGGTGGGTGACGACATGGCCACCCGGTTCGCGGCCACGCTTTACCGGTTCCTCGCGGCGGGCGATCGCGTGCCGGCCGCGGCGGCGAAGGCCCGGCACGACATCTGGCAGGCCGATCAGAGCGACCACGCCGGGCACCGGGTGTGGGACCTCACCTTTGCGCTGCCCCGGCTGTTTGCCAGCGGCCCGGACCCCGACCTGATCGACCGGTCCGTCCCGCCGCGAAAGTACGAGGGGCCGAAAACCGAGCCGATGCTGCTCGGCGACGACATCAAGGGGTTGCGGGAAGGGTTCGTCGGCCGGCGCAGGGAGCAGCAGAGGCTCATTCCGCCGCTGCGCGACGGGAGCTTCAGCATCCTGGTGCTGACCGGGATCGGCGGGATGGGCAAGAGTACGCTCGCCACCCGGACGGCCAGCCGGCTGAAGGAAGCCGGGTTCGACGTGTACGCCATCAAGGCGACCCGCTGCGCCACACCCGCCGAGGCCGGTCGGTTGTTCCTGCTCGAAAAGCTGGTGCCCGCGCTCGCCCGGTCGTTCATGGCGAGTGAGCCCGACATCTACAAGGCAATCCGCAACGGCGAGTATCCGGTCGAGGACCGGGTGGCCCTGGCCGTCGACGAGTGGAAGAAGCGGAAACTGGCCCTGGTGATCGACAACTTCGAGGACGTCCTCGACCCGGACCGGTCCATCGCCGACCCCGGCCTCCGAACGGCCTACCACACCCTGACCCGGAACCTGACCGAGGGCGGCCGGCTCGTCGTCACCTGCCGCTACTGCCCGGCCGACACCCCGGACCCGGCCGGGACGCCGCATGTCCACATCTGGGACGTGAAGGACTTGAAACCGTTCGAGTTGCGGAAGTTCCTGCGTCGGGATGAGAAGGTCGAGGCCCGGATGCGGGTCGGGGTCATCTCCGATGTGCTGATCGAGCGGATGCACCGGGTCTTCGGCGGAACGCCGGGGTTCCTGGTGCAAGTACGGGCGTGGCTCGGCACAGGCGATCTGGATGGCTGGGAGGACGAAATCCCGGACGACACCCCGCTGGAGGAAGCCCGACAGGCGTACTGCGAGGGGATCATGCTCCCGCGGCTGTACGGGCTTCTTCCGGAGGCCGCGCGGGAATTGGCCAGCCGTCTGGCGGTCAGCGAACTGCCATTGCCGCCGGACGGGCTTGCGAAGGTGGCGAACCGACCCGAGATGGAGGCGGCTGCCGCTGCCGAGTCGGCGGTCCACTACGGCCTCGTCCAGCGGTTCACCGAGGCTGGCAAGCCGACACTGTACCACATCCCGGGGCTGATCCGTGGGTGGCTCACCGCGGCAGAACGACTGCCACCGGACGACCGGCTAGCCGTCGATGGTATCCTGGCCCGGTTCTGGAAGGACGGTTGCGAGCAAGGGCGGGCAGATGAGCTTCAGGTGGTCGTTGACGTCGAGCTACTGACTTGTAGGATCCACGCTGCCCGGGCCGATTTGAGGGACGTGTTTCGGTGGGCCACTGTGCTTTTAGGCCATAGATTGACAGCGCGAGCCGAGTGGAAAACAGCTCGCTCATTGCTGTCGGAGATACCGGACGGAGAACGGAATTGGAGTGTTTGGTACGGGTTGGGCACGATCGACCTGGAAGAAGGGGACTACTCGGCCGCACGGAAAGCGTTTGGGGAATCTCTCACCATTGCGCAAACCACCGGAGACAGATTTGGGGAGGCCGCCGCATTGCACCAACTAGCGACGACAGATGTACACGAGGGGAATTATGCGACTGCCCGGGAAGGATTCGAAACGAGCATGTCAATACGGCAGGAGATTGGGGACAAGGCCGGAGAGTCTGCTACTTTGAACAACTTGGCAACAATCGACTTATATCAAGGAAAATACCCAACCGCCAGGGATACGCTTGATAAGGCGCTGACGATAAAGCAGCTATTTGGCGATAAGGTCGGTGAGGCCGCCACATTGCACCAACTAGCGACGATAGACGTGCATGAGAGTAACTACCCGGCCGCTCGTGGGGGGTTTCAGAAGGTTCTAGTCATGCGCCAAGAGATCGGGGATAGGGCTGGGGAAGCTGCAGCTTGGCACAACCTAGCATCGATCGACATAAACGAAGGGGACTACCAAGCCGCTCGGGACAAATTCGGGAAAGCAGTGACAATCCGGCAAGGGATTGGGGATAAAGCTGGAGAGGCTATCTCCTGGCACCAATTAGCAACGATCGACTTACATCAAGGTGATTTTGCGGTCGCGCGTGATAAGTACGAAAAGGCGCTCGCCATCCAGCAAAGGATTGGTAACAGGGCCGGGGAGGCTGCCACATTGCATGGGCTGGCGACAATCGATGTGAGCAAGGGGGACTACCCGGCCGCCCGGAAAAAATTCCTGAACTCACTCGCCATTGAGCGAAGCATTGGTAATAGGGCCGGGGAGGCTGCCACTTGGCACAGCTTGGCATCGATGGACTTAAATGAAAAGCACTATCCAGCCGCCAGGGATAAATTCGGGAAGGCACTCACGATTATGCATGCGATCGGGGACAGGGCCGGAGAGGCCGCCAACGTACTTGTTTAGCGGGTCAAACCGTTGAAATCATGGTGTTTTCGCAGTCTTACTGGCTCAAAATCGCCTTTCCAACCACATATTTTGAAAAGACCCGCTGCCGACCTCGAGCAAAACCGCCTTGTTTTCGAGGCTTTCAAACCGACCAGATTGTGTGCGTGCGATCAGGTAGACCCGCTATACAAGTACCGAAAGCACTGGTGCCCGTCGAGCGAGGAGAGGACGTGCAGGTCCGGGATGACCCGGCAGCAGAGCGTGCTGAACGCCTTGCTCCGCCAGCCGACGTCACTGACGACGATAATGCGGTTATCCGTCTCAGGAGTCGGGAGGTAACGCGCGAAGTGGCCGGGACGGTCGACTACGGTCTTGGCGTAGTACAAGTCCATCTTGGTGAACGGCCGGAACATGGCCGTTCGTACTGCGTCGGGCCGGAATTTCACCTTCTGCCCCGTTGCGAGGGCCCTCTTCAGGGACTCGCTCCACTTGATGTGCGTCGGGTAGGTGAACTTCTTCTCGGGATCGGCTTCGCGGTGGGCGTCATACCGATACAGTTCGGCGCTGTAATCCTTGCAGAACTTTTCGACGCGGGATTCCAGTGCCGCCCGGTCGAAGTCGTAGGCCACCCGGTCGCGGTTCGTGGACACGCCGGGTGAGTAGTCCTTGAAAATCGTCCTGGTGCGGGTCTTCGAGGCACGGTCTTTACTGGAGCCCACCGGGATAAAGGCGGCGAAGACGTCGCCGTGATCGGTGGCGAACCAGTGGCCGCGGGTGTCGGGTTGCAATTGCTGCAAGGGTACGCCGGTCATCGACTTGGCCTTGGTCAGCCATTCGAGCTTCGCCGACCGCCGGAGCTTCTTGTCGAGAGAGTGGTAATACAGCTTGGCTTCATCGTGCTTGCGTATCCGAACCGCAAGCGTGATTCCAACCCCAAGCTGGATGCCGAACACGTTGTAAGCGGTGCCGGACAGTTCCTGGTTGGCCCGGACCCCGCCCTGCAGGTCGAGGTGGTAAATGCGGGTGAAGTCTTTCAGCATGTGCTTCCGAAAACCATCGAAGGAGTTTTTCTCGACGAAGTTGTTGTTCGTCACGAAGCAGACGATCCCGTCACGCCCTTGGAGTCGGTCTACCGCCCACCGGAAGAACCGGACGTAGGCGTCGTACTGTTTGGCTGCCAGCTTGGCCCTGGAGTCTTTCACGTAGGTCTGCTTGATCCTCGCGTCCACGTACTCATAGTCGCGGTTCTGGTTATCCTCGTTCTCGTCTACTTGGCCGACGTTGTAAGGGGGGTTGCCGATGATGACGGTGATCTGGGTGAACTTCTGTCGGCGGACCCGCTCTGCGTTTTCAGCGCCGAAGAGGGAGGGCTGGCGCTCGGGGGTCAGGTCAAGCGTATCGGCGAAGCACAGCCCCTCGAACGCCTCGTACTGTCCGGCCTTCTCGGTGTAGGCGTGCTCGATGTTCAGCGAGGCGATGTAGTACGCCAACAGCATGATCTCGTTGGCGAAAAGTTGCTCCTTGTAGACGCGGAGCAGGTCCTTTCCCGGCACCCGGCGGATCAGATTTACCAGGTAGTTCCCTGTTCCGGTGCAGGGGTCGAGAATCTTCACGTCGGGAGAACCCAGTGTCTGGTTAAACTCGGTGCGCAGGGTCTCCTCGACGCTCTGGCACATGAAATCGACTATTTGCTGCGGGGTGTAAACGATCCCGTGGGTGTCGGCAGCGTCGGTCGAGTAGCCTTGGAAGAACCGCTCGTAGACCGAGTTTAGGAAGTGCTGCTTGTCTTCGAATTCCTCGATCGACTCGGCCGCCTTCTCGATCGCCTTGTAATACTTGTCGAGTGATTTGAGGAATCCGACGCGACTGAAGCTCTTACTCACCAGGGCTTCGATGACCTTCTCCACTTCCCCGGCGATCACGTTCCGCTGGATGAAGTCGGGGTCCTCGAAGATCGTCCGGAACAGCCGTTCGGTCAGCAGGTGCTGCACAAGCATCTCGTCGACCGTTTCCCGGGTGATGTTGGGGTCGATCGACGATTGGCACAGCCGGAAAAACTCCTCATAGGCCGTCTTGAACTTGATGTTTCCGGCGTGTGCCTCGGTGATCTTCTCGGCGAGTCCTGCCGCGAGTTCGGGAACCCTGAGACTGAACTCTTCAACGGCCCGCTCGAAGCCCTCGATGTCGGGCTCGGAGAAGGTGTAAAACTGGGTCAGCAGGTCCGCCACCTGCTGGGCCTTGGTCAGGTCGTATCGGGAGTGCTCCAAATCGTTCTGATAAAGGATAGCGCGGGAGTCATCCTCGAAAATGGTGTTGGTGAGGGGGTACTGCTTCTCGATCTTCTTGCGAACCTCCTCTTCGAGGTCATCATGCTCGTCCTTCGCCTCCCAGTAGCCGCGGGCGAGGTTGTACACGTCGCGGAGGGTGCCGTCCGGAAAGATCGGCCGGGCCTTGCCCTTCACCTTCACTGCCTGCTTCGGGACGAGCAGCCAGCCGTGCTTCGCGGCGGTGTCGTTGAGCAGCCGACCGAAGGCGGTTTCCGTCGCCCCCTCGTGCGTTACCCCTTTCTCGGCGAAGGCCTTCAGGTCTGCGTAGTAGGTCTTGATGAGCGGATCGGTCGCGCGGATAGGGTCGATCGCGTGGCTCATGAGCAGAACCCTGGTGCAGGTAAACGGTGGCTTCAGCGGAGTATCTCGGCCGTGATTCGACCGGGCAAGCGAAAAGTCGCCGATTTGCTTGTAATCTTGGTCTTTACGTTCTTCTTACCCTGCGATCTCTCTCGCCGGGTTTGCCTTGACGTCCCGTGTCATCGAGGCAACGGTAAGTGTTACTTCGCCAATTAAGCGAGTGGTAGCGGGTTTGAATCCCGCACGGTAGAGGAACCTGCCGGTGGCTCAGTGGATAGAGGGCCAGGGGTCCGGACGCAGAGGCAGAGGGTTAGAGTCTTTCCGCATACTCGGTCGGCCTCGAAGCCCGCCCAGGTAAGCCCGATTCATTCCAGGATTCAATCGTGCCTTGTTCTGCGTTCATCGTGCGGCCCGTCTTACCGCTCGCTCCGGAACTGGAGCAGACCCATGCCCTCGGGCCGGGGCTCGCCGTCGGCCGGGCCGCTCCACGCCTGGACGCCCTTGCCCGGGACCACCCGCGACACGTTCACCGCCCACGTCCGCCCCGTCCCCGGCCGGTCGCCGGCCAGCTCCGCCATCGGGATCGCGAACTCCGCCGTCCAGCCGGTCTCCGTCGGGTTGAACGCGACGAAGTACTTCGGGTTCCAGCCCTTATCGCCCCAGCAGTCCTCGGCCAGACAGCCGCGGTGGTCGACCTGGAACCGGTAGTACGTCTGGTAGTCGCGGTCCATGTCGAGCATGATGTCCACCCGGTCGCGGCCGGTCAGGTCCGCATCGCGACCCCGCTTCGCCGCCGCCGGCACGTTCTGCCCGGCCGGGTGCGCGCAGCTGACCGCGACGTAGAGGAAGCGGTCGTCGTACGCGAACTTCGCCTCGGTCTTGTACCCGTCCGCGAACGCCTTCCCCTCGTCGGCGGTGCCACCCGCCGCCGCCACGACCTTCAGCGGGAGCGGCTTGAGGTCCTGCCAGCAGGGGTCGTCGAGCTTCCCGTCCAGGAACGGCCGGGTCTCGGTGAACCGGCAGTACCCGAGCGGTTTCGGCTGGATCGGGATCGCGCCCCGGTCGCTCAGCCACAGCTCCGCCGCGAGGCAGTCCCGCCACGGATCGCCCCCCGGGGCGAGGGCCGCGGCCCCGGGCGTGTGCTTGAAGTAGTCGCGGACGAACACCTCCGCGTCGGCGTGCCGGCCGACCTGCCGGCGGGCGGCCAGGAAGCTCAGCCAGGCGGCCGGGTCGCGGGCGTACACCGGGCCGAACGCCGCCAGCTTCGGCTCGTAGTCGAGACACGCCTGGTGCCACTTCAAAATCATGTTTTGGTCGTACAGCCGGTACGCGTCCTCCGTCACGGTCGGGACCGCCACCGGTCCGGCCGACCCGCCGGCCGGGATCACCCGGCGGGCCGCCCCCGGGACCGGTTCGAACGACACCCGGCCGAAGGCCAGCTTCTGCTGGATCTCGACCCGCCGGCGGGCCTCGGTGCTGGCGTGGTAACGGAGCAGCCAGCGGTAGGCGTCGACCGCCAGCGGGTGGCCGGGGTACTGCTCGGTCAGCAGGGCGAACACTTCGCGGGCCTCGGCCCACTTCCCGGCCCGGGCGAACTGCGTCCCGACCACGAACGCGGTCCGGGCGGCGACGTCGTCCGGCATCTGCTTCATCTCGGTCCCGAGGGCGCCGATCACCTTCTCGGCTCCCCCGAACTCGGTGTCCGGGATCGTGGCGAGTCCTTCGAGCTGGCGACGGGCTTGAGCCGCGTTCCGCCGCTCGGCCGCAAGTGTCAGGTCGGTCCCGGCGGCGGGCTCCGGCCGCCGGGCCGCCCCCCCGCGACCGAGGTCCAGCCCGTCCATCAACCCGGCGTGGGCCTCCGCCCCCTGCAGTCGGTGGGCCAGCAGCTTGAAGCAGCGCCGGCCAGGCGCGGGGGAGTCGTCACCCAGGATGCGGACCGCCGGCTCGGCGAAGTCCTTTGGGGAGTCGGCGAGTCTGGTGTCGAACTCGGTCAGGTCGAGCCGGACCGGGGCGGCCGGGTCTTCGGGGCTGAGGGCGTACAGCTTCTTCGCCGCCCACGGCTTGAGCCCGAGGTCCGCGATCTGCTCGGGGAAGCAGTTCGGGTCGGCGGCCTGCTTGAAGGCCTCCTTCGCGGCGTGCAGCACGAGCACGTCGGCCGGCCGGGCGTCGGTGGCGACCACGTCGGTGACCACCACCTCCGGCTGCCACACCCGGAGGGCGAGGACGGCCTGCCGCAACAGCTGGTCATTCGCCTTGCCGCCGTGGGCCCGGTCCCACGAGGCCATCAGGTCGCGGGGCGGGAGCCCTTCGGCGTGGGCCGGGAGGGGGAACGCCCAGACGGTTTCGCCGCTCACCCCGCCGGCAAGCCGGAGGGCCCGCCGGAGCCGGGCGTCGTCGCCGGCCCGCCGCGGGTCGGCGGTCAGCGGGTCGGCCGCCATCACCCCGACGGCGGCGCAGAGGTAGCCTTCCCGGTGCCCGAGGAGGGCGACCGCCCCGAGCGGAGTGCTTCGGCCGTGGGCGTGGAGGAACAGGGCCGCGGCCCGCTGCCCGCCGACCCGCTGGACCTTCCACGTCTTCCCGCCGTCGGCGGTGGCGGCGATGGTGCCGAGGTCGCCGACGAGCCAGCCGGTCGTCTCGTCCAGGAACTGCATCCCGTTCACCGGGGCCGAGAGGTTCGTCTTCTGCACCTCCCAGGTCTTGCCGCCGTCGGGGCTGTGCAGCACGAAACTACCCGGCCGGCCGGCGACCCAGACGTGCGACCCGGCCGCGGCCACGCACTTGAAGTCGCACGACGCGAGGGTCGCGGGCGAGAGGCCGAGGTTCACGGAGCCCCACCGCCGGCCCCGGTCGCGGCTGACGAGGACGACCCCGCCGTCGCCCACCGCGAACGACGAGTCGCCTTCGGGCTGCCCGATCCTCTGGCCCATCTTGACCCCGTGGATCGCGCGGCCGGACAGCGGGTCGGTATCCGCGTCCCGGTACACGTCGGGGGACGCGCCGCGGTTGACCGCCGCGAGTTCCACGACCCCGAGCTTCGACCAGGCGCCGCCGATGATCCCGGCCGCGTCGTACCCGAAGTCGGCCGCCCGCCACGACGGGACGCGCGGCCCGGGGGCCGCGCGCCAGGTCACCCCGCCGTCCTTCGTGGCGAAGATCCCGGACGGAAAGGCGTCGCTCCCGTCGCCGCACACCACCCCGTTCTTTTCGTCGAAGAACCGGACCACGTGGAGCCCGGGCAGGACGTTCAAGCCCACCTCTTCCCACTTCAGCCCGCCGTCGGCCGTCTTGAGCATCACCCCGACCGACGGGCCGCCATTCGGCGACTCCAGCCGGCCGACCACCCACCCCTTGTAAGGGGTCTGGAAGTGGACGCTCCGGAGGCTCGCCCGGGTGCCGGTCTTCTGTCGCTCCCACGTCTTCCCGCCGTCGATCGAGTGCCAGATCACCCCGTCGTCGCCGCCCGCCCAGCCCTCGTCCTTGTCGACGAACTGGACGGCGTGGATACCGGCATCCTCAAACGGGACCGGGGGTTGGGCGAGGGCAGGAACCGTGGTCAGGGCGACGATCAGCGCCACGAGCGCGGGCCGGAGGTGTCGCATGCCTTCTCCTCGGAGCCTGGTGGCCCGCGCGAAGCCGGGGCGCGGGGTCCAGGGGGTCGGGGTAATAGGAGAAGGGGGCGGGAAGTGCCAGACGAATTTGGGTCTGGATGTCAGGGTCTCTCTGGGAAGACCCCCTGAACCGGGAGGCTCGGTTTCGGCAACGGACTTCCTGCCACACCTTTTACGCCGCCAACAGAGCCACAGAGTCCAGAACATCGATGGTTATTAGCCCATGCTGTCCCACTCTTTCGGAGTGAAGATCGAGGATTTCGACAAAGCACCTTCGCCTCTAAACCCTTCGCATCCATGCTCCCCCGCAAACCGGGAGAGTCGGGGGCCGATCCGCCCGCGGCCATCACTTTCCTGAATTTGATCCGCAACTGAGCTACCACTCCCGCCCCTGCCGAACTACAACCCTTCCAATCGATCCCGAGCCGATCCACTTTCTCTTCCTTTGGCTGTCGAAGTTCGAGGCCGGCGTTCGTTGTAGAGGTGAGCTACCCTGTCAACCCGGGCGTTACCGAATCCGTAAGGATGCCCGGCCTCGGGGCGTTGCGCCCCTGGATCCGATCGCCCTATCCCGTGGAGAGTTTCGATGAAGACGGTGCACTGGTTTTGTGCGGTCGCCCTGGCCACCGTGCTGGTGGCCCCCCCGGCTCAGGCCCAGGAGCCCCCGAAACCCGGGCCGGAGCACGAGGTCCTCAAGAAGTTGGAGGGCAGCTGGGACCTCACCATGATGGTCGGCGGCATGGAGTCCAAAGGGACCGTGACGTACAAGATGGAGCTCGGCGGAAGGTGGCTGGTCGGTTCCCTGGAGAGCGAGCTCTTTGGATCGAAGTTCTCCGGCAAGAGCCTCGACACGTACGACTCCGGCAAGAAGAAGTACGTGGGCGTGTGGGTGGACAGCATGTCCACCAGCCCGATGACGCTGGAGGGGAGCTACGACAAGGCAAAGAAGACGATGACGATGGCCGGGGACGGGCCCGGGATGGACGGGAAGCCGACGAAGTACAAGTCGGTGTCCGAGATGCCGGACGACGACACCATCCACTTCAGCATGTACATAGGCGACGGTAAGGACCCGGCATTCACGATCACGTACAAGCGAAAGAAGTGACGCTCCGGTCCTCCGCCCCGAACGTGTGGTGAGAGAAAAGGCCAGGGCGAGCCAGTTCTGAGACTCAATCGCATCGTCGAGTAATCGGCCGGAGCTGCGAGGGGGCGACACCGCTTGGGTGTCGTCCTTTCGCGGCTCCGGCCATTTTTGGACCGCCGTTGCCGGTTTCCAGCGATCGAGCCGGGGTGATCTTGACTTGGGGCGGACGACTGCCACGGTCGGGCTCCGGGAGGCCGTCCTCCGTCCGGCAAATCCTTTGAAATCCCTTGAGGTAGGCCCGGACCGAGCTACGTGTGGATGGAGTCGAACCAGACGAGGGTGAGTGGGCCGAAGAGGATGACCGGCAGCCACGCCGCGAGCGGCGGCGAGGCGTACCCGTGGTCCCCCAGGAACTTGGCCCCGAGGACAGACAGGAAGAAGCAGGCGGAAAGCGCGAGGCACAGGCCGGCACTGATGAACACGTGCCGGTTCGGGTTCCGCAGGATCACCGACAGCCCGAGCAGGACCAGCAGGATCCCCACCAGCGGGCGGGTGATCCGCATGTGGAACAGCACGGCGATCTTCGACTGCCGCCGCGGCTCCGGCCGGGCGAGGAGCTCCCGGAGCTTCAGGGTCGGGGCGAACATGAACCACGTCGCCCCCCGGCTGACCACGTCGAAGTCCACGTCCCGGGTGTAGAGGAAGAACTTGCCCGGGTCGATCATCTTCAGGTTCGGCGGGTAGTGGTCCCTCTCGAACGTCGCCGGGGTGGCGTGGGTGAGTAGCCACCCGCCGGAGTATTCGCCCTCCCCGGGCGGGATGTACACCGCCTCATCGGCCATCATGTGGACCATCCCGCTCGGCGAAAGCTCGCCGTTCGGCTGGCACTCCGGGAAGGTGGCGTAGAACTTCAACACCCGGCGGTCTTTCCGGTACCCGGCGACACCCTCGATGTGGACCCCGGACGGGTCGTAGGCCCCCATCAGCACCAGGGCCTTGGCCCCCCCCGGGTCGTCCCGCGAGGTCATTAGCTGGTCGGCGATCCGGGGGATGACGAACTCCTGGTTCAGCGGACCGAGCACCAGGGTGGCCGTGGCCCCGAGCAACACCGGGCGGAGGACCCGGCGGGTCGGGATGCCGGCCGACAGTTGCGGCAGGAGTTCGTTGTTCCGCTGCATCCACGACACGCTGAACATGGCGGCGAGCAGCGTGATCGCCTCGGCCATCCGGTCGAAAATGAGCGAAATCTGCGTGCTGTAATATTCCACGACGTGCTCGACGACGCCGCGGACCCCGCGCCCGTCCCGGCCGAACGAGTCGATGTTGGTGAACAGGTCGAGGACGACGTACAGGCTGATTAGGCTCGTCCAGACGATCGCGTAGGACCGGAAGTAGGAGATCAGGAACATCCGGTCGAGGGTGGTGATCACTGCCCCCCTCCGACTGCGGCGAAGTCCCCGGCCGCGGCCGGGCGTGCCGCCCGCTCGGCCTTCGCCCGCGGCTTGTAGTTCTGCACGAACTGGATGATGAAGTCGTCCGCCTCGCTCGCCGTGTGATACCCGTACCCGTTCGCCCGGAGTTCCCGCAGGGCCTCGCCGGTGCCCCAACCCTCGTACTCCATCCGGTAGATCGCGGTCAGCCGACCGGTCCGGTGGAGCCCGGCCTTGCAGTGGAGAAGGATCGGGTACGCCGTCTCGTCGTCGAGCGCCTTGAGATAGTCGGCGACGGACGGCGGCGGCTTCGTCAGGTCGTTCGGCTTGGGCAGGATGTCGGGGGTGAGCAGCATGTACCGCACGTTCAATTCGCGGCAGACCACGCTCTCGGCGACCTGTGGCTTCCCGAACCACGACTCCCGCATGACCGGGTCGGGGTCTTCGTGCTGGAGGTTGATAACGGTCTTGATCTTGTGTCGCTCGATGGTTTCGCGGAGGCCGGCCGCGGTCATCTGTCCGGACCGGTAGAACCGGCCGGGGGTGACTTCCCGGAGCCGCTTGGCGTGGGCGTACTGCGCGCGGTACAGCGCGAACGGCGGCCCGACGACGAGCGCCAACACCGCGACCGCCAGTACCCACCGCACCAGGCTGCGCATCCACACCCCCCGAGGGCCCGCGCCGGTTGGCGGCGTCCCGCGAATGCGTGATCGAATTCGGCCGGCAAGATCGCGAAACTTATACGCAAGTCCGGGGCGGTGTCAACTTCGACCGGCGGGGCGGGCGTACTGGCTTCCCAGCCGCCCCGTTCTCGCGTAACCTGACCAGACCCCCCGACCCGAGAGGTGCCGAGTGTTCCTCCCCACCGCACTGGCCGTCGCGACCCTCACTGTCGCGCAACCCGCGAGTCCGCCGAAATTCGAGATCAAGGACGGCGACCGGATCGTCTGGATCGGCAGCACGCTCGTCGAGCGGGAGCAGCGGTACGGGTACTGGGAAGCCGCGCTTCACATGGCATTTCCTGACAAGCAGTTCACCCTCCGCAACCTCGGCTGGAGCGGGGACACCGTATTCGGCGACGCCCGCGCGGGGTTCGACAACCAGGCGAAAGGGTTCGAACGGCTGGTGAGTCTGACCCTCGAACTCAAGCCGACCGTGATCTTCGTCAGCTATGGGACGAACGAGTCGTTCGAGGGCGAGGAAGGGCTGCCGAGGTTCGAGAAGGGGCTGGAGAAGTTACTGGATGCGCTCAAACCGGCGAACGCCCGGGTGGTGCTATTCACGCCCTTGTTGTTCGCCCAAAACCCCGACCTTCCCAACCGGGGTGTTCGTAATGACAATGTCCGGGCTTATGCCCGATCGATCCTGAAGATCGCGCAGGTCCGGGGACTCGCTGTCGGCGATCTGTTGACCGAGCTCTCCTGGGGTGTCGACGGCCTGACAAAGGACAGTATGCGTCCACTGATGGACAACAGCATGCATTTGACCCAGGAAGGTTACGAAGAAACGGCGCCGGCTGTCCATGCCGCTCTTTTCGTCAGGCCATCCCCTGCTCGCGAGTGGAAAAAGTTCGACTGGAAAAAGCTCGAGATCCTCCGCCAAGCGATCGTCACCAAGAACCAGCTCTTCTTCTACCGCTGGCGGCCGCAGAACGAGACATACCTCTTCGGGTTCCGCAAGCACGAGCAGGGAAAGAACGGTAAAGAAGTGGCCGAGTTCGATCCACTCGTTGCCAAGGCCGAAGAGGAGATCGAGACGATTCGTAAGGACCTGAAGCCGAAATGAGGACTTCGGCCGTCTGAATACCCCGGAGGGGTTGTAGCCCAGAGCCCAGGGTCGCGCTTCGCGCACCCTGGGTTCCCAGCCCCGGCGGGTAGCCGATAGTCCGGTATCGAATCGCACCGGCGAGATCTGGATCGCGATCGTGGGTGACTTTCCCCAACCCAAGGTGCGCGAAGCGCGACCCTGGGCTCTGGACTATAACCCCTCCGGGGTACGGACAAAACCGACCGGGCGTTGATTTCGGACGACTTCCAAGGCGCGCCCGGTGTGCCACCGTTTCCTGCCGACTCCCCGACGGCACGCGATGCGTGCCCTACCCAGCGAACCCTTCCCATGCACCGCTATCTCCCCGCCGTCCTCCTTGCCCTCTGCCCGTCGGTCGCGTTCGCCCAGCAGAACGCCAAGATCCCCGACCCCGATCCGGAACTGGAGCGGAAGACGTTCATCGTCGCGCCCGGGTTCGAGGTCAGCCTGTACGCGGCCGATCCTCTCCTGGCCAAGCCGATCCAGATGAACTTCGACCCGCGGGGTCGGCTCTGGGTCGCGTCGAGCGAGGTCTACCCGCAGATCAAGCCCGGGGAGAAGGCGAACGACAAGATCATCGTCCTCGAAGACACTGATGGCGACGGGAAGGCCGACAAGACCACCGTGTTCGCCGACGGCCTGCTCATTCCCACGGGTATCGAGCCGGGCGACGGCGGGGCCTACGTCGCCAACAGCACCGAGGTCGTCCACCTGTCGGCCTCGAAGCCGGGCGGGAAGGCGGACCGGACGCGGGTGCTGCTCTCCGGGTTCGGGACCGAGGACACGCACCACATCATCCACACGTTCCGGTGGGGCCCGGACTGCAACCTGTATTTCAACCAGTCGATCTACATCCACAGCCACATCGAGACCCCGAACGGCGTGAAACGACTGAACGCCGGCGGGATCTGGCGGTTCCGCCCGGAGACCTTCGACCTCGACGTGTTCGCCCGCGGCTGGGTGAACTCGTGGGGGCACTCATTCGACAGGTGGGGCCAGTCGTTCGTGACCGACGGGGCCGGCGGCGAGGGGATCAACCACGCGATCCCCGGGGCGTACTTCATGACCTCGCAGGGGCCGCACGTCGCCCGCATCCTCCACGGCCTGAACCCGGGCTCGCCCAAACACTGTGGGCTGGAGATCGTCTCCGGCCGGCACTTCCCGGCCGACTGGCAGGGCGATCTGATCACCAACGACTTCCGCGGCCACCGGGTCTGCCGGTTCAAGCTCCAGGACGACGGCAGCACCTACGCCAGCCGGGAGCAGGTCGAGGTGATCAAGAGCGACCACCCGGCGTTCCGGCCGATCGACGTGAAGATGGGTCCGGACGGCGCGCTCTACATCGCCGACTGGTACAACCCGATCATCCAGCACGGGGAGGTGGACTTCCGCGACCCCCGGCGCGACAAGACGCACGGCCGGATCTGGCGCGTGACCGCCAAGGGCCGCCCACTCGTCGCCCGGCCGAAGCTGGTGGACGCGACGGTCCCCGAACTGCTCGACCGCCTGAAAGACCCCGAGGACTGGACCCGCCAGCAGGCCAAGCGGGTGCTGAAGGAGCGGGGCTGGGAGAAGGTGCGGCCGGAACTGGCGAAGTGGGTCGAGGCACTCAAACCGACAGAGCCGGATTACGAGAACGATCTGCTGGAAGCCGCCTGGGTGAATGCGGCGAACCGGGTCTTTGACATCGACATCTCGAAAAAGCTTTTGCGGGCCAAGAATCCCGGCGTCCGCGCCGCGGGGGTCCGCCTCCTGTCGGAACAGCCACTCATGTGTTCAAAGGAGGACTGGCCGGCACTGCTCGCGGACCCGAATCCGCGTGTGAGGCTTGAAGCCGTCCGGACTCTCGCGGAGGTCCCGAATGCCAGCCTCCAATGGGGAACGGGAAAGGGGGTGGCAAAACAGCACTCTCTCTGGGCGACCGAAATCGTCCTCTCGGTCCTCGACCAACCCATGGACCGTGTCCTCGACTACGCCCTCTGGCTGACCGTTCGCGAGCTCGAACCCTACTGGATGCCGGCCTTCAAGGAAGGCAAGCTCACCTTCGGCGGCGATTCGAAAAAGCTGGCGTTTGCCCTGAGTGCAGTTGGGACGAAGGATGCGGTTGCTCCGGTTCTCAAGCTAGCCGAGAACGAGAAGATCCCCGTCGAACAGAGGAAACAGCTGTGGCTGTTGTTGGCTCACATCGGCGGACCGAACGAAGTCCCGAAGGTACTCGTCAGTGGGCACGATCCGGGCGACGAGATGTACCTTCTCGCCGTTTTACAGGCGCTGATCGAAAACACACGGCAACGACACACGTTGCCGTCGCCGACGCAACAAGAAGGCGATCTTGCCGGCATTCTGTACGACTACAGCCATACGGGTGGTCAGGCGACTCGAATCGCCGCGGTCAGGCTTTCGGGTCTGTGGAAGTTGGAGCACTCCCGAGGTCTACTCGAAGAGCGAGCTGTAAACGCCAAGCGTACAGCCGAGGATCGGAAATCCGCCATTGATGCCCTTGCTGATCTCGGTGGCCCCCAGTCGCTCACCTACCTCAAATCGCTTTCGACTGCCAAGTACCCCGCGGAAACCCGACGGCAAGCGATCTCCGCCCTGACCAACTTGAGCCTGCCGGACGCATCCACCGCCGCGACCGAATACCTTTCGAACGCCGATGCGAAGGACGACTTGGCCGACCTCTACGCCGCGTTCCTGAACCGCAAGGGCGGGGCAGCTGCGCTCGCGAAGGCCCTTGACGGGAAGAAGCTGAACCCGGACGTGGCCAAGCTCGGGCTCCGGGCCGTCCGGGCGGCGGTCGCGACCGACTCCGGTCCACTCGCCGACGCGCTCACGAAGGCCGGCGGGCTCGGGGCGGCAAAGAAGGAAGCGACCCCGGAGGAGGTCAAAGCCCTCGTCGCGGACGTGGCAGCGATCGGCGACCCGGTCCGCGGCGAGGCCGTCTTCCGGCGGAAGGACCTCCAGTGCCTCGCCTGTCACGGGACCGGCGGGGCCGGCGGGCAGGTCGGCCCGGACCTCACCAGTATCGGGGCGAGCGCTCAGCCGGACTACCTCGTCGAGTCGCTCCTGCTGCCGAACAAGGCGGTGAAGGAGGGCTACCACGCAGTCCGGGTCGTGACCGCCGACGACCGGGTCCACATCGGGATCAAGGTCCGCGAGACGAACGGCCAGTTCGTGCTGCGGACCCCGGAAGACAAGGAGGTGGTGGTCCCGGTGGCCGACATCATCGAGCGGGGGAATGCCAAGTCGCTCATGCCGGACGGGCTGACCGACCCGCTCACCCGGCAGGAGTTCGCGGACCTCGTCCGGTTCCTATCGGAGCTGGGGAAGGTCGGGCCGTACGCCCCGACCAAGGCCCGGGTGGTGCGGCGGTGGCAGCTGATCGAGGGCACCCCGGCGAACATGGACCTCGCCCGCCGGACCCGGCTCACGGCTGCGGCCGAGCCCGGGAATGCGTTCGCCTGGTCGCCGCTCTACGCCCGGGTGTCCGGCGACCTTTTGCTCGCCGACCTGCCGAAGCTGGTGATCTGGAACGACACGGCCCCTCTCGCTGTGGTCCGGTTCCAGCTCGATGTGACTGCCGGCGGACCGGCGAAGCTGAAGTTCAATTCCCCGGTCGGCCTGACGCTGTACGCCGGGGCGGCCCCGGTCGAGGTGAAGGCCGAAACCGTGATCGACCTGAAGCCCGGGGTGCAAACCCTGTCGCTCGTGGTCGACCGGTCGAAGCGGACCGAGGACGTGCGGGTCGAGCTCGACGACGTTCCGGGCTCGCCCGCGCGGGTGAGCGTCGTCGGGGGGAAGTGAGCGACCGCCGCCGGGCGGGGCTACGACACCAGCTTTCGCGCCATCACCACGGCCCCGACGGCCGGGTCTTCGACCGCCCGGACCGAGCCGGGGTGGACGCCGAACCCGGTCAACGATTCGAGGAACAGCCGGCGGTAGAACTCGCTCTTCACGACCAGCCCGCCGGCCAGGGCCACCGGCAGGCCGAGGCGCGGCAACTTGTTGGCGTCGACCGCGGTCACGGCCGTCTTCCCCAGTTCGGTCACCTGCTGAACGACCAGCTTGTGCGCGACCGCGTCGCCCGCCTCGGCCGCCCCCAACACCACCGGGGCCAGCGCGGCGATCGCCGCCCGGTCCCACACCCCGCGGTAAACCGCCGGGATGAAGTCCCGCGGGTCGGTCGTCCCGAGCTGGGCGAGGAAGGCGTCCACGAGCCCGGTCGGCGGGCCGGCCTTGTCCGCCGCCCGGCAGGCCGCCCGCAGGCCGGAGAGCGCGACCATGAACGCGCTCCCCTCGTCCCCGAGCAGGTACCCCCACCCGCCGGCCCGGCCGTCCTTCCCGTTCCGGTCCAGGGTGAACGCGATCGAGCCGGTCCCGGCGATCACCGCCAGCCCCCAGCCCTCGGGCGTTCCCGCGGCGAACAGGAGGGTGGCGTCGTTCGCCACGGACACTTTCCCGGCGAGCGATACGGTATCCGCCCAGCCCCGGATGACGTCGAGGCCTTCGGCCAAATCGACCCCGGCCAGCCCGAGGCAGGCCGCCGCCACCTTCGAGCGGGCGAGGGTCGCCGCCCCGAACGCCCGGCCGACCGCCGCGTCCAGCTCCCGGATCGCCACCTCGACCCCGACCGCCTGGATGTTCGACGGGCCGCTCGTGCCCCGCCCGAGGACGGCCCCGGAGGCCGCCTCGGCGACGAGGGCGACGGTGTGCGTGCCTCCGCCGTCAATGCCGATGACGAGGTCGGGGCGCGGGGTCGGACTGAGATTCATGCGGGGCTCTGCAATGGCGTGGCCCGGGGCGTTGCCCTGGGCGGGGGTTTATTTCCGCGGCTTCGCGTTCTTGACGTACTTGTCGAACCACGCGATCTGCTCGAACAGCACGTGCTCGACCGACTCCCGGGCCTCGTACCCATGCGCCTCGTGCGGGAGCAGGACAAGCCGGCAGGTACCGCCGGTCCCGCGGACCGCCTGGTACAGTCGCTCGCTCTGGACCGGGAACGTCCCCGGGTTGTTGTCCGCCGCGCCGTGGATCAGGAGCAACGGCTCGTTGATCTTGTCGGCGTGGAAGAACGGGGACATCTTCCCGTACACGCCCGGGGCCTCCCAGAACGTCCGCCGCTCATTCTGGAACCCGAACGGGGTGAGGGTCCGGTTGTACGCCCCGCTCCGCCCGATCCCCGCCCGGAACAGGTCCGAGTGGGCGAGCAGGTTCGCCGTCATGAACGCCCCGTAGCTGTGGCCCATCACCCCGACCCGGTCCGGGTCGATTGCCCCGCTCTCCGCGACCAGATCGATCGCCGCTCTGGCGTTGGCGACGAGCTGATCCACGAACGTGTCGTTCGCCGCGGCCGGCGGGCCGACGATCGGCATGGAGACCTCCAGCACCGCGTACCCCTGCGTGAGGAGGAAGAGGTGCGAGTACCCGGAGACGGCCGTGAACCGCAGCGGCGACCCGGTGACCTGGCCGGCATCGGCTGCCGAGGCGAACTCGACCGGGTAGGCGTACACCACCGCCGGCCGCTTGTCGCCCTTCTTGGCCCCCGGGGGCAGGTGGAGCGTGACCGTCAATCCCACCCCGTCCGGCCGTTTCGCGCGGAGCATCGTCTTCTCGGTCTTCCGGAGTTCGGGGGCCGGGTCGGCGTTCCGGGTCAGCTGCTTCTCGTGGCTGTTGTCCCGGTAGAAGTAGTTCGGCGGGTCGGTCGGCGACTCGCGGCGGATGAGCAGCTTCGTCCCGGCCTGGTTCAGGACCGCGACCACGTCCTCGTACTGCCCCTCGTCGCAGTGGAACACCCGGACGGCCTTCCCGGTCTTCACGTCGAACTTGTCGAGGAACGGGCGGTCCCCCTTGGGTGAGGCCCCGGGGCCGGAAAGCCAGATCGTGTCCCCGCCCACGTCCCCGGTGGTCCGCAGGACCCGGTGCCCGGACGCCAGGGTGCGGAGGAGCGGGGTACCGGGGTCGCCGTACCGGTCCTGGGTGGACCGCTCGAATAGCAGCCTCGGCTCCGGGCCAAAAAGCGCCGTCGTCGGCGCGACGAAGGTGCGTGCCCACTTCCGGTCCCGGTCGTAATCGCGGACGAGCATCCGGTTGTCGGTCGGGAAGAAGTCCAGGCCGGCGAAGCGGTGTTCGAGCTTCAGCAGTTCGTTCGGGCCGCGCCCGCTGCCGACGGTTTCGGAGTACACCGCGTCCCGGTGCGGGACCTTCGCCCGCGGGTCGCCGCCGTCGAGGGCCTCGACCCACAGCAGCGTGTGCGGGAACGTCGGCACCCAGCGGACCGCCCGCCGCCCGGTCGGCACGCCCTCGATCGGGACCTTGTCCTGGAGCGGCAAAGCGGCGACGGTCCCCACCACCCCGTCGCTGGCGGCGTCCCACACCTCGACCGTCCGGGGGAACGCGGTGTATGGCAAGAGGTACGAGAACGGCCGGGTGACCCGGCTGACGAGGAGCAGCTTCCCGTCCGGCGAGGGGTCGGCCGAGATCACGATGCCGGGCTCGCCGACGGGGACCGCGGCCGCTTTTCCGTCCGCCAGTTTCACCACGGCGAGTTGCGCCGTGGCGTGGTACGCGAACAGGGCCTCGTCGTGGGGGCCCTGGAGCAGGTCCTGGAACGTGCGGACGGGGGCGGCCTTCCCCTCGCTCTCCTGGACCACGGGGCCGGACGGGGCGGCTGGAACGGCTGGAGCGGCCCCCCGGTTCTCCGGGACCAGCTGGACGAGTAGAGACTGGTTGTCCGGCATCCACTGGACCGGCTCCCCGACAGCCGCATTCAGCACGACCCCCGGGACCCGCACGACCTTCCCCGCGCCGACCCCCCCGACCCAGAGCTCGATCCCCTTGTCGGTCGCGACCTCGACGGCGAACCGCGATCCGTCCGGGGACCAGACCGGGACGCCGACCTTCCCGGCCGGAAGTTCCAGCTCCTTCGACCCGCCGGACAGAGAGAGCAGGGTTAGCCTGGTCACCCGTGGGGACCGGGCCGGGCCGTTCGTCCGCGGGTCGATTCGCAGCCCGGCAAGCCGGAGCGTCGGTGCCGCGAGGTCGGCGATCGGCGGGTAGCGGTCGGTGTGGACGAGCAGCAGGTATTCCCCGGTCGGGCTGACAGACACCGCCGGCGGGGGCGGGGCGTCGAGGATGTCGAGGACCGCCTTCGGCGGCTTCCGGTATCCGTCCTGCCCGACCGCCTGGGACGCCGACAGAGCCGCCAGCGCGAGCCCGTACAACACCGCACGACGGTCCGACATGGGCCGACTCCTCGGTCATGCAGAGAAGGATGTACTCACGCAGTTTACCCACCGACCATGCTTCCGGGTACACTGGTCGAATGTCGTATTCCCACACCGTCCGCGGCGAGCGGTTCGCATTCTCCGACCTGCGCGACCTGCTGGCGAAGGCGAACGAGCTCAAGTCCGGGGACGGGCTCGCGGGGATCGCCGCCGCGTCCGAGCGGGAGCGGGTCGCCGCCAAGCTCGCCCTCGCCGACGTCACGCTCGGCGAGATCATCGCGAACCCGGTCATCGACCCCGACGCCGACGACGTCTCCAAGCTGATCCTCGCCACGCACGACCGCGAAACGTTCGCCCCGCTCCGGAGCCTGACGGTCGGGGAGTTCCGCGAACTCCTGCTGGACGACGCGACGGATGAACCCGCGTTGCGAGCCATGCGGTGGGCGATCACGCCCGAGATTGCCGCGGCCGTCGCGAAGCTGATGGGTAACAAGGACCTCGTCTACGTCGCGTCGAAGGTCCGGAACGTGACCCGGTGCCGGAACACGCTGGGCGAACGCGGCGTGTTCGGGGTACGGGCCCAGCCGAACCACCCGACCGACGACCTCGCGGGCATCCTGGTGGCGGCGGTGGACGGGCTGGCGTTCGGGTGCGGGGACGCGGTGATCGGCGTGAACCCCGCGACCGATTCGGTCGACACCGTCGCCGCGGTCCTGACCGGCCTCGACCAGCTGATCTCCGGGCTCGGCGTGCCGACGCAGTCGTGCTGCCTGGCCCACATCACCACCCAGCTCGCCGCCCTGGACCGCGGGGCGCCGGTCGATCTGCTCTTCCAGTCCGTCGCAGGGACGCAGGCCGCGAACGCGAGCTTCGGGGTCTCGCTCGACCTGCTCCGCGAGGGCCGGGAGCGGGTCCGGGAGTCGCACCGACACCGTGCCGTGGACTGGGTCGGCGATCAGGTGATGTACTTCGAGACGGGCCAGGGCAGCGCCCTCTCCGCCGAGGCCCATCACGGGGTCGATCAGCTGACGCTCGAAGCGCGGGCCTACGGCGTGGCGCGGGCGTTCGACCCGTTCCTGGTGAACACGGTGGTCGGGTTTATCGGGCCGGAGTACCTGTACGACGAGCGGCAGATCACCCGGGCGGGGCTGGAAGACCACTTCATGGGCAAGCTGCTCGGTCTCCCGATGGGGGTGGACGTGTGCTACACGAACCACGCCGAGGCCGACCAGAACACCGCCGACAACCTGCTCGTGCTGCTCGCCGCCGCCGGGTGCAACTACGTCATGGGCGTGCCGTGCGCGGACGACGTCATGCTGAACTACCAGTCCACCAGCTACCACGACGCGGCGACGGTCCGCGCCCTGTTCGGGCTCCGCCCGGCCCCGGAGTTCCTCGCGTGGCTCGAAGCCCGGGGGATCTTCCGGAACGGTCAGCTCGTCCCGGGGTCGTCCCCGGCACTGCTCTCGGGGCTGGAGCGGATGTTGGTGAGCTGAATCTGTGAGGGGGCGAGTTTCCGTCGAGCGTAACCGGCTGCTCGCCCGCGGTGTTGAAGGGCCTTGCTGCACAGGTCAGGAGACCGGTGCCACGAAAAAGCTCGATTAGTGTCGTGGCACCGGTCTCCTGACCTGTGCAGGCACCCAGACCCGAGGGCGTGTACCTCCAGAGATGAGGCGGGTCGCTCGCGGACCTGGCCGTTGGAAACTTGCCCCCACAGGTGGCGCCGAAACAGTTATGTCCATACCGCCCGACCCCGCCGCTTCCGACGACGTGCGTACCCTCCACCAGCTCGGCTACGCCCAGGAGCTGGTCCGGGTGCTCGGCGGGTTCTCGAACTTCGCCCTGTCGCTGTCGATCATCTGCATCCTGTCCGGCGGGCTGACGTCGTTCCACGTCGGGTTCTGCTCGGTCGGCGGGGCGGCCGTCGGGATCGGGTGGCCGGTCGTGTGCCTGTTCTCCCTGGCCGTGGCCGCGGCGATGGGGCAGGTGGCGAGCGCCTTCCCGACCGCCGGCGGCCTGTACCACTGGGCCGCCATCCTCGGGGGCCGCGGGTGGGGCTGGGTCACCGCGTGGTTCAACCTCGCCGGGCTGGTCACGGTCCTGGCCGCGATCAACGTCGGCACGTTCCGGTTCGCGGCCGGAGTGCTCGAACCCGGTTTCGACCCCGACGCCCCATCGAGCCTGATGCTCCAGTTCGTCGTCGTCGCCCTCATGACCGGGTCGCAGGCCGTCCTCAACCACCTCGGCATCCGGGTCACCCGCGTACTGACCGACTTCAGCGGGTACTGGATACTCCTGGTGGCCGCCGCACTGACGGCGGTCCTGCTCGCCTTCGCCCCCGACCCCGATCCGGCCAGACTGGTGACGTTCTCGAACTTCAGCGGCCTGCCCCCCGGCGACAACCCGGTCTGGCCGCGGGCGGAATCGATCGGCTGGCTGTTCGCCCTCGGGTTCCTCCTCCCGGCGTACACGATCACCGGGTTCGACGCCTCGGCCCACGTCTCGGAGGAAACCGTCGGGGCCGCGATGAACGTGCCCCGGGGAATCGTCCGGTCGGTGCTCGTGTCCGGGGTGTTCGGCTGGGTGATGTTGTGCGCCGCCGTTCTGGCGATGAAGGACCCGGCCGAAGCCGCCGCGGCCGGCGATGGGGCGTTCGTGAATACCCTGTTCGGGGTCGTGCCACGGACGACCGCACTCGTCCTCTGCGGCGGGGCGGTGCTCGCCCAGTACCTGTGCGGGCTGGCAACAGTGACCTCGGCCTCGCGGATGGCGTTCGCCTTCGCCCGGGACGGCGGGCTCCCGATGTCGGGACTCGTGCGGCACATCTCGCCCCGGTTCCGCACGCCGCCGGTCGCGGTCTGGGGCGTCTCGATTGCGGCCGTCGCGTTCACCGCGTACACCCCGGCGTACCCGACGATCGCCTCGGTGTGTGTGATCTTCCTCTACGTGTCCTACGTGCTGCCGACCGCGATCGGGTTCCTCGCGCACGGCCGGTGGTGGACCGCGTTCGGCCCGTGGAGCCTTGGTCGCTGGTACCGACCGCTCGCGTCGGTCAGCGTGGTCGGGTGCGTCGGGCTGATCGTGATCGGGGTGCAACCGCCGAACGAGAAGGCCGGGTACGTGGTCGGCGGGCTGGCGGCGGTGCTCGCCGCGGTGTGGTTCGTCCGCGCCCGGCACACGTTCCCAGGGCCGCCGCACGGGGTACTCGGCCTCCACCAGCGGGCAGCGATCCGGGCGGCGGAGAAGGCGGTCCACGAACCCGCGGCCGGGTTGGGCGAACCGTGAGCGAAAACCCTCCCGTCCCCGACAAGCCAGACCTTCCCGATGCGGTCCAGCGAGCACTCGCCCGCACGCCGGCCCGGGTGCTGGCCGGTCGCGCCGGACCGGGCTACCGGACGGCCACCGCCCTGAAGCTCCGCGAGGACCACGCCGCCGCCCGCGACGCGGTCCACGCCGGGGCGGACTTGCTCCGCGACTTCGGCACGGGTCGGGTCGACGGGTTCCTGCTCTTCAACGCGGTTACCCAGGCGCGGTCGCGGACCGAGTATCTGATGCGGCCGGACCTCGGCCGCCGGCTGAACGACGACTCCCGGGCGCTCCTCCGCGACCGATGCCCGACCGGCCGGGACCTCCAGGTCGTCATCGGCGACGGCCTGTCGGCGCCGGCCGTTACCGCACACGCACCGCAATTACTCGACCTGCTTTGGGAAGAGTCCCGCCGGCGCGGGTGGAGTTTCGGCCGGCCGTTCCTCGTCCATCTTTGTCGCGTCGGGGTGATGAGCGACGTGGGTGACCTGCTCGACCCGGCGGTGGTCGTGCTCCTGATCGGCGAGCGGCCGGGGCTGGCGACGGCCGAGAGCCTGTCGGCGTACCTCGCTTACCGCCCGCGGCCCGGCCACACCGACGCCGACCGCAACCTGATCTCGAACATCCACGCCCGCGGGGTGAGTGTGCCCGAGGCAGCCCGCCGGATCGGCGCGCTCGCCGCCAGGATGATCGAGGTGGGTTCGAGTGGCGTGCGGGTGAAGGAGGAGGGTCCCGCCTCAGAGCCGTTCCCGGGGCTGCCTCCGCCGGCGGGTTGACCGGCTTCACCCCGTCCCCGCGGGTCGTATACTGACCGCGCGACCATTCCCCACAACCCATCACCCCACCCTCCCGCCATGAAGCGATTCCGCCTCGCCGCCGCCGCCCTACTCGCCACCGCCGTACTGATCCCGGCCACTGCCGCCGACAAGCCCGGGCCCGCCGCCGGCGACAGCCCCGTGATCGTCCTCGACGGCAAGGACGGGATCGGGAAGGGCAAGCACGTCGTCCTCGTCAGCGGGGACCAGGAGTACCGGTCGGAGGAGACGATCCCCCAGCTGGCGAAGATCCTCGCCACCCGCCACGGGTTCAAAGTCACCGTGCTGTTCACGGTCGACCCGAAGGACGGGACCATCGACCCGAACATCAACAACATCCCCGGGCTCGAAGCCCTGAAGACCGCCGACCTGATGGTCATCTTCACCCGGTTCCTGAACCTGCCCGACGACCAGATGCGGTACGTGGCCGAGTACGTCGAGAGCGGGAAGCCGGTGGTGGGGCTGCGGACCTCCACCCACGCCTTCAACATTCCCGGCGACCGGAAGTACGCGAAGTACGGGAACGGGAGCGGGGTCAAGGGCTGGGAGGGCGGGTTCGGCCGGGTAGTGCTCGGGGAGAAGTGGGTCGCGCACCACGGGAACCACGGCAAAGAAGGCACCCGGGGGATCATCGCCAAGGGTCAGGAAGAGCACCCGATCCTCAAGGGGATCAAGCCCGGCGACATCTTCGGCACCACCGACGTCTACACCGCCAAGCCGCCGGCGGAAAGCACCATCCTCGTCTACGGACAGGTGACGAAGACGCTCGAACCGGACTCCGCACCGGTCGAGGGGGCGAAGAACGACCCGATGATGCCGGTCGCGTGGACCAAGACCTACAAGGGCGAATCCGGGACCGAGGGCCGGGCCTTCAACACCACGATGGGCGCGTCCCAGGACTTCGTCTACGAGGGCACCCGGCGGATGGTCGTGAACGCGTGTCTTTGGGCGGTCGGGCTGGAAGGCAAGATCCCGGACAAGACGGGCGTGGAGCTCGTCGGCGAGTACAAGCCGACCCCGTTCAAGTTCGGCGGGCACAAGAAAGATGTGAAGCCGGCCGACCTGTTCAAGTGACCGCGACCTGCTTTGTCGAGACCCTCGGTCCGGCCTCGGTCTTCACCCTGAAGGGGTGGGACAACATAGCCCGGGGCAACGCCCTGGGCGGCCGGGCGGGCCGGAAGAGGAAGGGCGCTGGCTCCGGAACCCAGGGCGGTGCCCGGGGCTATCCTGTCCCAGCCTTTCAGGCTGAAATCCCAGATCCGCCGATCGCTCGAGGATTTCGACAAAGCA
>JAQGHQ010000064.1 GCA_028288765.1 Gemmataceae bacterium | reverse complement strand
GCCGAGCGATTGGTGAAAACGAACAAATGGCCGCTCAACGGATCGGCGGAAAGCTGGGTCCGAACCAACCCGGCCAGCCCGTCGAATCCCAGGCGGAGGTCAACGGCGGCCGCGAACCAGAGCTTGGGATCGGGGAATCAACAAGTGTCGGAGTTATTGAGGTACAGCCCGGTAGTTCCATTTGGGGAGAATTTTGTCGAAGCGTATGGTCATGGTGTCCTTGAAATCGTGAGCCACTTTGCGTCCGGTTTCGTAGGCTCGACGGATCACGTTGACCGTCGTCCGGAGGCCGGTGGTGGTCGAGGCCTTTCGCATCAGGCGAATCACCGTTTCCAGCGTGTCGAACAGCACCCCCTGGCATGCCCGGGTGACGTGCGGGAAGAGGCGGCGTTCGATCGGGTTGTATTTCGAACAATAACTCGGGTAGTGGGCCACCCGGATCTCGATGCCCAAGTCGTTGACCAGATCTTGTAGGTCGTGCTTGAAGAGGTACTGCGCGGCCGAGTTGCTGCCGCCCCCGTCGCACAACCAGAGGATCGACGTGGCGCAGGGGTAGGACCGGCGGCCGATGCGGTTCCAGTACCAGCGAAAACTATCGCAGGCGAACCGGCTCGTGTCATGGCTGAGACCGAGGTTGAGGTGCCCTCGATTGCGGGCCAGATCGTAGATCCCGTGCGGGATGACCACCCCGGTCGCCCAACTCGGGAAATCGTGGTCGAAGGCCTGGAACGCCTGCTGCGCCCGGACGCGGCCCGCGCGGAAGAGTTGGCCGAGGTGCTCTTTCGCCTTGGTGTCGATGGAAAACACCGGGTTGCCCGCGACGAGGTACGCGGTCTTCCGCCGGGCGATCCGCCGGAATTGCCGGTCGCGGTCCGGGGACTGGCCGCCCTCCACGGTCTTGGCGATCTGGCGCAACCGCAGCCCCTGGTCCTCCAACCAGTCGCGAACCACCGGCGGACTGACCGGCGTGCCCAGATCGGCCATCGTCGCCGCGATGGCCCGCGGCGACAGGTCGGTCCACAAGACCGTCGCGTCATCGGGGTCGCCCGCGGTGCGGACTTCCAGTTCCGCCTTCAGGTTGGCTTCGAGTTGGGGCGCGGATGGGATCTTTTTTTCCGACCGCCCCCGGGCCGCCGGACTCGGCCGGCGGCCGGGTCGTGGGGCAACGCGGCCAACTCGGCCAGACCGCGCTCGATGGTCCGCTCCGAACAGCCGAAGACGTGGGCCACATAGGTGATCCCGCCATGCCCCAGGCGCTGAGCTTCCACCGCCACGTACCGACGCCGATCCTTCTCCGACAGCGTCTCGTAAAAGGCCCGCACCCGCTCTTCCACACCGGATTCGTAGCGCGAACGAAATACGAAAGCCATCCCGGGCCTCCTTGCCGGACACGCGAAGACGAACCGCACAACTCAGACCCTACCAACTCGGCGCAAACTTTACGACACTTGTTGATTCCCCGACCCTAACTGGAACGCCTTCCGAGACTCCATAACCGACCCGGAGCAATCCACCCTGCCCGCAGCGCTGGTCGTCCGCGGGTGGAACGAACTGGCGGGGCGGCTACCTGTGGAAGCCAAGTACCTCCGTGAGGGATTGGAGGAGGCGTCAGCATCCCGCCCAGGGTTTCGGTTGGAGTGGGTCGAACCCACCGCTGTACCGGACGCGGCCCGCGGGTCGACCTCTGAGCCTGCGTAGCCCCGGAACGGGCCGGTCGTCCTGCTTCCTCCCGCTTTTCGTGCCGTTTTCCACTTCTTCGCTTCCCGCCAGTCATGCCTCTAAATTCCCCCGCCTGCCTCAGAAATCGACGGGTGTATAGTATTTCTAGGGCAATGCCCCTCGGCGTCTATAAATGTCTACTTAATCTGCGATAGGCCTGTTAACGACAAGTAGTAAATCCTCCGGATTCGCCTGCGACAGCTCTCTAAGGGTGGAAAATCAAAAGAATCGCCGGAATGGCTGTTGACAGATATAGTGTACGCCCGTATAAGAAGTGTGTAGACCGCTACTGAGGAGTTGAGCGGCCCACAGGGTGATGACAGCGGACGACCCGGACGGAGGAACAACCATGGAAAGCTGGCGTCTGGTGTGGCGGGACGGATTCGTTCCGGTCCTCTCGACGGCGGGGCTGGAATCCCTGCGGGACGCCCTGCGAGGAGATGACCCGCGGCTGACCCAGGGGAGCACCACCACTCCGCCCCCCCTGATGTGCGTGCAGGACTGGCCGGTCGAGGCCGCCTGCGCCCTCGGGTTCTGCGGGTGGCAGGGCGAAGGACTCGAAGCCGTCGGCGAGGTCGAGGAGTTCTTCGCCCGCGTCTGCTTCGAGGCCGACCAGCGACTCGGCGAACCCGCCGCCTGCCGCTGGTTCCTCAACTGGTTCGACGACACCCCGCGCGACGAGATGCGGCGCGAGCTCCTGGCCGAAGTCGAACGGGCCCTCGCCGAACGCCTGCCGGTCGACCAGGTCGCCCCGGATATGGAAACGATCCGCAAAACCGAAGCTGCCGCCTGACCCGCCCGCGACGGGACATCCGAAACTCGAAACCCGAAACCCGAAACTCAACCAAACCCGGAACGGGAAACCAGTTAGGACAAGGGGTAAGCCATGATCGCCGTCTGCCGCCACTGCTCGAAGTGCAAGGTGAACCGGCCGCGGGGGTTGTGCTGGAGCTGCTACTACACCCCGGGCGTGAAGGACCTGTACCCCTCCACGAGCAAGTACGCCCGCCGCGGGGTCGGGAACTTCAGCGGAAACGCCCCGCTCCCGGATGCCCCGACCACCGCCGCCCCCGGTACCCCGGAAAAGCTCGCCATCCTGGAACAGCGGGCGAAGCTGAAGCAGGCGATCTTCCACCCGTCCGATGCCCGGTACGAGGGTGACCCTCGCCCGCTGGAGTTCCTGAAGGCCAGGGCCCTTCCCGTCGCCGTGTGACAGACCACGGACAGGAGTTCACACGCCACGGTGGGCGACCGATTCGACGAGCTGAGGCGGTTGAAGCGCCCGCCCCAGCTCGCGCCGAAGGCCCACCCGTCGTTCCGACGGGTGGGTTTTTCGGTCTCTCCAATGCGAAACGCGGATTGCGGGATCGAAAGCCGGAACAGCTTCAATCAGGTGCCCCGAACTTCGACCCCTGGATTTGTTATTCCGCATTGGAGGGATTCCGCATTCCGCATTGATGACATTCCCCTGTCATTATCGTCCCGAACCCAAGGTGTCCGCTCGGGGTCCGAATAGGAGGGTGGTGCGGGTCGTGAGGGGTACGGCCGGGGCGGACCGGCCGTCGCTCCGCTCGGGGTCCAACCGGGCTGCCGTAATTCCGTTTCCGGCGAGTAGTTGGGGTTCGCCGAGTGCGAGTAGAGTTTGGCATGCGCCCAAAATGCCGGCCGTGCGCCCGCCCGGTGCCCCGTCAAGTCCCCCTTTTTAACGCGCCCCGGGGTGTGGGCGGATTCGTGGCGTAGAATTGGGGAGCGTTTGCGAACGACTGGCGCTCAACGGAGGGTAGCGACATGTTAGTCCTCAGTCGGAAGCTGGGCGAAAAGATTTACATCGGGGATAACATCTGCATCACAGTCGTGGATATCGACCGTGGCAAGATCCGGCTGGGCATCGAAGCCCCCCGCGACGTCCCGATCTACCGCCAGGAACTGCTCCCGCTGAACCAGCAACGGACTGACGGTCAGCAGAACCTTCCGGCCGTGTCCTGACGGTTAGCCTGGCGCTGGTTCCCCACTCTCATCGCACTCATCCGTCCCTCGTGACAACCCGGCAAGATTCCGACCGCGGGGGCGGTCGGCCGGTCGGCCGGGTTCTGGGGTTGAGCCGGCGCCCGGCGCTGCCCTCCTGACACACCGGCCGGGGTCGCCCGACGGGCAACCCCGGCCGGTTCGCGTTTCCCGCCCTCCCGCCGAACCGTGCCCTATACTTGCCCGGCGGTCCCGTCCGCCGCCGGGGGAGGGCGCGTCATGGCATCTACGTCGATGATGCTGGAGTGGAAGGCCGAAGGGCGGGCCGAGGGGTTCGCGGAGGGGCTCGCGTCCGGGATGCGGGAGGCCCGCCGCGAAGACCTGTTGAAACTCCTGCGAGTGAAGTTCCACGCTCTCCCGCCAGAGCTGACAGCTGCGGTCCGCGGCATCGACGAGATCGAATACCTCACCCGCTGGTTCGAGGCCGCCCTCGGGGCCCCGACCCTGGAGGCGTTCGCGGTCATGATCCGGAGCTGAGACACGAAAGAAACCCGGTTCTCAGCCCGCTTCGGGTCCCCTCTCCCCGCTGGGTGCTTTGTCGAAATCCTTGAGAGATCGACGGATCTGGGATTTCAGCCTGAAAGGCTGGGACAGGATAGCCCAGGGCAACGCCCTGGGTTCTGGAGCCATCGACCCTCCTCTTCCGGCCCGCCCGGCCGCCCAGGGCGTTGCCCTGGGCTATGCTGTCCCACCCCTTCGGGGTGAAGACCGAGGCCAACCGCCGAGGCCGGACCTGGGAGTTCGACCAAGCACCTCAAGTCAAGGGGAAAGGGGAGAAAACCGGACACCGCTTTCGGGTTCACGGATCAGCCCGCTTCGGTTCTGCCCGGCAGGGTCTTCCCCTTCGCCGCGAGGAGGCGGCCGAGCTGGTCGGCGGAGAGCCGGGGGTCGTCGGTCAGGACGGCCCCGAGCTCGGTCAGCACGAACCCTTCCAGGCCGTCGCCGGTCCACCCCTCCCCCACCAGCCGTTGCCCGATCGCGTCCAGGGCCTTCTGGCGGAGCTTGTCCGTCCGCCGGGAGATGCTCCCCTCGTGCAGCCCGAGCAGCCCGGCCACCTCCCGCTGGCTCATCCGGTATCGCCACCGCAGCCCGAGCAGCACCCGTTCGTCGTCGTCAATCCCGCCGAGCCAGTCCCGGGCCGCGAGCACGAACGTTTCGTGCCACCGCGTGGCCCCGCAGTCCGCCTTCGGGGCGGCGTCGAATGGGATCGCGATGTCGTCGTCCGGCAGCGAGATCACCCCGGAATGGTGGCGGAGCTTCGAGAGGTGCCAGTTCTGGAACACCCGGATGAGCCACGGGGCGAGCGGCCGCTGGCCGTCGTACCGGGCCAGGATCGGCAGGCTGTCCTCGGTCTCCGGGGCGATCAGGTTACTCCAGAACTCGGTCACCGCCGTGTCTTGCTTCTCCTCGTCCCGGGGGTAGAGGCGGGTGGCCCGGGCCCGGAAGGCGTCCACGAGCAGGCAGTCGCTCCGCCCGGTCCGGGCGTTGAACAAGACCTCCCACGCCGAGTTCGACCCTTCCAGGCACCCGACGCAGACCGCCCAGTCCACCGCGTACAGCCCTTCCAGGTACGACGCCCACGTTACCCCGGGGGATTTGGGGAAGAAGATGCGGAAGGTGCGGTCGAGGTGGGCGCGGAAGGCGGCCTCGGGCACCCGCACGCCGGGCAGCTGGAGGCGGCAGAAGTGGTACAGCACCCCAATCCGGGCGCGGTCGGCGAGGGTCGCGGCGGGGGGCTGGGAAGAAGGGTCGGTCACGCGCAGCTCCGGGCGGACCTTTGCGGCGGTCATGGGAGGCTCCGGGTGAGGGTGTCACCAGGATATGCCGATCCGGCCCGCGATCCTGACACGGCCCGGCGGATTTTCTCGCCCGCCGGCCGGGTCACTGCGGCGTGAAGAGCAGGACCTGCACGTTCGACGGCGGCAGGCGGTCTTTCTCCACCACTGGGGAGGGGTTCATCCCCATCCCGAGGGGGATGATCTTTCGCCGGCTCGTCCACCCTATTTTATGAACCCCCTGGGCCTTCAGGAACTCGACCACCGCCTCGCTCTGCTTCTTCGTCATCTCCAGGGCCGAGGCCGGGGTCTGGTCCCGGTCGTTGGGGTCGCTGAACGCGACCACCACCACCTCCGCCCGGGCGTCCTTGACCGTCCGGAGCCAGTTCGCGATCGCCATCAGGTGGGTCTTCCCGCCCTCGCTCGGGACGGCCGACTTGGCCCGGAACACGTCGCCGGATTCGTACACCATCCGGTCCCGGGCGTGGGCCGGGCGGGTGAGCAGGGCGGCCGCGTCCTCGACGTACCCCCGGATGATCGGCATCTTCGCCACCGCGTCCGTCCCCTGCTTCACCGACCGGAGGGTGTCCCGCCCGTCGGCCACGAACCCCTTGAGGCCCGCCATCTCGGTCTCGACCGTCCCGACCGCCTTGTCCGTCCGCTTGACCAGCGTCTTGGCGTCCGCGGCGATGTCCTTCAGGTCGCGGTACAGGTCGTCGTCCTTGACCAGCCTGCCGAGCGTCCCGTCGCCCTCGCGGACGTCCTTGATCAGCCCGCGGGCCTCGGCGGACGTGGTCCGGGCGTCGGCGGCCAGCTTCTTCACCTCACCGGCGGTGTCCTTGGCCTCCCGCGCCAGGTCCCGGACCTCGGCCACCGCCTCGTCCATGCTGAACGGCTTGAGCCCGCGGAGCCGGCCGGCCGCGAGCGGCCCGGCGGCCGGGGTCCCGGGGCTGACCGCGATCACCTTCGCCCCGAACACCCCGGCCGAGTACACCTGGGCGGTGGCGTCGGCGTACAGCCGGTTGACGTACCTCGACCGGAGGTGCATCCGGACGGTGACCTCGCCCCCGGGGCCGTCGTGGTCGGGGTACTCGACCGCGACCACCTGCCCGGCGTCCACCCCGCGGACCCGGACGGGGGTGCCGGGGGTGATGTCGTGGGCCTCCGGGAACCCGACCGTGATTTCGGCGGTGTCGGCCCAGAACCCCTGCCGGTCGGCGACGCGGTAGACCCCGTACCCGCCGAGCCCGAGGGCGGCGAGGACGACGAGCCCGAGCACGACCGCCTGCCGGCGGGACAGCGACTGCGACACGCGACACCCCTACCCGGGCTTCGCCCGGAAAACCGAATTTCGAAGCCCGAAATCTGAAACACAAACCCGAGACACGGACCCGTGAATTATACCCCGATAAGGGTAGTTCGACGGAGCCGGGCTTGGCTTGGCGGCCGGGTGATACTGGCGACCAGTTTCCCGGAACCGGACGGCGATTTCAAAGGAGATCGCAATGGACCCGTCGGCCCGGCTGCGGCGACTGGGGGCGAGGGCGTTTCCCCGCGGAGCTGGAGGTGTGATCCGAGCGCCAGCTGGAAGAGAAGACGAGAGTCATCAGACCGGGCCGCCGGAGAGGGTTCGCCTCCCGATCCCGGACGGTTCGCATGTAGGGTGGGCACCGCCCACCAAGACCTGAGGCCAGAGGTGGGCGGTGCCCACCCTACAACCCTCACTCCCCGGCTCCGGAATCCGGAGGCGAACCCGCCGGAAAAGAAGAGGTGAGCACGAGTAGCGGACCGGCCGCGAGATGGATATCCGGTAGAGTGTGGCGGTCGGCCGTGTGACCGGGTACAACAGTTCCCGCCATGAGACACAACTGGGTCACGGTGGGCGAGTTCGACGACCCCGGGGAAGCCGACTGGGAAGCCGCCCGGCTCCGGGAGTTCGGGGTCGCCGCCCGGGTCCACGACCCGGGGGCGGACGGCGACGAGCCGGATCCGACGGCGGTCGTCCGCGTGCTGGTCGCCCCGTCCGACCTCGCCCGGGCCCGGGAGATCCTGGCCGACGATGGCGCACCCGGCGACCCCGACCCGATCGAGGACGAGGAGCCCGGGGATGGGGAGCCCGGGAATGAGCAGGGGCCGGTCCCGCTGTCCGCGCGGGCGGAAGCCTTCGAGGCGGCGTACAGCGCGGCTGTCATGGGGATCATTTTCCCCCCATTTCTCCTCCGGTCCGCCTGGTTGGTCGGGGTCGGATTCGCCCGGCCGGGCCCGGCGAGTGTCGGCGGGGTGTTCTGGCTCGTCGTGACTCTCTTCCTCTACATGGGGGCGGGCCTCGCCTGGTGGGTGGTCGTGTCCTCGTTCCTCAAGTGACCGCGGAGAACCGGGTGCCGTCCTCGCCGCTCAACATCTCCGACCTCCTCGGCGACCCGGACGGGTTCCCATACCCCCCCTGGGACGTGGTCGCCGCCCGCGTGCAGATCCTCCCCCCGGACGGCCACTCGGCCGTATGGGCGGACATCACCCGGCAGTGGCTCGGGGCCGTCCGCGCCCGGATCGGAGACTCGTTCGTGGTGCGGGAGTCGGACCACTTCCAGCTGCTCGTCTGGGCGGACGAGGAGTTTTCCGGGCAGCTTCTCCGACACGCCGAGTACTGCCGGCGGTC
>JAQGHQ010000474.1 GCA_028288765.1 Gemmataceae bacterium | reverse complement strand
CGGTGAGGTTTTTCCGAACTCGGGGGGCTCACGCCCCCCGCTCGCCGGGCTTGTTCATACTGTATGCGTCAACGAACACTGGATTCGCCACCGAGGACTCCGACCCCATGACCACCCTCGCCGACCTCAAGGGCCAGACCGTCGCGTTCGCCGCGTCCGGCGGGCTCGATTCCTGCACCGTTACCCAGTGGCTCACCGAGAACGGGGTGAAGGTCGTTTGCTTCACCGCCGACATCGCCCAGCCCGACGAGACCGACTTCGGCGAGATCGGGCGGCGGATGCGCGCCTGCGGCGCGGCCGACTACGTCGCCATCCCGCTCCACGACATGATCGCCGAGTCCGGGGTCGAGGTCATCCAGTTCCAGGCCCGGTACGAGGGGGCGTACTGGAACACCACCGGGATCGGCCGGCACGTCATCGTCGCCGGGATGGTCCCCGAGATGAAGAAGCGGGGGATCAAGGTCCTCGGGCACGGGGCCACCGGCCGCGGGAACGACCAGGTCCGGTTCCAGCTCTGCACCAACATGCTCGCCCCGGACATGGCCGTGTACGCCCCGTGGCGGGACCAGGCGTTCCTGTCGCGGTTCCGCGGGCGGACCGAGATGATCGACTACTGCGAGAAACACAAGCTCCCGATCAAGGTGAGCCGGGGCGCCCCCTATAGCACCGACGCGAACCTGCTCGGGCTCACCCACGAGGCCGGGAAGCTCGAACACCTCGACACCCCGCCCTGGTTCGTCACCCCCGGCATGGGCGTCCTCCCGAAGGACGCCCCGGCCGAGCCCGAGACCGTCACCGTGCGGTTCGAGCAGGGCCGCCCGGCGGCCGTGAACGGGAAACCGACCACCGCCTTCCAGGCGATCCAGCTGGCGAACGCGATCGGCGGGAAGCACGCCGTCGGGATCGCCACCCACCTCGTCGAGAACCGGTTCGTCGGGATCAAGAGCCGGGGGGTGTACGAGGCCCCGGGGATGGAGCTCCTCGGCACCGCCTACGCCTACCTCCTCCAGCTCGTCCTCGACCGCCGCGGCCGGGAGCTGTTCGACCAGCTCTCGCTGTACGTCGCCAAGCAGATCTACCAGGGATACGGGTTCGACCTCGGCACCCACATGGCCCGCAAGGCGATCGAGCCGATCACCAGGCTCGCCACCGGGACGATCCGGCTGAAACTCTACAAGGGCCGGGCCGAGTTCGACGCGGCGGCGGACGTGCCGCACCAGCTGTACTCGGAGAGCAACGCCTCGATGGAAGCGATCGGCGAGTTCGACCACGCGGACAGCGAGGGCTTCCTGCGGGTCCTCCAGGTGAGCGCCCGGGCCCTCGCCGCGAACGGCCAGGTCGTCGCGCCGCCGTGGGCCGTGAAGTGAGAAGAACTTTAGGACTTTAACCACAGAGTCACAGAGACCACAGAGAGGAGATAAAAGCATAGAGACGAGTGAAATGAAATCTTTTCTTCTCGGTATTCCTCTGTGGTCTCTGTGACTCTGTGGTTAATCTTCTGTCCGATTTATGCTCTGGACCCTTCTCGCATCGCGCCCGGCCGTGTGCCGGGAGCCCGACGGCACGGTCCGGGCCGACGGCCCGCGGCCGGGCGCGGTGCTGCCCGGGTCGTTCAACCCGCTGCACCACGGGCACACCACCCTCGCGGCCGTCGCGGGCCACCGGCTCGGGCTGCCGGTCGCGTTCGAGCTGAGTGTCGCGAACGTCGACAAGCCGGGATTGGCGCCGGAAGAAGTGGCCCGCCGGGTCGCGCAGTTCGCCGGGGTCGGGCCGGTCTGGGTGACGCGGGCGGCGACGTTCGCCGAGAAGGCGGACCTCTTCCCCGGGGCCGCGTTCGTCGTCGGGTTCGACACCGCCACCCGGCTCGTCGACCCGAAATACTACCGGGACGATCCCGCCCGCCGGGACGACGCGCTGCGGCACCTCCTGGCCCGCGGGTGCCGGGTCGTGGTCGGCGGGCGGGCCGACGCGGCCGGGGCGTTCCGCACCTGGACCGCCGGTGACCTCGCCGCCGAGTTCCACGGCCTGTTCCTGCCGCTCGCCGAGACGGACTTCCGCGCGGACGTGTCGTCGACGGCGCTGCGGACCGGGAAAGCAAAACGCCCCCCCGATAAGACGGGAGGGCGGTGACCGGGCCCGGCCGCCGGGCTCACTTCTTCTCGTTCTCCCCGATCGCCTTCGGCGGCGGCGCCTGGTCCGCCCCCTTACCGTCCTTCTTCTTCTGGGCCTCGAACTCGTTCCACTTCTTGAAGGCCGTGGTCCGGGTTTCGTCGGACGTGAACCCGTAGCCCCAGTAGTTCTGCGCGACCTGCGCGGGGTTGAACCCGGGCTGGAACTCGAACCCGTACTTCTTCAGGTCCTGGTTCTCGTTGTGGAGGCACAGCGCGAGGGCCACGTCCCGGATCTGCGCGTCGATGATCACGTTCGGGGCGATCACCAGCCGCTGGTTGATCGCGGTGTCGTTCTTCAGCTGGGCCCGGATCGCCGGCAGCTCATCCTTCCCCCGCTGGTACAGGAAGATCATGGCCTGGGCCTTCGCGTGGCTCTGGACCCCGTCGGTGGTTACCACCCGCCGCAGGAGCGGGCCGGCCTCCTTGAGCTGCTTGAAGTTGTTCGCGATGTAGGCGATGTTGTTGAGGTCTTCCGGGGCGGTCCGGCTGTCGAGCCACCGGGCGAACACCCGGCGGTACGCCTCGGCGTGCGGGGTGCTGCCCGGGTTGTTGATCGCGCTCATCGGGGCCTGGTGCTGAACGAACTGCGCGCCGGTGATGTACGCGAACGGCCCGGGCCGGGGGATGTCCTTGGTCGGGACCGCGGTCTCGGCGAGCAGGAGCACGGCGACGTCCGCCAGGGACGGCTGCTGCGGGCGGCTCGGGGTGGCCGGGACGAACCCCCGCCCGAACGCGCCCGGGTTGGCCTGGAGGAACAGGGCCAGCCGGCGGTCGGCGACCGCCCGCCCGCCGGCCTCGTTCGACACCCCGAGGGCGGTGAGGAGCTCCAGGTTCGTCGGGCTCTTAAGGACCTCGACGTACAGCTCCCGGCCGAGGCGGTCGGCCCCGGCCTCCTTGCGGAACAGCGCCCACCCCGGCAGGTCGTGGTCGAACTTCCCGTCGGCGTCGGCCAGGAAGGTGTCGATCCGGGCTTGCAGGTCGGCGGCCTCGGCCCGTGGGAGGAGCTGGGCCGACCGGGCGCGGACTTCCGGGTTCGGGTCGGTACCCAGCGCCTCGGCCAGGGCGGGCCGGGCCAGCCGGCCCATTTTGGCCAGGGCGTCCTGGGCGTCCTCGCGGTCCCGGAACACCTCGCTGCCGAGCTTCCGGACCAGCTCCCGGGCCTTCGACAGCTCGTGGGCCGGGACGGTCAGTTCCTTCGGGTCGGGCGCCGCCGCCGCCGCCGGGACCGCCGAAAGTGCCCACCCCAGTGCCACCACCCGCAACCGGTTCATGGTCTTACCCCCCGGGGGGGAAGGGCCGGGTCGGGGGCACCCGCCCCCCGATCTCGCGCCCCTTCTCCTCGTCCCGTCGCGTTCGGACGTTACCGTTTTACTTGTCGCGTCGGCCTTTTTCAGCGTCCGGATGCTTCTCCCGCCACGCCTTCCACTTTTCGAACGCGGCCGCCCGCTTGTCGGCCGGAAGGTGCCAGGTGAACCGGGTGGCCCCCGCCGGCCCGGCGAACCCGTACTCCGCCGGGTCCTGGTCGGTCAGCTGGACGGCCGCCGCGAGGACCAGGTCCCGGAGCTGGGCCTCCGCGGGCTCGGCCCGGCCCCCGGCCCCCATCCGGATCGACCGCATCACCGTGTCGTCCCCGAACACCGCCTCCAGGGCGGGCAGCTGGTCCCGGGCCCCGAGCCGGGCGATCGTCGTGGCGGCCTGCGCCCGGTAGGACACGACCGCCCCCTTGAGCCGGACCAGCTTCGCGGCGACCCCGGCCGCCTCCTTCGACAGGCCCAGGTTCGAGCCGACGAGGACCGCCTGGTGCAGCGGGATCGCGTCGTCCCGGGTCGCCATCCAGTGGACGGCCACCGCCCGGTACACCCGCCCCTTCGGCCCGGAGTCGGCGACCGCGGTGGAGAACCCCGAGGCGGTATACAAACTCGTGGTCGAAATCGTCCGCGGGACGACCGTCGAGGCCACCTGGGCTTCGGCGAACATCAGGGCGGTCACGTCGGCGACGGACGGCTCCTTGCGGGTGGCGGTCGAGGTCCGCGGGAACTGCAGGAAGTACAGCTCCTGCTTGCGGGCGGCGACGAGGGACCCGATCTCCCCGGGCGGGCCGGCGGCGGCGAGCACCAGGGACCGGTTGACCGGGTCGGCGAGGAGGTCGACGAACACCGCCCGGCCGGCGGGCGTCTCCCCGGTTATCTTCCGGAACTCGTTCCACCCCGGCAGGTCGTGCTCGAACTTCCCTTCGGCGTCGGCCAGGAAGGTCGCCAGCCGGGCGTGGAGGTCCTCGGCCGCCGCCTTCGGCAAGAGCGTCTGACAGCGGAACCGGACTTCGGGACTGGGGTGCGAGCTCAGCCCTTCTACCAGCGGCTGGAGGGCAAGCCGGCCCATCTTCGCCAGGTCGTCCTGGGCGTCCTCCCGGTCGTCGTAGGTTTCGCTCCCCAGCTTCTCGACGAGGTCGCGGGCCTTTGCCAGTTCGGTCGGGGGGACGGCGAGATCCTTCGGGTCCGGGGACGCGGCCGCGACCGGACCGGCGGATGCGGTCAGCAACGCGAGGACGAGCCCGAATCGGTCCATCGTGGTACTCCGCCCCGCGGGCCTTCGCACGCCGGTCGTACCGAATATGGCTATTGTGACACCCGATCGGCCCGGAGGCCACTATCTTCGGCGTGGGCCGGACCGGAAACAGTATGAGAAAGAACCGCTCGCGGAGCGAACGGACCACACTCCCATAGACGCAACCCTGGAGGATCGGATTCGGACCGGCGAAACTTTTGCCCGAACGTTACCCGCCCGAATCGGGCGGGCTTCGTGCATCCTCATGAATCCCGGCCCAGATCCGGTCGGACGAGTCGTTCCGGCCGGCCGCACCGGTCGAGGATCACCCCGGCCGCCAGATACCCGCTCCGGACAGCACCTTCCATCGTCGCCGGCCACCCGGTCGCGGTCCAGTCCCCGGCGAGCATCAGGTTACAAACCGGGGACGCCTGCCCCGGCCGCCACCGGTCCACCCCGGGCACCGCGCTGAACGTCGCCGCGTGCTCGGTCACCACCTTCGCCCGCAGCAGGTTCGCCGGTCCGGCTTCCGGGAACAACCGGCCGATCTCCTCCGCGATCCGGCGCCGGACCTCGTCCCGGCCGAGCCCCTTGAGCGGGCGGGCGGCACTGACCACGACTTGCAGGTAAAACTCGCCCGGGGCCACCTCCCCGCGGTTGAACACCCACTGCCCCAGGCAGTCCACCAGGACCGCGTGCGGGAGCGACATCGCCGGCCGGTCGTACCACAGGTGGACGCTCGTGATCGGCGACGGGGTGAGGTTCTTCACGTTCGCGAAGTACGGCTCCCGGGCGACGAGGTCTTCGGGCAGCAGGTCCGCCACGCGGTCGAACGGGACGGCGAGGACGTACCAGTCGGCCGAGAGGGATGACCCGTCGCGGAGGGTGAGATGAGAAACGCGCTGTTCCGGAAGAAACCCCTCCCCCGACCCCTTCCCTAAGAAGGGAGGGGAGGAAGACCTGTCGGCGGCTTGCTCCCCCTTCCCTCTTAGGGAAGGGGGTTGGGGGGTTAGGTTTTCCACCTCCACCCGCCGCACGCCCGCGTTCTCCCGCACCTCGACCCCGTGGCGGGTCAGCCAGGTCCGGAGTTCGTCGCCGTAGAACCGGCCGAGCGGGACGGCCGGGACGTGGACCACGAACCCGTCGCGGTGGCGGACGAACCCGTCGCGGAACACCTTCCGGGCGTACTTCAGCCCGAGCCGGTCCACGGTTTCGTTCAGGGCACTCACCAGCACCACGCCCCAGAACCGGTCGATCGTCCGCGGGTTCTGGTGGTGGGCCTTCAGCCAGTCGAAAAGCGGCGGGTCGGCGTCGGGCGGCTCGCGGAGCATCGCGGCCAGCCCGTACGCGACGCGGAGCTTGTCCCCGGGGGTGAGGTAGTGGGCGCCGAGCAGCGCCCGGCCGAGGTGGAACGGGGCCGGCCACGGGTCGGCTTTGAACACGCTCTTGCGGCGGTCCGGGGTCACGAAGTACAGCTTCGGCTGCGGGGTCAGGAACCCGTCGATCCCGACGGTCCGGCAGAAGTGGGCGAAGTTGGTGCAGCACCCCATGCTGACGTGCTGGCAGGCGTCGACCAGCTGTCCGGTCGCGGGGTCGGTGAACGACCCGGCCCGCCCGCCGAGCCGTTGCCGCGACTCCAGCACGGTCACCCGGAACCCTCGCGGGGCCAGGACCGCGGCCGCCGCCAGCCCCGCCAGGCCGCCACCCACCACGATTGCGGATTGCGGATTGCGGATTGCGGATTGCGGACCCGGCGGTGCC
>JAQGHQ010000361.1 GCA_028288765.1 Gemmataceae bacterium | reverse complement strand
CCCATTCGACCCGGAGTGGGTCGGTGCTCGTCCGGCCGCCGGGGGTTCGCCCGGCCATCCCCCGGCGGCCGGACGAGCACCGAAAAAGTTAGGTTGACAACACGCTATCTGGTTCGGCGTCTGGCGTCACTCCTTCGGACCGGCCCGTGCGTCGGCTACGGCTCCTCTCGCTTGGCGACAACCTTGCCGCGATACGTCTTTATCCCTGCCCGCGGGAATACCCCGATGCTGTAACCGAACCCCTGCCGCTCCGGCTCCTCCCGCTTGGTGACGACCACGGCTCTCCCGACACCCTCACCATCCACCATCAGGTGGACGAGGCCGTCCGCATACGGCCCCGCCTCGACCACGACGAAGTACGAATCGAAGTCCACATGGGGAGCCTCCTTCCCGAGTTCCCAGGCGGCCCAGAGTTCGGCGAAGGGCTCCCGCCAGGTAATGACCC
The DNA here is from genome assembly GCA_028288765.1 of Gemmataceae bacterium. Taxonomy (GTDB): domain Bacteria; phylum Planctomycetota; class Planctomycetia; order Gemmatales; family Gemmataceae; genus Urbifossiella. The sequence goes on along the minus strand of JAQGHQ010000361.1, from coordinate 21,681 downwards.
CCGAGTTCGGCTTAACCTTCTCCTTCCCGGCATCCGGAATCGTTCCGGACCACCGGACTGCGGGCCTGACGAACTCGTTGGCCGGGACCGGCGGCGACGACATAACTCCCTCCCTCTCAGGGATACAGCGGTGGCCGAACATCCAGCTCACCGGCCCGGCAGCGCCGACGAGCTATGCGTCTCCAGAAGCAGACCCCGCGGCCGGGTCCGGTGCAGCGGCGGGTTCGGCCAGCCTTTAGAACCCGAGGACCCCAACCCCGCCGGTCTCCAGATCGACAGCCACGAACAACTCGCCGCCGTCAATGACACCCCCGTCCGGCGGGACTGGGGCGAAGACCGCGACCCACGCGACCGGGTGCTTGGACGCCCGGCTCGGTGGCACCAACGTGTTCGGGGACGTGCCCCGGAGCCGCCACTGGTCCCGGTCGGGCCGGTCGGCGACGAACGCCTCAGCCCGCCGCTGCGCCTCGGCCTGAGCCTCCGTCCGGGAGTACCGCAGTCGCGCCACCGAGCGCCCTCCGGGGCCGAACAGTGGAGCTCAGCGACGCGCGGACCAGCGATGGTCCGCCCCCGATCACGATCCTTGGCGCGTTCGCTGCAGCGGAGGGGTTCGGCCGCGCGCCTCGCGGCTGCGGAGCGCGCGTCGTTGAGCTCCACTGTTCGGCCGCGCCGCGGACCGCGCGTCGCTGAGCAACACCCGTTCCGTCCGCGCCTCGGGGGTCGGCGCGGGCCGGGTCCACCACTTGGGAAGGGGGGTGGACGTCCCTCGTACCGGCTCGCGCCGACCCCCGTGGGTCTTCGCGCGGCCGAACATAAAGCTCACCTGCCGCCGGGGAACCAACCACCGACAGTGGAACAGGTGGTGCTAAAAAGAACAGACGCGCCGGCGGTCAGGTGCAGCGACCGGTTAGGCGTCCCTTGCTACGACACGACGAGCTTGTGCCCTCGATGTTCGCCGTCGTCCACCCAGGTGACGTACCACGCGAGTTGGCGCTCACCCAGGTCGAACAGGTCGCAGAACTGCCGCAAGCTCTCGTCCCACTCCGGTTTGACCTCTAAACCCTCGACCGGTGTGGCGTCATCTCCCGTTGCCAACAGGCAACTCTCAGGAAGCGTGACGAACCACCACCACGGACGGCCGACGACCGCGCAACCAAACGGTGGATGTTTGACCCTGACCCGCTTCCGCGCGGCGACCGTCTTGGTTGCCGCGCTCAACTTGCAGTCGTGCGCCTCGTACTGTTCGGACCACGCGGTATCCGAGTCGGTCAGCGCGACGCCGTAGAGAAGGATGCCCGCCGCCATATCAGCACCACCAGAAGGCCAGTTGCCATCGCGGTTCGGAGAAACCGACTCCGAGCCGCTCGCAAAACATCCGAAGCCGGGAATCCCATTCGCGCCGACTGCGACTCCTCAGCAACTCGGGATCGATGCGGGCACCTTCCGTGCGTCCCATGATCTCAGTGCCGCTGATGACGACGTAGTAGCGGCCCGCACCCCGGCGGAGGTCGCCGTACCCATTGAGCCTGCACCCACCGAAGACCTCTTCCGGCGGCAACTTCTGCGTAAGAGCGCTCAGGTAGTCACCAGCGAATTTCCGGAATCGCTTGGCCCATTGCTTGTCTTCCAGCAGTTCAGGATGGAAGTGCTCAACCAGCATCCGACCGGTTTCGTCCTCGTACTTGGCGCGGAGCCGCCGCCACCCCTGGTCGTTGCCGGGCATGGTCATGCCGTAGAAGAGAATCCCCTCGACGCTCATGGCCTGCTCCAACACGCCAACGACTGCCGCCGAACGACAAGCTCACCGGCCCGGCCCGCTCGATGAGCTACACGTCACCGGAAACCGACCCGCGGGCCGGGTCCGGTGCAGCGACGGGTTCGGCCCGACCGCCTGCGCACTCCCGCAGGCACTCGGCGATGACGGCCACCGCCTCCGGCAGCGGCATGTACCCGTTGTGGGGGTCGATCCCCTCACGGTAGAACCCGTCCGAGTCCCGGAAGCCGTCAGATGGGAGGTGGCCGGCGCCGTCGGCCACGTCGAACGACCATTCGCCCTGACGGGCACGGAAGCACAGGTCACGGCCTCGGGCGGTGCCGAACGCTTGGACGGGGCACGCCCCGTACACCTCGAACGTGGCGTCCCACTCCGGGGCCGAGACGTACAGACGGTCGAAGCCTTCCGAGTCGGGCCGCACTTCCACCGCCGAAGCCTCCGGGGCCGAACATACAGCTCACCGGCCGCCAGGAGCCACTAACCGCCCGATGATACCCGCGGACAGGCTGCAAAGCGCGGTTGAGCCGGCGGTCCGGTGCAGCGGCGGGTTCGGCGGCTGCTACAGCTATCAGGCGAGATGCAGGCGCCGAAGGATCTTGTCGAAGATGGTAACTCGCTTGGAATCGAACCATTGTTTCATGACGGTCCCGTCCGCCCGAAACGCGATCCAGAATACGGAGTCATCTTCGGCGACCCACGTCGCAACGGTGCGAGCGCTGCCGCTGCCCCCTTGACTGACACTCGTAGCCTTTCCGAGTCTGCTCTCGGCTTCTTCAATAGTCGTCCCGTCCTGAATCTGCGAGTAATTCGTCCAGGTCGGTCCGACCCTGCCGGGGCGCGTCATGCAGATGCCAGCCACCAAGACACTGACGGCGAACCCTGAAACCACAACCAGGAGACACCGGTTTGGCATGTCGAAGTGCTCCGAACTGCGTCAGCGATGAGTGAAGCCGCCGAACAAATAGCTCACCGGCCCGGCGGGCAGGGTGGGCTCTGAAGTCCCAGGAACGCACGTGCCCGCCGGGTCCGGTGCAGCGGCGGGTTCGGCGTCCGCGGCTCACCCTTTGCTGGGGCCGCCCCTCAGCCGCCGCACCGCCTCCCCCAGCGCCTGCAGCGCGGCCGGTGTGCCCGACCCCGTCCCGACGACCAAGGCCACCACCCGGACCGGCTCGCCGTCGATGGCCGACCAGTCGAGCGGGGCGGCTAACCGCCCGGCCACGAACGCCACCCGCTCGATGGCGTCGCTGTACCCGTGCGGCACTGCCAGACCGCGGCCGATGCCGGTGGACCCGCACGCCTCCCGCCTCAGCACCCGGCCGACGACCGGCTCCAGTTCGGCGGCCGGCAACTGCCCGTCAGCCACGAGCCAGCCGGCCAGGAACCGGACGACGGCCTCGGGTGTGTCGACGGTTACCGGCACGTCCACCGTCGGGGGATCGTCGCCGTCCGCCATGCCGATGGCAACCGCCGCCCCCATCCGCGTGTCACCTCTCCGCCGCCGAACCAATGATTGGTTTCGTGCCCAGTAAACCAACACGGAACAGAACAATCTCGAAATCCACGACGCAACTAGCTGGTTTGACAACCGGTTGCGACACATACTCAAACAGAGTCCTTCAAAACCAACATCCGAACGGCCATTGTCGGACTCACCGGTCCAGGGGGCTGATCACCCCGGACATGCCCCGGTTCAGCACGTGCGCATCGATCATCGTGGTGCTCACGTCCTCGTGCCCCAGTAACTCCTGCACGGTCCGGATGTCGTAGCCGGACTCCAACAGGTGGGTCGCGAAACTATGACGGAACGGATGCGCCGTCGCATGCTTGACGATCCCGGCCGCCGTCACCCCGGCCGAGATCGCCGTGCTCACCGCGCACTCGCCCAGGTGATGACGCCGGACGTCCCCGGGCCTCGGGTCCAGGGAGAGTTTAACCGACGGGAAGACGTACTGCCACTCCCACCCGGCGGCCGCGCCCGGACACTTCCGGGCCAGGGTCGCCCCAAGTCCTTCGCCGAGTCGGGTTAGAACCAACTCCCACTCACCTTCTCCTGGAGTATACTGCGCGACATAATGCATTCGTCTTTCGCCAAGCCTGCTTGACACCGACGCCCGACAACCCGAAGGAACTCCCATGCCCACCCCCAACGAGCAGTCCGCGGACGAGGTCCTGATCCGATCCCTGGGCCACGGGAAAACCGTCGCCGAGGCAGCCCAGATGGCCCAGGTGAGCGAGCGGACCGTGTTTCGGCGACTCAAAGACCCCGCCTTCAAGTCCCGGGTGACCGATGTCCGATCGGCCGCCGTGTCGTCCGACTGCGGCATGCCCACCAGCGAGATAACAGACGACTCCTACAAGCTCAATCAGCTGATCTGGAACCAGAACCCGCACGTCGGGTTCAAGGCGGCCAAGGCGGTGATCGATCTGACGTTGAAGGTCCGGGAGCAGGTCGACGTCGGGGACCAGCTGAACCGGCTGGAGCGGATGAGCGCCGGCCACTATCCCGACGACCCGGCCACGGACCCGCATGAGGACGAGCTGGATGCCGGCCCGGGGTCGGGCATCGATGGCGGTGGACCACCGGTCGGTGGCCCCGACCCGGAACAACCTCACGATTGCTCGCCGCAAGAGGAACGGTCGCTCAAAGTTTCGTCTTCACCTGCGGTAGCGGGCGGCCCACGAGGGACGCGGGCTGAAGGTATCTGGACCACGGGGCAAAGGCCTTCATCTCTGGCCCCCGTCCCTCAAGGAAGCGTGGTCGAACTGCGGGCGGATCAGCTGGGGGAAGTACAGGCGCCTGCACCTCCCGGCCCGGCCAGGATCACCGACCGGACGCCAGACCCCGGGCCGGTGGCAGAAAAACAGGTCCGGGGGCTGCCAAACCCTGCCAAACACTGCCACGGCCAGGTCACTGACGATGGGCACGCCGGAGAGCGGCCGAGACGGCCGCGATCCCAGGCCCGGAGCCTGCCAAACCCTGCCAAACACTGCCACTGGATCCTGGTCCCGGCCGCAGGCACCCCGAACACCAGCCGAGAGGACCAGGCTCCCTGGGCAATACCTGCTACTCATGCCCCCCGCGGGTCGATGTCGGAAAAAACGCTCCAGGGGCTGCCAAACCCTGCCAAACACTGCCATCCGGCCCGAACGCGAGCACGACAAACAGCGGGCAAGATGACCGCGTTCACAGGGGAAACCTTCCACTCATGCGGGACCGCCATTTTGTCGGCGGGTTGGACTTGTCCGGGCTTCCGTTGGTGTGGTAGTACGCACACTCCGGTACGTTCGCTACCCGTGTCTGCCGGTGAGGATGCATGAAGACGACTGCCGCCGTACTCGTCGGGCTCGGCCAGCCGCTCGAACTCGTCGACCTCGACATCCCCGTCCTGAAACCGGGGCAGACGCTCGTCGAAGTCGTGTACAGCGGGGTGTGTCACACGCAGGTCGGGGAAGCGCGCGGGCACCGCGGCGAAGACAAGTTCCTCCCCCACTGCCTCGGGCATGAAGGGAGCGGGATCGTTCGCGAGGTCGGCCCCGGGGTGACGAAGGTCAAGCCCGGCGACAAGGTCATCCTCTCCTGGATCAAGGGGAGCGGGGCGGACGTTCCCGGGACGGTCTACGAGTGGAACGGGCGGAAGGTGAACGCCGGCGGAATTACCACCTTCTCGGCGCACTCGGTCATCAGCGAGAACCGGCTCACACCCGTGCCGGACGGGATGTCGATGCGGCTCGCCGCGCTGGTCGGCTGCGCAGTCCCGACCGGGGCCGGGGTGGTGTTCAACACCGCCCAGCCGCGGCCGGGGCAGAGCGTGGTCGTGTTCGGCGTCGGCGGGATCGGCTCGTGCGCGGTGGCCGCCGCCGCCCTCGCCGGGTGTACGCCCGTCATCGCGGTGGACATCAACCCGGATAAGCTCGCCCTCGCCGCCAGGCTCGGCGCGACGCACACAATCAATTCGAAGACGACGGACCCCGTCGCGGAGATCCTCAAACTCTGCAAGGGCGGCGCGGACTTCGCCGTCGAGGCCACCGGGGTCGCGCCGGTGATGCGGCAGGCGCTGGCGTGCGTGCGGCACCAAGGCGGCACCGCGGTGGTGATCGGCAACGCCCGGTTCGGCACCACGCTGGAGATCGACCCCCGCGAGTTCAACATGGGCAAGCGGCTGCTCGGCACCTGGGGCGGCGACAACGTGCCCGACCGCGACTACCCGCGGTACTGCAAGCTGCTCATGGCCGGCCGGCTCGACCTCGAACCGCTCCTCTCCAAGAGTTACGGCCTGGCCGACGTGAACGCCGCCCTCGACGACCTGGAACACGGAAAGGCCGCCCGGCCATTGCTGGACATCGCCGGGGTCGCGGGAGTGTTGGGAAAGGCTGCATAATCTGGAAGCATTCACCACAGAGTCACAGAGAACACAGAGAACACAGAGAAAGATTTTGTGAAACAAACCATTTTAGAGGGTTTAGTTTATTACTTTGTCCGTTCTTCCTCTGTGTTCTCTGTGACTCTGTGGTGAATCTTCGACTTCGACTCTGTGGTGAATCTTCTCTCCGGACCCGCCCCATGCTGATCGGCCTCGACTTCGACAACACGATCGTCTGCTACGACCAGCTGTTCCACCGGCTCGCCCGGGAGCAGGGGCTGATCCCGGAGTCCGTCCCGGCCACGAAGGGTGCGGTCCGCGATTTCCTCCGCTCGATCGACCGCGAGCCCGCCTGGACCGAGATGCAGGGGGTCGGGTACGGTCCGCGGATCTCGGACGCCGAGCCGTTCCCGGGCGTGAAGGCGTTCCTCGCCGGGTGCAAGGCCGCAGGGGTCCGGGTGGTGATTGTCAGCCACAAGACGAAACACCCGTACCTCGGCCCGAAGTACGACCTGCACGCGGCCGCCCACACCTTCCTCACCGCCCACGGGTTCTACGGGACCAGTGACACCGGGTTGACACCCGATTCCGTCTACCTCGAACTGACCAAGCAGGCGAAGCTGGACCGGATCGGCACGCTCGGGTGCGACGTGTTCGTGGACGACCTGCCCGAGTTCCTGGGCGAGCCCTCGTTTCCCGCCAAACCCCGCAAGATCCTGTTCGACCCCGCGGCCGCCAACCCCGACCGCGCGGACTACACCCGCGTGACGTCCTGGGACGAGGTCGCGGGCATCGCCCTCGGCGGGAAGGGGGACCGATGGGCGGCTTAGACCTTCAGGCCGCCCACGCTCTCGCGGACCGGGCCGGGGTCGGGCCGGTCCGGGCCGTCGCGCCGATGGCCGGCGGCGCGAACAACCGGGTGTTCCGGCTCGACGCCGCGGCCGGCACCTTCCTGCTCAAGTCCTACTTCCGCCACCCGGACGACCCCCGCGACCGGTTGGCAGCCGAGTTCGCGTTCTCCCGGTTCGCGTGGGATAACGGCGTCCGGTGCATCCCCCAGCCACTCGCCTCAGACCCGCAGGGCGGGCTCGGGCTGTTCGAGTTCGTCTTCGGCCGGTCCCTTCACGGGGCAATCGCCGGTGAGGCGGCGGTCGATCAGGCGGTCGACTTCTACCGCACGCTGAACCGCGCGAAGAATCAGCCGGCGGCAGCGGCGCTGCCCCGGGCGTCCGAGTCGTGCTTCACCCTCGACGATCACTTCGCCACGGTGAACCGGCGGGTGGAACGGCTCCAGACGATGCCGGTCGGGGGGATGGCGGACGAAGCCGCGGCGTGGGTGGGCAGCGACCTCGTGCCGGCGTGGCGGCAGGTCCTTGCGACCGCCCGGGCCGCGGCGGCGGCCCACGGGCTTCTCCCCGACGAGGTGCTCGCCGACGCGGACCGCTGCCTGTCCCCGTCCGATTTCGGGTTCCACAACGCGCTGCTCGCCCACGACGGCCGGCTCCGGTTCATCGACTTCGAGTACGCCGGCTGGGACGACCCCTCGAAACTCATCTGCGACTTCTTCTGCCAGCCGGCCGTCCCGGCCCCGCCTCTGGCGTTCGACCGCTTCGCCGCGGCCGTCGCCGCCGAGCTGGCGGACCCCACGATGCAAGTCGCCCGGGCCACCCTCTTGCTGCCGGTGTACCGGGTGAAGTGGGTGTGCATCATGCTCAACGAGTTCCTCCCGGTCGGGGGGAGCCGGCGGGCGTTCAGCGGGACCGCGGCGGAGCAGGAAACCCGCAAGACGAGCCAGCTCGCCAAGGCCCGGGCCGCCCTCGCGGCCGTACTCTCCACCAGTTTCACGCCACGGAAGGTCGCATGAACAAGATCGTCGTCCTCGGCGCGAATTCGTTCTCCGGGCAAGACTTTGTCGACCTCCTGCTCGACGAGCCGGGCTACCAGGTGATCGGCGTCAGCCGGTCGCCCGAGCGGTCGGGCCTGTTCCTGAAGTACCGGCTCCGGAAGGACCTCTCGCACTACCGGTATTACGCCCTCGACATGAACCGGGACATGGGCCGGATCCTGGCCATGCTCGACGAGGAGAAGCCGGACGCGATCGTGAACTTCGCCGCCCAGAGCGAGGTCGCCCCGAGCTGGGAGCACCCGGAACACTGGTTCCAGACGAACACCGTCGCGCTCTCGTTCCTCGTGAACCACCTCCGGAAGCAGAAGTACCTCAAGCGTTACGTCCACATCTCCTCACCCGAGGCTTATGGCAGCTGTGTGGGGACGGTGACCGAGGACTCTCCGCTCAACCCGAGCACGCCGTACGCCGCGTCCAAGGCCGCCGCCGACTACCTGCTCAAAACCTACGCGAAACAGTACGGGTTCCCGCTCCTGACCGTCCGGGCGACGAACGTGTACGGGGCGCGGCAACAGCTGTTCAAGATCATCCCCCGGTCGGCGATCTTCGTGAAGCTCGGGCGGGTGATCGAACTGCACGGCGGCGGCCGGGCGGTAAAATCCTACATCCACATCCGCGACGTCTCCCGCGGGGAAAAGGCCGTGTTGGAGACGGGCCGGGTGGGGGAACTGTACCACCTCTCGCCGGACCAGGGGGTCGAGGTGCGGCAGGTGGTACGGACGATCTGCGACCGGCTCGACCGGCGGTTCGAGGACGCGACCCGGGCCGTGGACGAGCGGCCGGGGCAGGACGCGGCGTACGTCATCGACTCCACGAAGGCGCGGGCCGAGCTCGGCTGGAAGCCGATCGTCTCGCTGGAGGAAGGGCTGACCGACGTGGTCGACTGGGTGAACGCGAACTGGGCCGCGATCCAGGCCCAGCCGCTCGAATACCGGCACGCGGCTTGACCGCGTGGCCAGTCTAGCACATAATTTAACGATCTAACTGACTATTGTTATTAAAATTGACGACCCGGGCCGACGCCCGGGTCGTCTCCGTCTCCGCCGGGCACGCGGTCAGGCGAAGATCTCATTGACCACGGTGCCGGCCACGTCGGTCAGCCGGAAGTCGCGGCCGGCGTAGCGGTAGGTCAGCTTCTCGTGGTCGAGCCCCATCAGGGCCAGCAGGGTGGCGTGGAGGTCGTTGGTGTGCATCCGGCCCTCGACGGCCTTGATCCCGTACTCGTCGCTGGCCCCGTAAGTGAAGCCCTTCTTCACCCCCGCGCCGGCCAGCCACATGGGGTAGCCGGTGATGTTGTGGTCCCGGCCGTCCGGCCCCTGGGCCGTCGGCTGGCGGCCGAACTCGCTCCCGAACAGGACCAGCGTCTCGTCCAGGAGCCCCCGCCGGTCGAGGTCGTCCAGGAGCGCGGCGACCGGCTGGTCGACCGACGCGCACCGGTCGATCAGCCCCTTGTGTAGGTTGCCGTGGTGGTCCCAGCCGGGCTGGCAGATCTCCACGAACCGCACCCCGGCTTCGCTCAGCCGGCGGGCCATCAGGCACTGCCGGGCGAACGCCCCGGCCGGGCCGGGTTTCACCCCGTAGGCGTCGAGTACCGTCCGCGGCTCCTTCGAAGTGTCGAGCAGGTCCGGCACCTTGCCCTGCATCTTGAACGCCAGCTCGTACGACTCGATCACGCCGTCCACCGCGTCCGGGGCGCCGGGCGTCGCCGCCAGGTCGCGGTTCATCGCCTGGATCAGGTCGAGTTGCCGCCGCTGGAGCGACGCGGCCGTCTGCGGCTTCAGGTTCGGCAGGTCGCCGGCGTCGTTGATCCGGGTCCCCTGGAAGTGGGCCGGAAGGAAGGCACTGCCGAAGTTCACCGCCCCGCCGAAGTTCGGCGGCGGGTTGACGGTCACGTACCCCGGCAGGTCCTGGTTCTCGGACCCCAGGCCGTACAGGAGCCACGCCCCCATACTCGGCCGGGTGAGCGCGGCGTTCGCACTGCCGGTGTGCAGTTGGACGACCGCCTGCGGGTGGGCCGGGGTGTCCGTGTGCAGCCCCCGGAGCCAGCAGAACCGGTCCGCGTGCCGGGCCATGTTCGGCAACAGCTCGGAGAACCACGACCCCGTCTGACCATACTGCTTGAACTGGAACTTCGACGCGGTCAGCGTGCCGCCGCCGGGACCGGGCTTGCCACCCTCCTTCTGGAGCTGGGCCTTGTACTCGAACGTGTCCACCTGGGAAATCGCCCCCTGCATGAACACGAAAATGATCCGCTTGGCCCTGGGCCGGAAGTGCGGCTCCTTCGGGGCCAGCGGCTTCGGGGCGGCCTTGTCGGCGGCCGAACTCCGCTGTGCGGTCTCGCCGAGCAGGCCGGCAAGGGCGAGGTAGCCGAAACCGGCCCCGGCGGACTTGAGCGCCTGACGCCGGGAGAACGGGTAGGTCGGTATCATTTCGAACCCTCGGTGCGAACGTATAGGGAAACGCCCCGGGCCGCCGGCCCCGGGGTCGGGAGAGTGGTCACTTCACGTATCGGAACTCGGCCGAGGCAAACAGAGCCTGGGTGAAGGCCAGCCAGGCTGCGGTGTGGGCGTCCTTCGGCCGGATCGCTTCCTCGACGACCGGTTCGCTGGTCTGGTCGATCTCGTCGGGGTTCGCGGGCTGGGCGGCGGGGCCTTTGGGCTTCACCGGTTGGGCCGGCTTCGCCGGCTCCGGCGGTGCGGCGGCGACCTGTTCGCGGTACGCCGACTCGTACTCGGCCAGAAACGTCCCGGCCCGGCCGATCTCCGCTTCGGTCGGCGCGCGGCCGAGGACGAGCTGGTACGCCTGCCGTACCCGGTCCGCGTCGGCGATGTCCTTTCCGGCGAGCAGCCGGTCCGCCAGGGCCAGCGATTGCCGGCGGACGAACGAGGAATTCAGCAGGTACAGGGCCTGCCCCGGGACCGTCGTTGTGTCGCGGCTGCCGCTGACGAGGGACTGCTCGACCGGGTCGAACGCCTCCAGAGACCGGGGGATGACCCCGCGGAGCAGGGGCAGATAGACGCTCCGGCGGGCGCTCGTGTCGGCCTGCTCGTTGATGGTGCGGGCTTCCGGACCGTTGTCCCGCATCTCGATCATCCTGAGGTCCTTCGCCGGGGACGCGGCGGGGCGCTTCGGATCGAGCCGGCCGGCGGCGGCGAGGGTAGCGTCCCGGATCTCCTCGGCGTCGAGCCGCCGCGGGCTGTGGCGCCAGACGAGCGCGTTCGCCGGGTCGGCCACACGGTGCCCGGCCGGTGCGTCTGACCCGAGCTGGTACGCCCGGGTCAGGACGACCGTCCGCACCAGCTTCTTCACCGACCAGCCGTCCCGGACGAACCGGGTCGCCAGGTGATCGAGAAGCTCGGGGTGAGAAGGGGTGTCGCCGGTCGCGCCGAAGTTATCCACGGTCGCGACGATCCCCCGCCCGAAGAGGTGTTGCCAGACACGATTGGCAATCACCCGCGGGGTGAGCGGGTTCTTCGGGCTGGTTAGCCACCCGGCCAGTTCCAGCCGGCCGCTCTGCCGCGGGTTCACGGCCGCCGTCCCGGGCACGTCGAACGCGGTCAGGAACCCGCGGGGCACGACCGGCCCGAGTTTCTCCGCCTCGCCCCGGATGCGGACCGCCGTGTCGCCGATCGCCTTCGCGTCCCGCACCCCGTGAACGGCGTGGCCGCGGGCCGCCGGGTCGGTCAGGGCGAGCAGGTCCCCTTGCAGTTTCTCATACTTCAGCCGGAACGGTCGTTGTTTCGGGAGCCCGTTGGGGGCGAGGGCCAGCCCCTCCGGCGTGCCGCGGATCGCGTCCCACGCCTTCTTCGCCTCCGCGACCTCCACCCTCAGCTTGTCGACCTTCTCGGCGGGCGGCGGGGGTAGGTCGGTGGTCAATGTCACGAGCATGGCCGGGTCGTAGTAGTCCAGCCCGCCGCCGCCCATCTTGTTACGCACCCCGGCGCAGTTGTCGGAGCTGGTGAAGATGCCGGCCAGGGCGTAGTAGTCAGTCGTCGGGACCGGGTCGAACTTGTGGTCGTGGCACCGGGCGCAGGACACGGTCAGCCCGAGGACCGAGCGGGTGACGACGTCGATCTGCTCGTCCACGTTGTCCATCTCGAACCGAACCTTGAACCGCTGGTTCACGTCCTTCACCCCGAGGGCCAGAAACCCGGTGGCGGTGAGCAGCCGGTCCCGCTCCGCGGGCGTGGCCGCGGGAAGCAAGTCGCCGGCGATTTGTTCGCGGACGAAGCGGTCGAACGGGACGTCGGCGTTGACCGCGTCGATCACGTAGTCGCGATACCGCCAGGCGTGCGGGTACGGGACGTTCCGCGACGGGCCGGTCGATTCCCCGTACCGGGCCACGTCGAGCCAGTGCCGGCCCCACCGCTCCCCGAACGCCCGCGACGCGAGCAACCGGTCAACGACCGTCTCGAACGCGCGGGGCGAGTCGTCCGCCACGAACGCGTCTACGTCCGCGGGTGTCGGCGGGAGGCCGGTCAGGTCGAAGGTCACCCGCCGGATCAGAGTCACCCTGTCCGCGTCGGCGACCGGCTTGAGTCCCTTCGCGTCCAGCTTCGCCAGGAGGAACCGGTCGATGTCGTCCCGGGCCCACGAGGCGTCGCGGACCACCGGCGGCTTGGGATCGGTCAGCCGCTGCCACGCCCAGTGGTCCTTCTTTAGCTTCTCGTACTCCGGCCGCGCCCGGCCGAGGGACGCGGGCACTCGTAGCGCCGGCCACGCCGCCCCGTCCTTGATCCACTGCGTGAGCACCGCGACCTGCTCGTCCGTCAGGTGTTGCCCCTCCAGCGGCATCCGCTTCTTCGCGTCCGCCTGGGTCGCCCGCTTGAACAACAAGCTCTTCTCCGGCTGCCCGGGAACGACGGCCGGGCCGGTGTTCCCGCCCTGCAACAGACCGTTGCGGTCATCGACCCGCAGGCCGCCCGCCGGCTTGGTGTCGGCCGAGTGGCAGGTGTAGCAGTGGCTCACCAGCACCGGCCGGACCTTCTTTTCGAAGAATTCCACCTTGGCCGGGTCGGGTGCGGGAGGCTCGGCAGCCGCGAGTTGCGGCGCGAGCGCGACGAAGGCCATCAGCGCGATCAGTCGTGGGCCGAGCGTCATGAGGGAGTCTCTCCTACTCGTGATCCGGTCGAGGCACCGAAGCTCTCACGGTGCAATCGGGTATCGTTCGATAAGGGCCGCCCCCACCGCCCGGTCTGGGCTCCTCTCAAGCCCGACCCGGGCGGCGGACAGGGTTTCCGCCACCGCCCACGGGTACTCTCTCCAATACCCGTGAGCCGGCGGTGGGGGCGGTGGCTTTCGCCCGCCTGGGGTTACTGGCTTCGGCCTTTGACATCCGTTGCCGGGAGTTGGATGGGCGACAGTTCCGTGCCCCCTTCCTTCACCTCCACCGCCACGCGGGAGGTCTTCGGGTCTCTGTACCGGCCGCCCAGGCGATCGACCTGCGGGGCGGCGAGATCCGGGCTTCCCAGGGTGGCCTGAGGAAACCATGTGATCAGGACGACATACTGTCCCGCTAGCGCCCCCTCGTGGGTGTTCCGGGTCGCGGCCTCGTAGGTGGCCAGTGAGAAGCCGCCGTCTGCGCCGACCATGCCGGTCGGTCTCGCGTCGGGCCCGTCCTTGCCGGCAACGGGGACGAGTGTGACCAGCGCTCCTTCGGCCGGCTTCCCGCCGACGAACACCTGTCCCCGCGTCGGCGAGTACGACCGGCCCGAGTCCCCGCAGCCGACCATCAGAACTAACGCAAAAGCTGCAACGGAACCAGCTAGAACTTTCGCGACCTTGACCACCGGCATGAGCGCCTCGCGATCGGATGAGGGGGCGTGGGTCCTACGAAGTTTCCCGAGCCGCCCCCGGGGTTAATCGTTCAGAATCGGCGGGTACACCGGGTCGGACTACCACGTCGCGGTCCAACCCGAGCGGCAGCCCGCCCCCACTCGTTCGTGTTTCAATTGGGCGGAATCACTTCGCCGCCAGCCCGGGTAAAGATCTTCACCAGTGTGTTGATGTCGGTCGACGCACTCAAGAGGCGGACCGAGCCGTCGCCCAGGAGGATGTTCGCTCCACCGGTGTGGAAGGAGTACACCTCGGCGGCGTTCGTGCAGTTGACCGCACACGGGCCGAAGTAGGTGTTGGTGGCGAGGTTCCAGCCGAAGAAATAATCGACCGACCCGCCGAGACAGCAATTGGCCCACGCCCCCCCCATATCCCACGTGCTGGGGGTCGTGCCGGTGTACGGCTTGCCGTTGACGTACGGGTTGTTCCGCCCCGCATCTTCCGCCAGTAGCAGGGTGTTCGACATCCCGTCGGTGACGTCGGCGATCCGGCGGTTCACCCCGCGGCCGAGGATGCCCTGTCCGGTTTGGTCGGACGGCGGGATCGGGCTCACGTAAGTGTTGCTCGGGTGAATGGCGAAGAACGGGATGTAGTCGAGCGGCCCGCGGTTGTTGGGAATGGCGCGGGCGTTCGGATCGGTCCCCCCCGGGGAGGACGGGCAGACGAAGTTCGGCACGGTGGTGGTGATGATTGCGGCGTTCCCCGCGTCGGTCCATGCCAAGTTGTAGTTGTACTTCCCCTCGACGTTCTGCTGTTCGAGGTACGGCAGGACTTCCACGGTCCAGCCGTGTGGCTGGGAGTACGGGTGGCTCGTCAGCCAACTGAAGGCCGGGTTGTATGGGGCCATCGGGAACCCCCCGTGCGAGCTCTCGAAGTTATGCATGGCGAGACCGAGCTGCTTGAGGTTGTTGGTACATTTGGCGCGGGCGGCGGCCTCGCGGACCTTCTGAACGGCGGGGAGGAGCAGGCCGATCAGGATCGCGATGATCGCGATCACCACCAACAGCTCGATCAGCGTGAAACCCGGACGAGTGGGGCGGGATGTCATGGCTCGTGTCCTTTCTGCGGAACCGTCCCACCCGCCGAGTTCGATCCGTTTGCGGGCGGACGATTCCGGGCCGGGATCCGTTAATTCGAACCCTGGCAATATCTCTGTGCCCAGCCCGGGAAGGTCTAACCGGGCGCGCACGCCGGCCGTCGCAGGGGCTCGCCTGCGAGACTGACCTGTGAGCGCGGGACAGCACCAGCCGTCCGGTGGGCGGATATAGGAGAGAAAACGGGCCCGCGTGCGCCAGCCCCGAAAGGATGCAACAGTACACCAACCCGGTGATACGACCCTCATCATGCCCGTGTCGAGCGCCCTGTTTCGCCCCACACGCGCGACTTCGCGGTCACCGTTGCCGGAGACGAATCGAAGGATGAGAAGGTCCTTGACCGACCCTGGCAAGTTGTGGCGTCGGGGGTCGTCCCAGCACCCGAACCGACTTCACGTGGGTTAATATGACCAATTCGATTATCGTTGTCAACATTCCGGCTTCTTGAACACAAGATTTGTAGGGTAGCGGAGTTCAACTCTGTCAAGTCGCCAGGTGATGAGGGTTTCTCAGAGGATCTACCCAATCCGATGACCTGAGTGGCTCGACGGCCGGGTCGTTCTTGTCGGACACGCCCTGTGGGATTGACCCGGCATTCAGCAGCCGGCATCACCGCAGCACGTCCGCGACGACCCGCCCGGTCTGACCATCGAGGATGGTCAGTTCCGGTCCGCTGCGGGTGTAGGCGAGCTTCTTCGCGTCGAGCCCGAAGAGGTGCAGCAGGGTGACGTGGAAGTCGTGGTGAGTCACCTTGTTCTCGACCGCGTGGTGCCCGAAGTCGTCCGTCGCTCCGTACACCTGCCCGCCCTTGAACCCGCCCCCGGCGAACCACCATGTGAACCCGTAGGTGTTGTGGTCGCGGCCGACGCTCGCCGCCCCGGCGTCGTTCTGGATCACCGGGAGCCGGCCCATCTCGCCGCCCCAGGCCACGATGGTGGAGTCGAGGAGGCCGCGCTGCTTCAGGTCCTTGACCAGCGCCGCCGCGGGCTTGTCGGTCTTCTTGCACGCGGCCGGGAGGGCGGTGCGGATGGCCCCGTGGTGGTCCCACTGCTGGTTGCTGGTGAACACCTGAACGAACCGGACGCCCCGCTCGATCAGCCGGCGGGCGATCAAACAGCGGGACCCGTACTCGGCCGTGGCCGGGTCGTCGAACCCGTACATCGCCTTGGTCTTGTTCGACTCCCGCGACAGGTCGAGGGCTTCCTTCGCCGCGGTCTGCATCTTCGCGGCGAGTTCGTAACTCGCGATCCGGGCGTCGAGATCCAGTTCGCCCGGGTGGGCGGCGAGATGATCCTTGTTCAGGCCGTCGAGGTAATTGAGGAGCTTCTCCTGGGCCTCGCCCTTCATGTGGGGGGGCGCGTCGAGGTTCATGATCCGCGGCTCCCGGGAGCGGACCACGGTCCCCTGGTAGAGCGACGGCAGCCAGCCGTTCGACCAGTGATCGACCCCGCTCACCGGGTGGCTGGCCGGGTCGGGCAGGGCCACGAACGCGGGCAGATCCTGCGACTCCGACCCCAGCCCGTAGCACAACCAGCTCCCCATCACCGGGTGCCCGGCCACGATCCGGCCGGTGTTCAGGGCGTGGATAGACTGGACGTGGTTGTTCACCCCGGTGGTCATCGACCGGACGACGGCGACGTCGTCCACGATCCCGGCGAGATGGGGGAGGAGTTCCGAGACCTCGATCCCGGACCGGCCGTGCTTGGCGAATTTCCACGGCGAGCCGAGGACCTTGGAACTCGCCTGGGCGGCGTTGTCGTACACGATCTGCCCGGGGAACGGCTTGCCGTCGTACTCGGCGAGCTTCGGCTTCGGGTCGAGCAGGTCGACATGGCTCGGCCCGCCCTGCATGAACAGGGAGATCATCGCCTTCGCCTTCGGGGCGAAGTGCGAGGCCTTCGGCTTGAGGTCGAACCGCTTCCGCTCCAGGTCGGGCTTCGCGGGTTCAGCAAGCAACTGGTCCTGGTTCAGGAGCCAGGCCAGCGCGACCGAGCCGATCCCGAACGTGCCGTGCTGGAGCAGCTGGCGGCGGGAGAGGGAAACGGGGAATGCGGAACGCGGAATTCGGAATGCGGAATCAGAACCCATGACGAGTTTCTCCCTCTTTGAAACGCATGGCGAGTGCGGGGCATTTTCGGTCGGAGTCGATTCCGAAATCCGCATTCCACATTCGGAGAATTCCGCAGTTCTTCAGCTCAGTCCACATACAAGAATCGATTGCTGCTCAGGAGCACCTGGCCCAAGGCGGCCAGCGCGCGGGCCTCGGGTGACGGCGCGTCGGCGGGCTTCGCGGCCCCGGCCTTCGGCGCAGGTGCCGGGAGCACCTTTCGGAACCCCGCGGCCGAGTCGCGAAGGAAGGCCACCGCCCCCGCTCGCTCCTTCTCGATCGGCTCCCGGCCGTAGGCCAGACGCCACGCCCGCCCGACCTGTGCGGCCGGATCATCTCCGGCGTCTTTGCGGACGCGGTCGGCGAACGCCGTTGCCTGGACGATCACGAACTCGCCGTTGAGCAGCATCAGCGATTGCGGGGTCGCCGTCGAACTGTTCCGAACCTCGCAGTTCGGCTCGACCGTGGCCCAGTCGAACGTGTCCAGCACTGCCAGCGGCTTCGACCTCCGGACCTGGATGTAGATGCTCCGCCGCGACTCCTCCCCGGCCGGGACCGACTCGTCCCCGAGCTTGTACCGGGCGCCGTCGCGGTTCTCCTTCCCGATCACCGCCACCCCGGCGTCGTCTTCCATCACCGGGACCGGCGGGCCATACATCTTCGGGTTCAGCTTCCCGCTCACGGCGAGCGTCGCGTCGCGGATCGCCTCGGCGTCGAGCCGGCGGAGAGGGAACCGGCCGAGCAAGTGGTTGTCCGGGTCGGCGGCGTCCTTGGCCGGTTCGCGGGCGGACGACTGACGGTACGCCGTCGAGGTGAGAATCAGCTGGTGGAGCTTCTTGGCGCTCCACCCGTTCGCGACGAACTCGGACGCGAGCCAGTCCAGCAATTCCGGATGCGTCGGGCGTTCGCCGAGTCGGCCGAAGTCCCCGGGCGTGCCGACGATCCCCTTGCCGAAGTGGTTCATCCAGATGCGGTTCACGATCACCCGCGCGGGCAGCGGGTGGCGCGGGTCGGTGAGCCAGTTCGCGAGTGCGAGCCGACGGCCGGTCGTCCCGCCCGGGGTCGGCTTCTCGGGCACCACGAGGGCGAGCGGGCCGTCGAGTACCGAGAGCCCGCCGGGCGACACCTTCTCCTTCGGCTGGTCGGGGTCGCCGCGGTGGAACAGGACTGTGGCAGGAACCTTGCCGGGAACCTCGGTCAGCGCTCGAATGAACTCCTCGAATGGCTTTTTGTTCCGCAGGCCGGTCGCCTTCTCGCCCATCGTCTTGAGGACGTCGGCGGCCTTCGCGTCGTAAAGGTACAGTGACCCCGCGGACACGTTCAGGCTCGGGTGGTCCTGCATCAGCTTTTTCTGGGCCGGGGTCCGCTTGCCGTCCGGCGTGTTCCGGGCGGTGCGGGCGGGGTCCTTCATCGCCGCGGGCAGTTTGGCCAGCTCCTTCTCGAACGTCGCCTCGATGAGATCCTGTTGCTTCTTCACGCGGTCCGCGTCGAGCTTCACGGCTTCCGCCTCGATCGCCGCAGCCATCTTGCGTTCTTCGTCGGTGTACAGCGACACCTGTCGGAATGCCGGCGGCACCCACGCCGTCGGGTCGTAGCCTGGTTCGAACGCGGCCCGGAGGCGGTAGAAATCGGCCTGCGGGATAGGGTCGTACCGGTGGTTGTGGCACTGGGCACAGCCGACGGTCACGCCCAGGAACGCGCTCGACACGATCTTGACCGTGTCGGTCACGACCTGATTCCGGGTCACCTTTGGGTCCGCGCCGGGGGCCCCGGTGCCGTCGGGGGCCATGCGGAGGAAGCCGGTCGCGACGAGCTTGTCGACGTCGGGCGGCGCGAGGACGGGGTATGGCGGTTTCACCATCTCGTCGCCCGCGAGCTGTTCGCGGATGAACTGGTCGAACGGCTTGTCCGCGTTGAACGACCGGATGACGTAGTCGCGGTACTTCCAGGCGGTCGGCCGCACGGGGTCTTCTGGCGATCCTCCCTCGGAGTCGGCGTACCCGGCCACGTCGAGCCAGTGCCGCCCCCACCGTTCCCCGTACCGGGGCGACGCCAGCAGTCGATCGACGACCTTCTCGTAAGCGGTCGGGGCTTCGTCCCTGGCAAAGGCATCAATCTCCTCGGGCGTGGGCGGGAGCCCGGTCAGGTCGAACGTGACCCGGCGGATCAGGGTGAGTCGATCCGCGGGCGGCGCGAACGACAGGCCCTTCTCGGTCAGCTTCGCCAGGAGAAAGCTGTCGATCGGGTTCGTGACAAACGCGATCGTCCTCGACCCTGTGGGAAGCGACGGCACGACGGGTCGCCGGATCGGCTGGAACGACCAGAACCGGCGGTCGTCGTCGGTGATCAGGAAGCCGGTCCCAGCTGTTACGGGCTCGGGCGTCTCGACCTTCGCCCCGGACGCCACCCAGCGGCGAAGCACATCGACCTCGGCCGCGGTGAGTTTCTTCTTCCCCGGCGGCATCTCGCCGTTGGCGACTCGTTCGATCAACGGGCTCTCTTCGGGCTTCCCCTCGGTGACCGCCGGCCCGGACTTGCCGCCCTTGACGATCAACCGCCGGAGCCGGAGGTCGAGCCCGCCTTTCGGCTTCTCGGCTTCCCCGTGGCACTCCAGGCAGTAGGCCTTGAGGATGGGCCGGACGTGGGCGTTGAACGTGGGCGGTGCGTCGGCCGCATGGGCGGAGCTGGTGAAAAAAAGGACGACTGCTGGCAGCAGAAAAAGGGTACGGCGGGGCATGTTCGGACGAGCCCTGGGTGGGGTCGGCAGGCGGGTCAGCAGGAGAGAACTTGATTGTCGGCGAGTGCGGGGCTGAGTGCAAGGGTCCTTTTTGTTGGTATCTGCCTGAGCATTCGCCTTCGGATTCCGGACCTGGGCAGGCGTAACTGGTCGGGCTCGCGAGTGGTCCGTTTCCCCCGAAATCGGTGACGGTACGCTGTCCCAAAAACGCTTCCGGAAACCCAGAGGCACACATGTCTTCCGGCAAGACAACCAAGCGAATCGGTTAAGATTGGTTAAGATTTGGCGATTGCCGAACCGCGCACACGCCCCGGGCGACTGCACTGATTAACTCTCGTTAACTACACGTATGTGCATATAATTAGTTCACATCCCGGATGTGGACGGTTGTCCCTTTAATGCGGCGACACCGCTCACAAAAGCCCGGCCGGTTACACTCAAGTCGATTGGCCCAGCGAGGGTGCCGTCCCAACCCGATATCCTGACTTCCGTGGCAGGAATTGACAGGGTTTGCGTTTTTCGCCCCCTTGATTCAGGATATGTAGGTGGATCGATGCATAAACGACGGTGGGTCCTCGTCCTGGTTGTCCTCCTGGTTGCGGCGGCGGCGTACACTGGGGTCCGGCACCAGCCACCCTCTGGGCCGCCGTTCGCTGAGCTCGATACACTCCTCGCGACCCACTACCAGAACGGGTGGTCGGTCCTCGTCCCGCCGAAGCGGGAGGGGCCTTACCGGCTGGCCACGGGCGAGCACCCGGTGGTGCCCAGAGGCTCGGACAAGGGGATAAACTATCGCCTCCGGGGGCCTGACGGGGTCGAGGAGGTCAAGCTCGACAGCTCGGCCGAATACGACCAAACCCTCCTCGAACTGGAGACCCGGGATGGCCACCGGACGCTGGTTGTATTGAAGCGGTCCCGATGACCGCGGTGGTCAGGCGCCCGCGCACGCCCAGTATCGCCTGGCGAACCGCTCGGCCCGGTGACGGGCGTACCACTTCTGCTTCGCTTCCGGCCCGGTCAGCCGCCGCTTCCGGCTCACGTCCCCTTGCTTCTTCATGGTAGCCCCCATCTGGGAGAATTGGGCGTGTCTACCGTTTACAGCGAAATCGCGGGGACAGTGTGACAACCAATCTCGACCTTGCCGGCCCGCGGACAGAACTGGGTCGTGGCCCGAAGGCGATAGCGGGTTGTGTTTTTGGGGAAGCGGAATGACCGAGGCCGAGTGGCTTTCCTGCTCAGACCCGAACGCGATGCTCTCGTTCCTTCGGGACCGCGAGGCCGGGAGCGAGCGGAAGTTGAGGCTGTTCGGCGTGGCGTGCTGCCGACGCATCTGGAACATGATGTCCGACGAACGTAGCCGGGCCGCGGTCGAAGTCGCTGAGGGGTATGCAGATGGGTTGGCCGACGAATCTACCATCCAGGAGGCTCGGCGCATCTCCTACGCTACGGGCACGAAGGTCGCTGTCTCTTCGCTTTCACCTGCCGAGGCAGTTGCATACTTGGCCGCGGATGCTTCTTGTGCTGCCACTATCCACAGCGCTCACCTCGCGGCTATCTGGGCTTCGAGGGAGGTTTTGGAAGCCCTAAGTTACCGAGAGACGGGGGACCGTGCCGCCGCGGGCTCGGAACCCGCCATCCACTGCGCCGTTCTCCGCGACATCTTCAGCAATCCCTTCCGCCCCGTCGCCTTCGACCCGTCGTGGCGAACGGGCACGACCGTATCCTTGGCCTCCCACATGTACGGTTAACGTCCGGTGAACGAGCGTCTTGTGGGGTGAGTTAGTCTGGGGTTTTCCTCGCCCGTAGGAGCCCCCGTGATGGCCGTGCAAGATCCTCGTATCGTGGAACGCTGGCGAACGACCTTCGC
>JAQGHQ010000323.1 GCA_028288765.1 Gemmataceae bacterium | reverse complement strand
CGGGACCGACCCGGGCCTCGCCGGGCGGGGTGAACAGGAGCGTCTCGGCCAGCGGCCCGGAGGCGGCCCCGGGCGCCGGGGTCGGCGCTCTTCGGGTCGGCCAGGTCACCACATTGGACGCCCGGGCCCGCGGCGGCGGTGTGCCGGTCGAACTCGCCTGCTCCGCCGCCAGGATCGCGTCGAGTTGCGCGATCACCTCCGCGGCCGACGCCGGCCGGTCCTCCGGGGCCTTGGCCATCATCCGGGCGACCAGGGCCGCCAGTTCGGGCGGCACCTCCGGGTTCGAGACGGTCAGCGGCGGGGGGGTGTGGTTGGCCAGGGCCATCAGGACGGCCATGGTGGACGGTCCGGGGAAGGCCAGTTCCCCGGACAGCATGGTATAGATGACGCACCCGAGGCTGAACAAGTCCGCCCGGGGGTCGACCGGCAGCGCGCCGGCCTGCTCCGGGGACATGAAGTGCGGGGTCCCGACGACGACCCCGGCGGTGGTCAGCTGCGTCCCGATACCGGCCACGCGGACCAGCCCGAGGTCGAGGATCCGGACCCGGCGGAACGCGCCCCCCGGGCGGTCCGCTTCCAGCCACAGGTTGGCCGGCTTGACGTCCCGGTGGACCAGTCCCTTCTCGTGGGCGGCGGCCAGACCGGCTGCCGCCTGGATGGCGATCACCAGGGCGTCGGTCAGTGGGAGCCGCCGCTCCCGGGCGAGCCGGGCGTCGAGGGGCTCGCCGCGGAGGAGCTGCATCGCCATGAACGGGACGTCGTTGTCCTGCCCGACCTGGAAGACCGTGGCGATGTAGTCCGAGGTCAGGGCCGCGGCCGCCCGGGCTTCTTTCAGGAACCGGGTCCGGTGGGACAGGGACGCGGCCAGGTCCGGCCGAATGACCTTGAGGGCGACCCGTCGCTGCAGGTGGGTGTCCTCGGCCTCGAACACCATCCCCATCCCGCCCGCCCCGATCAGCCGGAGCACCCGATACTGGGCGAGCCGGCCCAGTTCGTCCGGCTCCGTCGGTGGGTGGAGGAATGAGAGGTCGGGAAGGGGGGGCATCTCGACGGTCCCCTCCGGCCCGGCACCAAGGTCCTGACGGGCCGGGTGCGGGAACGGGTCGCCAGGGCGGTCGGGGGCCATCGGGGGTCTCCAGAGCACCGGGGGGACGACGGCCGGCCGCGTTTAGTCTAGAACATGTTCATCCGGATCGAAGCCACATCCGCCTGACAACGCCCGCACCACCCCGGTCCCTAGAAGGAAGTGGGCGGGGTTGGGGTGGATACACCGCGAGACGAAGGGAACGATTCGCCGCATGGCCGAGAAATACGTCATGACTGTAAGGACGGTAGAGGGAGAGGTCCGCGTCCCGGCGTGGGTGGTGGACCACCCGTCCTTCCTCAAATGGCTCCGCTCGGGGGCCGTGCCGGAAGAGGTGCGGATCGGGTACATCAGGGACGAGGTTTGGATCGAGCCCATACCCGAACGTGCCTACGCCCATAACCAGATCAAAACGCTCGTCGCCAGTGTGCTGATGCCGCTCGTCACGGGCAACGACCTCGGGGTCTATTTCGGCGACGGGATGACGTTCACGAACGAGGAGGAAGGCTTTACCTGCATCCCGGACGGCATCTTCGGCAGTCGGGAATCGATCGACGCCGGGCGGGTCCGATTGACCGGAGGGAAACGCGGGCACCAGGACGCCGAACTGGTCGGCATCCCCGACCTGATCGTCGAGGTGGTGAGCGACAGCTCGGTGGACAAAGATACTGAATGGCTGATGTCCAAGTATTGGAATGCCGGGATACCCGAGTATTGGCTGATCGACGGGCGGTCCGGGCCCCTCCGGTTTGCCCTTTATCGTCACGGGGCGAAGGGGTATGTCGCGGTCCGCAAGAGCGAGGGGTGGGCCAGATCGGTCGTTCTCGCCCGGTCGTTTCGGTTCGCGCCCGGAAAGAAGCAGATGGGCCACGCGACGTATCAGCTCGAGGTCCGCTGACGGATCCGTCCGATCGCCCACGCCGCGGCCTCGCGGATCACATCTTCCTTGTCGGCCAAGGCCCGTTCCAGCGCCGGCAGCGCCCGCTCGTCGCCCACGTTCCCCAGCACGATCGCCGCGTTCCGCAGCAGCCCGGCCCGCCGGTTCCGCCACATCGACGTCTTCTTGAACCGCGTCCGGAAGGCGTCCTCGTCGAGCCCCAGTAGCTCCACCGGGTCGAGGGCCTCCAGCCCCGGGTCGTGCGGGAAGGGGACGGGCACGCCCGCGGTCTTGCGGTTCCACGGGCACACGTCCTGGCACACGTCGCATCCGTACAGCCAGTCGCCCATCGGTTCGCGGAGGTCAGAAGGAATCGGCGACCGGAGTTCGATCGTCAGGTAGCTGATGCACTTCGTCGCGTCGAGGACGTGCGGCCGCGGGAACGCGCCGGTGGGGCAGGCGTCGAGGCAGGCGGTACAGGTGCCGCAGTGCGAGCCCGTGAACGGCAGGTCCGGGGTGAGGGCGAGGTCGGTGAGAACGGCCCCGAGAAAGAAGAAGCTGCCCCGGTGGGGGTTGATGAGCATGGTGTTCTTGCCGACCCACCCGAGCCCGGCCCGGCGGGCGAAGTCCCGCTCGAGCAGGGGGGCGGTGTCCGCGACCGCCTCCGCCCGGCAGCCCGGCACCTCGGCCTCCAGCCACGCCGACAGGTCGTTCAGCCGGTCCCAGATGAACCGGTGGTACTCCGGGCCCTGGGCGTAAGCCGCGACACGACCCATTGAGCGCGGATCGCGGAGCGCGGAGCGCGGAACGGAAGAAGCAGATTGGCCGCCGTCTTCCGTTCCGCGTTCCGCGCTCCGCGCTCCGCGCTGGCCGTATTCGAGCCCCACCATCAGCACCGCCCGCACCGGGTCGAGGACCGCGCGCGGGTGGCGGCGTTCGTCCCGGAAGCGGTGGAGGTAGTCCATCTCGCCGGCGTAGCCGCGGTCGAGCCAGTCGGCGAAGCGCGCGAACCCGTCGGCGTCCGTGGCGGGCGCGATCCCGGACAGGGAAAACCCGAGTTCGCGGGCGCGGCCCTTCAGGCGGTGTTCAACCGAAGTCTCTCGTCCGTCGTCCATATTTCGTAGTATCGCACCGGGCAGCCGGCCGCCCAAGAGAATCGCGGTCGTTCCAGGTTCCACGTTGAGAACCTGATACACGAATCCGGTAAGGCGGTCGCATTCGGTTGGATCCGTGTCGTGCCCGACCGACTCGGCCGTTGAGCCGTCCGGCCCGACTCCGGGTAGGTCCGGCGCGACCCGCGAGCGGGTACCCCGGCCGGACTGCCTGTGCCGCTCGGCTCGCGGCACCTACCTCGACCGAGCCGTCCCCCTCGCCGGAGTGGGTTGATCCCGGATGACCCACTCGCGGGTACCCCGGCATCGAAGAAAATGCGACTGCCTCATCGGGTTCATGTATGAGATGAGCGAAGCCATCTCGCTTCCCGAGTCGAAAACCGAGAACCGGCCGAACCACGTGGAACCTGGAACCTGGAACTCCCGGATTCGGCTGAGTGCCCCCGGTGGTAGGATACAGCCAGTCCCACAGGCGACCGGTTGTCACACCCGACACGGAGGAGCCAGTCATGCGATGGGCGTCGATAGGGTTGGGAGTCCTGGCGGCCGGGGTCCTGGCCTTCGGCCAGGAGACCACCGCCGGGTGGGTGAAGTATTCTTCTTCGGCCGCGAACGTCGCGGTCCTGTTCCCCGGCAAGCCGGGGGTGAAAGACATCGGCGGCGGCAAGGAAGTCCTGTACGAGAGGGCGGACGGGAAGGTCGCGTACATGCTCCGCTTCGACCCCTTCCCGGCGGCCATCGACCCGACCGCCACGGACGTGACGGACCGGGTTCTCGACGGGGCCACGGCCGCCCTCAAAAAGGGCGGCTGGGCCGTCAAGAAGGAGCGGCATTACAAGGCCGCCAAGAAGTACCCGGCGGTCGAGCTGGACGCCTCGTCCGGGTCGGTCCCGGACCACAAGATCCACCTCGTCGTTACCGAGAAGTGGCTGATCCAGGTCCACGCCGGCGGGCCCAAGGGCACCCCGGCGACCGAGGACGCCAGGCTGTTCATCAACTCGTTCACGCTGAAGGAGTGAGCCGGCCGGTCGCCCCGGTCTTCCCGCCTTCCCCAGTCCGGCCACACGGGGGAAACCGGGGCCGGACGCCCGGCCCCTGATCGCTCGTCTCTTGCCCAGCTTTTCCCTCGTTTCCCCCACGACTTGAATCGAATTCGCTTGACCCGCGGTCGGACCGCCGTTATAGCCGCCACGCTTTCTCACACACTCTCTATGCGGGGGCTCACGGCCCCGGACGGGGCGGCCCGACCCGCTGGTGCGGGGTCGGGCCGAACGTCCGGCCGGACGTCGGGGGATGTCCGTCGGGCCGCCCGGCCGGTCTTCGAGCGGAGGGGAAGGAGGCCATGGTGTTCCAGGTGACGAAGTGGGGCTGGAAGCGGATCGCGGCCCGGCTGCTGCTGGTCCCGGTGCTGGCCGGGGGGTCGGCCGCCATCGCCCCCGCCCAGATGCGGACCGCCGCCGGCGGGCCCGCCCCCGCCCCGGCCGCGAAGGGGCGGCCGCCCGCCGGCCCGGCCATGGCCGGCGACCCGAAGGCGATGCTCAAGGAGGGCCGGAAGGCCCTCGACGAGGGGCGGTTCAACGACGCCCAGGACCTCGCCCGCCGGGCCGAGGCGAGCAACCCGTCCGGCAAGTGGGGGCTGTTCGACGACACCCCGAACGCCCTGCTCAAGGACGTCCAGGCGGCCGTCGCCAAGGCCCAGAAGGTCGAGGCCGACCAGCTGGTGAAGAAGGCCAAGGCGCTGTTCACCAAAAGCCCGGTGAGTGACGGCGAGCGGGCGGTCAACCTCAAGGCCGCCCTGGAGATGGCCCACCGGGCCGAATCGCTCCACGGCCCGTACTCGGTCTGGGACCTCGGCGACCGGGCCGACAAGCTGGCCAAGGAGATCGAGACCGCCCGGGCGAAGCTCCGGCCGGTGCCCCCGCCCCCGAACGGAATGGCCGGCGTCCCCGGCACGGGGCAGCCGTTCGCCGCGGCCCTCCCGCCCGCCGAGACGCGCCCGTCCTTCGGGCAAACCCCCGCCAGACCGGGCGGGGTCATGCCCGCCGGCGGCCCCCAGGCGCCCGGCGGGGTCATGCCCGCCGGCGGC
>JAQGHQ010000277.1 GCA_028288765.1 Gemmataceae bacterium | reverse complement strand
GGCACCGGTCGGGAGACCGGTGCCACACCGGAAGACGGAACTCCTCTCCGGGGCTCTTCTTCTCGTGGCACCGGTCTCCCGACCGGTGCAGTAATACCCGTCAACGACGCGAGCGGACTACCGGTTAGGCAAGCAGCAGGAGAAGATCTACCCGCTTCGTAGGGCACGCACTGCGTGCCGGGTTTTGTTAGCGAAACGGCACGCAGTGCGTGCCCTACAGGACGCCGAAATGGCACGCAGTGCGTGCCCGACAAGACGCCTCGGCCCCGTGTCTTCGTCATTCTGCGGGTCGCTTTACTCCTGCCGAATGCCTTACACCCGAGTGATTTTGTCGGGAAAAAATCTCGCCGCTTGTCGATTTCCGTCACCGACCGCGTCGTCCAGGTGACCTGTGCGTGCGGGTCACCACCGAACGTGGGTCGCAACCGTCACGTCACAGGTCGGAAGTCGTTCAGGGACGAGTGGATATGATCCGGTCGTCGACCGGGTCGTTGAAGCCCGCCTGACCCCAGGAGAGCTCGATGCAGTACATGATCCTGATTTACGGCGACGAGAAGGGGCATACCGGGCGGTCTGAAGCCGATATGCAGCAAGAGTATGCGCAGTGGATGCAGTACAGCAAGGAGATGGCCGAATCCGGAGCCATGAAGGGCGGTGCGTCGCTGAAACCGATCGCGACCGCGACCACCGTGCGGGTCCGGAACGGGAAGGTTGCGACCACCGACGGGCCGTTCGCGGAGACGAAGGAGCAGCTGGGCGGGTACTACCTGATCGACGTGCCGACCCTGGACGACGCCATCAAGTGGGCCGCGAAGTGCCCGGGCGCGATCTACGGGTCGATCGAAGTCCGCCCGCTCGGAATCATCTCCGCTCCGGACGGCTCGGTCGCGGCAACGCAGTGAGCTGACGGAGACACGAAGGGGAAGGGTCGAAGAGACTCAAACCCGGAACTTCTCCGGTTTTTCATCGCTCCTTCCTTGTGTGTTTCTGCACCCCTGTGACCCTGTGGTGAGTTGGGATCCACCTCGCCCTCGTTTGATGTCTTATTCCCCAACGGAGACTCCGATGTCCCGACACGTCCGGTTCGCTGGGATCATCCTGCTGGCCCTCGCCGTCCGCGTGGTGGCCGACGACAAACACGACGCGAAAGAGCCCGCCAAGAACCCGGCCCTGGCGCAGCTGAAGAAGCTCAAGGGCGAGTGGGTGGCCGCCGACGACAAGGGCAAGCCGACCGACAAGCTCGTATCGGTGTTCAAGGTGACGGCCGCCGGGAGCGCCGTCCACGAAACGATCTTCCCCGGCTCGCCGCACGAGATGGTCACGGTCTACCACCTCGACGGGAAGGACCTCGTCCTCACCCATTACTGCGCGCTCGGCAACCAACCGCGGATGAAGCTCGACCCGAAGAGCCCGGCCAATCAG
Organism: Gemmataceae bacterium; assembly: GCA_028288765.1. GTDB lineage: Bacteria > Planctomycetota > Planctomycetia > Gemmatales > Gemmataceae > Urbifossiella. The sequence goes on along the minus strand of JAQGHQ010000277.1, from coordinate 2,486 downwards.
CTGCGCTTCACGTTCGCGGGCGGGTCGAACCTGGACCCGGCCAAGGACATGCACATGCACGAGGGGTCGATCACGATCGTCGACGACGACCACATCGAGTGGACCTGGCAGGGGTACGAAGACGGCAAGGCGGACAACGGCCACACGGTGTCGATGAAGCTGGTCCGGAAGAAGTAATGACCGCCGGTGTGTAGACCGCCGACCCCGGGCCAGCGATGCTCAGCTCCATCCTCGACCAGGTCTTCCGCCGGGAGTCGGGTCGGGTCCTCGCCGGACTGATCCGCCGGCTCGGGGATTTCGACCTGGCCGAGGACGCACTCCAGGACGCCTGCGCGAAAGCGCTGGAGGTGTGGCCCCGCGACGGGCTGCCCGATAACCCCGCGGCCTGGCTGACGGCCGTCGCCCGGCGACGGTCCGTCGACCTGGTCCGCCGGCGGAAGACCGCCCCGGCTCCCGTCGCGGACCTTCACGACGTACCCGCGCAAGCCCCCGAGGGGGATGACGCGAGCATCCCCGCAGTAGAAGACGACCGGCTCCGGCTGCTGTTCACCTGCTGCCACCCGGCTCTTGCTCAACCGGCACAAGTCGCTTTGGCGTTGCGGACGCTCGGCGGGTTATCCACCCGCGAGATCGCGCGGGCGTTTGTCGAACCGGAGCCCACCACCGCACAACGGCTCGTCCGGGCCAAGCAGAAGATCCGCGGGGCCGGGATCCCGTACGTCGTCCCCACGAAGGACGACCTGCCCGGCCGGCTGGCGGCGGTGCTGGAAGTGATCTACCTGATCTTCAACGAGGGGTACTCCGCCACCGAGGCGGCGAGCTATCTCCGCCCCGAACTGTGCGCGGAGGCGATCCGGCTCGGCCGGGTGGCGGTCGAGTTGCTCCCGGACGAACCCGAAGCCCGCGGCCTGCTCGCCCTCATGCTGCTGACCGACGCCCGCCGGCCCGCTCGTACCAGCCCGGGGGGAGAGTTCATCCCCCTTGAAGACCAGGACCGCGCCGCCTGGGACCGGACGGCGATCGCCGAGGGGACGGCGGTTCTCGACCTCGCGCTTCCGTACCGCCGGCCGGGCCCGTATCAGATTCAAGCCGCGATCGCCTCGCTCCACGACAACGCCCCGACCGCCGGCCAGACCGACTGGCCGCAGATCAGCGGGCTCTACGGCGCCCTTCTCCGACACGCCCCGACGCCCGTGGTGGAGTTGAACGCCGCGGTGGCGGTGGCGATGACCGGGCGGATCGAGGACGGGTTGTCCTGGATCGAGTCGCTCGACGCCCGCGGGGTGTTGACCGACTACTACCTGCTGCCGGCCGCGAAAGCGGACCTCCTTCGCCGGGCCGGCCGGTACGAGGAAGCCGGTACGGCATACCGGCGGGCGCTGGAACTTGTGCGAAATCCGGCCGAACGGGCGTTCCTGGAGTGGCGGGCAAGGGAGATCGCGGGGGGTCATCTCGCGCCGTGATCGCTCGACCGGGCAGCTGCGCGAGGTGCCGGGGGTGTGGTCTCGCTCGACGTTGCGTTCAGGAGACGGCAATGGCAGAAGTGATTCCTCGCCACGTCGTATGCGTACTTGGGAGATGGCTCGATCTCGACACTGTGGAACGCATCGTCAGCCGGGCGGGTGGGGACGATTTCAAGCTCGATCGGGACTTCTCTCAGGTGAGCCCAGACGGGCGGATGCTCAAAGCCTTCCGGGCCTCCTACGCCCGTGTCACCCCGTCGATGACCGCTGAAGACTGGGAGGCCGTTCGAACGCACTCGGCGGTTGCCTACATGCTTTCACCCCCGCTCCGGAAAGACGTGGCGCGGGAGATATCCGGCCGGGTGCTGAGGGTCACCGCCGCGCTGTTGCGAGACGGCGGGCTGGCGGCCAAAGGAGAAAGTGCGGGCATCGCACACGGGCGGGCCCGGTGGCTGGAGCTCTGGGACCGGTACGCCGAGGCCGGTCAGGTCGGGGACGGTCACCGGGAGGCCGCGACGCTGTATTGGGCCTGGGTGAGACGGCCGCTCCTCGACGAGGAAGAAGGTATTTATTACTCGTGCGGCATGCATCTGCTGGGGGAGCGCGACATCGAGATCGATTCCGTCCTCGAACTCGAAGCCGCCCTCGAATGGATCGATCTCCTCGGACTTTATCTGGTCGCCGACAGGCCCCAGCGGCCCGTGAACGACGGAGACGGATTCCGGCTCCGCGACCCCGGACCGCGTCGGGTCATCCAGTTCCGACCGTGCTTGCGGTACGAACACGACGATTTTTTCTACAACCCATACGGGTATGTCCGGCTCGATGCCGGAACGGAATGATCCCGTCATGGGGCGGGAGACTACACCTTTTCCGGCCCTCGAATGATTCGGGTGTAACCGGTAGTCCGCTCGCGTCGTTGACGGGTATTACTGCACCGGTCGGGAGACCGGTGCCACGAGAAGAAGAGCCCCGGAGAGGAGTTCCGTCTTCCGGTGTGGCACCGGTCTCCCGACCGGTGCC
>JAQGHQ010000258.1 GCA_028288765.1 Gemmataceae bacterium | reverse complement strand
TGCTCGATGTTGTCCCACTGGAGGTCGGTCAGGTCACTCGGGTATTGCTTCCGGGTCACGGTGTTCATGACCGGAGGGTAATATTACGCTAGACCCCGGGGAACCCAGGTTTCTAGACGGCCTCTAACCCGATGTCAGAGATTCCGTCTCGCTGATAATCTCGCGAGCGCCCCAGGCGGCCCCTTGCGCAAATGCGAGGTCGTATTGCCCCAACTTGCTCGGTGAAGCCAGTAACTCGTCACAGGTGGTCGCAATGTCCGAAAGCTCGGGAGGGAATTCATCGCCAGAACGGGACTGAATGACTGCTCCACCAAGGAGTTGCCCAAGATGGTTGGCCAGGTCGCCAGCACCCGTGAGTTGCGGAAGGCGCTTGAGCACCTCCCGAATCCAAGTCACCTTGTTGCCAAGACCAGAAACAAGCCCCAAACAACGAATGAGCAGCCGTGGGGCCGATTCCGAGCTGAGGGCCTCGACAGCCCTCGCGTTGAGCTGGGGAATGTATACCCAATGATAGTTCCGTACCGAGAATAAAGTGACCGCCTTCGTGTAGACGGGCCAGGTAGCCCAAACCCTTGCCAGTTCTTCCCCGAAGCGGATTCGGTACGAATCGAAAGGCTCACCGTTCTCCACTGCCAAGAGTTCATCAAGGTACGAGGCCGAGGCGAAGATGGGATCCGTCGGTGACCACCCGAACGAATCGGATTTCTGGTCGAACTGAGGAATGGGTGAGGATAGGCCTTCGACTGCCCATTCGGCCAGTTGCTTCCACCAACTCGCGCGAGCGGTCAGTACCGCTACAAAATCCGTGAGCGGAAGTGCTTCCTTTGCGGGATCTTTTCCCTGCTCGAGGAGGGTAAGTCGCTTCAACGAGTCGAGTGTCTGGTCCGCCCAGTACACGAAGTACCACTTCCAGGCTGGGTCTGAAGCTGCCTCCTCCTGAAGAAGTGTCCCGAGAGCGGCAAGCGGGATTGTCCGCCGCGATCTGTTGCCACACCTTCCGGGCGACCGGAATTACCGCTTACCTTGAAAACGGGGGTGGTGCCCGGTCAATATTGCACGAGCGAGACCCATGCTGGTATAACGGCTTCCGTCACATGTGACCCATTGATCCCCGCTCCTTCCGAGGCCGGTCATGGACGACCTGTCCCGCTTTTGTTGCCAGAATCCGGCGTGCGCGGACCACGGGACGCGCGGGCACGGGAATCTGACCGTGACCATGCGGTATTCGGACGACCGCCGATGCCAGGGCTACTTTCTTCCGCACCTTGGCTTGATGCAGCTTTTACTGGAGGTGCGGGTACTTGATCGCTTGACGGCGGGTGGTCGGCTTTTGCCACTGTGGCATGGGTTGTCCACAGCACAGGTGAGGTGTCATCCGCGGCCGGCCCGGATACGCGGTGTCGGTCGGGTGATGGGTGCCGAAGGCGTCGCCAACCCACATCTCCCGGCTCCACGGGCATGTTAGGATCATCTTTCCTCGACGCGGCCGATGTCCGACCCTGGCGGCCACGACCCTTATCGAACGAAGCCGCGTATAGCGGCCTACGCCAGTCACGGTTTCCGCATGTCCTGCGAACCCGACCGGGTCGCCAGCCGTCCGGATGTAGGAAGGCCATGGGATTCAGGTAGGAGCATCAATGGTGGATCGACAAGTCCGGCTGCTGAAAGTGCTGGAAAGGTTCGAGCAGTCCCCGGCAGATGGTGCGTCTCGCATTTCGAGCGGTGCCCTCGCTCGCTCTCGCCAGGATCACGGCTCCCACCCACGCCGATCGTGGTAGTGGCGGTCCGGAATCGTTCGCTCCCGGCGGAAAACGTAACCACCGGTGCCGGCACGGCGTCACGTCTCGATTGCCGTCGTCTTGACCCCCGCCCAGTCCCCCGACTTCGCCTTCCCGACGACATAGATCGTCTTCTCGGGTCCGTCACCGACCTTGTACACCCGAGGGTGCTCCAGGAGGGTGCCGATGGTCTCGGCCAGTTTCCTGTACCGTTCGACCACCTCCTTCTCCTCCGCCCCGTGCCAGTCCTCGCTGCGAACCAGGGGGGCGAAGAACTCGTCGGGCGTCTGCTCCTCGACGGGTTCCTTCGCCCCGTGGCCACCGAGGGTCCGCACCTTCTTCTGGGACAGACCGTCCCCCACGTCCGCCGCCCGCCACGCGAACGCCACGAACGGCTCGTCGGACTCGCTCTCGTAGGTCAGCCCCTTCACGGCGGCTTTGAGGGCGGTGATCGTGGGGTCGGTCGCCATCGTGCTCCCCCTCCCGAGGCGGTCAGTCGTCGTGGGTCACCGGGATCGGTGCCCCGACGGGGATCTGGTCGGCCTCGGCCCTCTTCTCCAGGAACTCCTCGTCCGTCACCTTGTCGAAGAACTTCAGGTCGGTGAGTTCCTCCACGTCCTCGACGGACACCCGGTGCGAGGCCCAGTCGAGCGTGACCGTCCGATCGTTGGGGACGATCACGGCGATCAGCCGGGTCTTGCTCCCCTTGACCTGGGACGGGTCGGTGGTCCCGGCCGGCACCACCATGATAACCTTCCAGGTGAACGCCGGGACCGTCACCTTCCCGTTGGCGGTGGTGGTCATCTTCCCGTTGCGGCCCGTGCCCCCGACCCCGGCCGGCCCGGCGACGATGTAGCACTCCTTGTTCTTCTTCTCGACCAGCATCCGGCAGAACAGTTCCAGTTGGTTCCATCCCTTCTGGTTGTTTTCCGGGGACTGGGGGACCATGTTCGTCATGAAGAAGGTTTCCTGGCTCATCTCGGCGGTCTTGCTCCGGTCGCTATGCGGGCACATGTGGCCCCGGTCGAAGCCGGACTTCGTGTAGTCCTTCGGGGTCACCTTCTTGAACGTGTCCGGGAGGCTGTCGTCCGGGCGGAACGGCACCCGCCCGGCGTCACCGAGGTGCTCCTTGGTCAGGTGCCAGGAGACCCAGTTCGGGGTGCCCTTCTTGTTGTTGTAGGACAGGACGTAGTGCTTCTTCTTGACCAGGAAATCGTTCTTGTCCTGGCTCCCGGCCTTGCTCGGCATCCCCATCACGACGTGATCGTCGGGGGCATCCTGGCCCCGGCCGGGCGACCAGGCCACCAATCCCGTGAGCAGGATGAAGACCGCAAAGAGCGAACGCTTCAGCACGGGCGAGCCTCCTCCTCCCGGTCGTGCCCCCTCACCCGCACCACTCATGCGAGTTTGTACCACGGAGAGCAAAACTCCGGTGAGGACGGCGAGGTTAACATTGCTCCTGTCGTTAAGCCAAGACAATCTTGCCTATTTCTTCGATATTACTCATTCGTCCGCTCCCGCGGCAGTTCGGCCGTTGTCCCACCCGGCGGACGGGTGGGGCGGGAGTCGGGGCCGAGATCCGGCCGGGCGGCTCGCGGCTCGCGTGGCCGGGGCGGCCCGACACCCGTCGGCGATCCGGAGTGGTGACGGGATCGCAGTCAGGCGACTACACCGTGTCGGCACGGTGAAGGGCTTGTGAATCAAGCCATCCGGGTTCTGCGTGGCAAAACGGACGGACGGCGTCCAGGCGGGTCCGCCGGCCGGTCAACGGTCGATCCCGGCCAGCCTCTCGCGGTCGAACCGGACGACCACCCCGTTCCGCTCCCGCACCCCGGCCAGGACTTCCGCCAGCCCGAGCCGGCCGACCAGGTCCCGCCCGTTCACTACCACGTCGAGCCGACCCGCGACCGGCCGGGCCTCGTCGAATGCCCACAGGACGGCGTCCCAGATGACCCCGACCGGGTTCCCGAACACCCCGCCGCCGATCAGGGTCAGGACGGCCGGGGACCGGTCGAGGGCAACGGCCGCCAAGAGGGTGCCCAAGTAGGCCGCCCGGAGCAGCTGCCGGCAGGCCGGCTCGAACGCCCGGCCGAGGGCCTCCTGGCCGCCGTACCCGCCCCCGGCCACGGTCGAGGTGAAGACCTGCCCGACCCGGCGGTCGCCGTCCACCTCCCCGTCCCAGTCGTACCCCAACACCACCGGGGCATCGTCATGGACCCCGACCCGGATGCGGTCGAACCCGGTCGTCAGGGCGTCGGCCACCGCGTCCGCCCCGAGGCCCCCATGGCCGGCCAGATAGCCGGACCGGACCGGCGACCGGCCGGGCCCGAACACGTCGGCCAGGAGGTCGATCTGCCGCCCGCCGGCCTGGACGAACCGGCCGCCGCCCGGGGCCGGGGCGGCGTAGTGCCGCAACAGGGTGGCCGGGAACGCCGAGATCGAGGCCCGCGGGCCCTGGGTGTAGTCGTGGAAGTAGTCGGCCACCCGGGCGAGGACGGCCCCGGCGACTCCAGGCAGTTGAATTGAGACGCGACCTGGAACGTCGGGCGTCCACCGGTCGTCGCCTGGAGGGCCCCGATGTCGGTCGCCGGGCCGGGGCCCCGTCCAGCACCCACAGCCGGGCCTCCCCGCCCGCGTTGTTCGCACGGGCGGCGGTCACCCGGGCCCGTAGCTCCCCGACCGATGGGGTTTCGAATCGTCCGGCCTGCCACGTCGAGCCGGCCGCCGTCAGGGTCGCGTGTCCGGCGGGGTCGAATGCCAAAACCCCGGCCGGTTCGGCCGCGACTGCCGCCTCCGCCCGGGCCACGAGGCCGCGATCGCCCCGGCCGGCGGACGCCCGCAGGGCCGCGATGTGGGCGACGACGGCCTCGCGGAGGCCTGCCTCCGCAGCCGGGTTGGCCGCCCGTGCCAGTAGCTCGTCGAGCATGGTCACTCTCGGATGGAATGCAGTAAATTGTAAGGGAGTGACCTGATGACCCGGTCACCCCAGCCGCTCGCTGGCCGCCAGGGCGTCCTCGTGGCTCGACCCGATCAGTCGGTACAGGTCGGCAGGAGCGTAGCCGGGCTCAGCCTCCCTGGTCTGGTGGAACACCTCGGCCCGGCGGTGGCAGCCGTCGTCGCACAGGGTGATTCCGTTCTCCGGGACATACCCGCCGTTGGGCATCTCGTTTCGGTCGGTGATATGGTGGGCATCCAGCGGGACGAGTTGCCGCGTTCCCCTTCCACGACAAATCACAAGGCTGTCCCTGTTGCATAGTGGCTGGCCCACGGCACGCCAGTCTCGCGCGCCGGATCGCTCGTTGCCATTCTCAACGCTCTGCGCGGATTTGCCCGCCCGCCGGGACTGCCCGCGGCGGCGGGGCCAACGCCGGGCCGGGGGCGGTCCGCAAGAGTGCATCTGCCTCGGCCCGGAACTGCCGCAGTTCGTCGGCTTGGTCGGGGGGCAACCCGACAGCCGCGTCCAGCCACCGCGCCGCCCGGTCGAAGGCATCCTTCGCTCCGACCGGGTCGCCGAGTCGGTGCCGACACATGGTCAGGAAGAAGAGTTCGAACCCGGCATGCGCGCCCTTCGCGGTGGCCAGGCTCTTCTCCAGCGTGCGGTCCGCTTCCGCGTACTGTCCGTTGCGGTAGAGCACAACTCCGAGGGTGTTCAACACGTTGGGGTTGGACGGGTCGGTGGCCGCCCGGCGGATCAAGTCGAGCGCCCGGGCCGGGTTCCGCATCTCCAGCGGGCCGGTGACCAGTAACCAGGCACGCTTGTTCAGGGCCGCGGGCGTCGCCAGGTTGAGGGTTGCCGTCGCCGCCGCACGGTCGGCCGCCGCCTCAGTCGTCCGGCCCAACGCCTGGTAGCAGACCGCGCGCAGTTCGAGTGCCTCCCAGCCCCATCGGGAGGACTCGACGACGAGGTCCAGATCGGGTAGGGCGTCGACCGGGCGGTTGAGGTGGACCAGTGCGTCGGCCCGTACGAATCGGGTGTTCGCGTCGCGCGGCAGCTGAGCGAGCACCACGTCCGCATCGGCCGCCGCGTCCGCCCAGCGGCGGAGTCGGATGTAGGTGATCGCCCGATGATAGTGGGCGTCCAGCCGGTCGGCCTTGAGTGTCAGGGCGATGTTCAGATGGAGCAGGGCGTCCTTCGGGTCGGCCGCCATCGTCCCGACGCGAATCCGCGGGGACGGGTCGAACGGTTTGGCCCAGCACGCCTTCACGGCCGCGTCCCAGGTGTGCTGGGCCAGCTTCTGACGGTCCGTGAGCAAGTTCATCCCGACGAACTCGACCGGGCCTGACGGTCCCGGTTCGGCCGCCGGGAACGGTGGAGCATCCCAGTCCAGATCGAGTTCGGCCAGCCCCTGTCGCACGAGCCGGAGATCCCATACGAGCAGGTCGCCGGTGTCAGTGTTTGCGACGTACAACTCGCCCCCGTCCGGGCTGAAGCACAGCGGGGCGAATTTCGTCTGCTCCCGGAACGGGAGTCGGGCCAGCACCCGGCCGTCGTCGGCCCGGACCAGCCAGACAACCCCGTGGTCGCCGACGGCCAGAGTGAGGCCGTCTCGGGACCACGCCCACCGGCTGAGCCCGTCGCCGGCCGGAATCTTCGGCCCCTCGTCCCAGGTGCCGACCCGCCACAGCCGGTTGCCCCCCCCGCTGGTCACCAGCCACTGCCCGTCTGGGCTGAATCCGACGCCGCAGAACCCGACCACCGGGAGCTCCGCCTCCTGCACCCCGGTCCGGGCATTCCACACCTTGGCCCCGACTCCGGACAGACGGCCGTGGCTGCCAGTCGCCACCCACCGGCCGTCCGGGCTGACCGAACAGTCGCGGACATCGTCCTGGGTTCCGGTGCGGACAGGTATGCCGACAAGATCGCGGTGATGGATGATCGCCCCGGCTGAGTAAGCCGGGACGGCGATCACCCCGCCATCGGCGCTGGCCGCGTGCCCATCCGCGGTGGCAACCGCCCACACCAGTTCGGGCGGGCCGTACCGGGTGGCCCCGGGGGTCGGTCCGGCGGCCCGCGGCCAGCGGAGGAGCCCCCCGGCGTTGTGGGTGAGCAGAGCTCCGGACGTCTCGACGTGGAACGGGGCCAGACCGGCGATGGCCACCCGCCCGACCTCCTCGCCGGTCCGCCGGTCGATGACGGCCAGACCGTTCGCCGCGTGCCCGTCCCGCAGGATCAGGTGCCAGCCGCCCGGGTCAGCCACCGCCCGCCACCCGGCCGGGTGGGCGCGGACCAGGGTCCGCAACTCCCGGCCGGGGACGAACCGGCTCACCCACAGTTTGCCGTCGGACGCCGCTGGGCTGTGGGTAAACACATGGCGGCCGTCGTCGGCGAACACCCGGGGGATCGCGCCCCAGGCGGCCGGCATGGTCATCACCTGCCGGCCGGCCCGCCAGTCCCACACCCGCACCACGCCGGACCAGTCGTTGCTCAGCAACCGGTCCCCGGTCGGCTCGAAGATGACCCGGACGCCACCGTTCCGGTTCCCGGCCAATACGCCGATCTCCTTTCGACCGGGGACGTCCCACAAGCGGACCTGCCCCCTGCAACTAACGGCCACCACCCGCCCGCCGGCGTGCCAGGCGCAGCCGTTGTCGATCGTACCCGGCATCGGCAGGTCGGCCGTGGTAGTACCCGTTATCAAGTCGACGACGCGGAGCAGCCCCCGACCATCCTTCACGCACGGGACGGCCAGGGTATGGCCGTCGGGGGCAATGGCGAGGGAGCTGGAGGCCTCCCCTGGTAGCGGCCACGACCGGATCTGGCCGGTCGTCCGGTCCCATGAGTGGAGAGCGCACGCGGCGGTGTACACGAGCCGTCCCCCATCGGGGGTGAAGCAGGGGTACAAGTTGTGATCGTGATCCATCACCGCCTCGAGCAGGCGGATCGGCTCGGGTCCATCCAGTTGCCACACTCGGCCGCGGCGGGCCACAGCGGCCCCACGGTCCTCGCACGCCAGCAGCAAGTGGCCGTCGTCGCACAATCGCACTAACGCCGAGTGACCGGCTCCGGGCACACGGTACAGCACTTGGTCGTCGGCCACCCGGTGGACGGACACGTCCCCGTTAAGGTTAGACCGGGCGTACCGCTCGAACCGGGCGTCGATGGCCACCGCGTGGCTGCCGGGCGGGAGTCCGGTCCACTCCTTGACCACCTCCAGATCGGGCATCGCCAGGGCGGCCACGGCCACGTCCCGGAACGCCCCCCGGTCGTCCTCGGACAGGCCCATCTCACGGGCCGTGGTAAGAGCCTTCAGGAGTAGGGTCAGGCTGGCGAACCGTTGCCCCGGCAGCCCGCTCCGGGTGTTGGCCGCGGCCTCGCTGAGTTGGGCCTTCCACACCTGCCGACGCGTCTCCTGCTGGGCCACCCGGGCGGCATCCCGGTCCAACTCGGCCGCCGTCCGATCCCCCTCGGCCTGGCCGCGGTCTCGCTTGGCCTGGTCGAGCGCCGCTTCCAACCGGTAGTTCTGCACCGCACCGCCGATGGCCACCACCGCCAGCAGCAGCCCGACCGCCGTTACCAGGCCGGCCACACTCGGGTTTCGCTTGGCCCACCGCCACAACCGCTCGCCGGCCCCGACCGGACGGGCGGCGATCGGTTCGCCGGCGGCGTAGCGTCGCAAGTCGTCGGCCAAGGCGGCGGCCGTCGAATAGCGCCGGTCCGGCTCCTTCCGCAGGCACTTTAGACAGATCGTCTCCAGGTCCCGGGGGCAGCTGCGCCGGAGCCGCCGGGGCGGCACCGGCTCGGTGTCGGTCACCGCCCGCAGCACCTCCACGACCGACCCAGCGTCGAACGGCAGCCGGCCGGTGAGCAACTCGTAGAGGATGACCCCGAGGGCGTAGGTGTCGGTCGCCGGGCCGATCTGGTCGGCCTGGTTGCGGACTTGCTCCGGAGCCGAGTATGCCGGCGTCCCGACATAGTCGGTGGTGCGGGTCATCCCGTCGCCGGCGTCGAGGAATCGGGCTAAACCGAAGTCGGCGATCTTCGGCACCCCGTCCCGGGTGAGCAGGACGTTGGCCGGCTTCAGGTCGCGGTGGACGATCCGCCGCTCGTGGGCGTGGTGGACGGCCCGGGCGAGCGTCTCGACCAGCCGGGCGGCCTCCCGCGGCGGTTGGGGCACTCCGGCTGTCTGGCCCTTGAGCGTCCCGCCATCGACGTACTCCAGGGCCAGGTACAACAGCCCCGGGCCGTCGCCGACCTCGAAGATCTGCGTGATGTTCGGGTGCTGGAGCCGGGCCACGGCCTCGGCCTCCTGGCGGAAGCGGACCAGCCGGTCGGGCGAAGCCCCCGCGGACACGACCTTGAGGGCCACCGGGCGGTTGAGGGCGAGCTGCCGGGCCTTGTAAACCACACCCATCCCTCCGCGCCCGACTTCCCCCTCGATGTCATACCCCAATACCTGTGGGAGCACGACGGTGTGTGGGCCGACTGGGCCGTCTCTGGTGCCGTCTGGGTCAATCGCACGATCGGAGGTCCGGGTGATGTCGGCGGGCGGCCGGGCGTCGGACGGACCGTCGCGTGTCTGATCGGCGGTCGGCCCGGTCAGTCGGTCGAGTTCCGCCTGACAGACGCGACATCTCTCGATGTGGGCCTCGACATCCTTCGTGTCGGCGACGGGTTCGTCGGACAGGAACGCCCGCAGTTGCTCGCCGGTGGGGCACGCGGTCATGCCAACTCCTCCCCGGCCGTGCCGAACGGTCCCTCCAGCAACCGGATCTCCTCCTGTAGCATCCTCTGCACCTTGCTCTTGGCCTTGAACACGGTGGCAACCTTGATCCCCAGTTGAGCGGCCGCTGCGGCTCCGGTTAGCCCATCGACGGCAGTGAGTCGGAAGGCTTCCCAGGTGTGGGCTTCGATCCGCTGACGGACCCGAGCCGTGGCCTCTTCCAGCAACTCCCGGTCGAACTCCCGATCCAGGTAATCGACCAGGTCAGTCCGGGCCTCGACCGACTCCAGTACCTCGATCATCCGGGTGTCGCCGGTTCCACCGCCGGCGCGCCGCCGGCCTTCGAGCAGGTCCGACCAGGCGTAGTGCGTGAGCGTCTTGAGGTATCCGCGAAAGCTGCGGGCCGGGTCGTACTCGAACGACTTGAGCTTGACGGCCAGTCGGGCGAGGACCGACTGAACCACGTCATCGGCGTCGGCCTGCTGAATCTTCCACTTCCGGCACCAGAGGTGCATCTGGTCGCCATAGCGCCGGACGAACTCGGTCCAGGCCGACTGGTCGTTGGGGCCGCGGAGGCGGACGAGGAGACTGGCGCTGGTAGTGGAGATGGAGTGAGACAGGGCCCGCCCTCCGCTTCCCGCCGGGGTTTGGCCCCGGTCATTCGCGTGGTCGCGGACGGGTGGCGGTGCGGGAGTGGTGTTGAGGCTACGCGGCCGGCCGGGGGAATCAAGTGGAAGCCCGGCCGCCAACGACCGACTCGCGCTCCGACGTGTTCTCGCGTGGCGGCATCCCGGCTGTTACCAACGGAACCCGCGGCCGGCCCGTCACACCGAGGGTGACGGGCCGGCCGCGGTGGGAAAGTCACTACACTGGCTGAATCAGCGACCGGCGAACCGCCCGCCTGGTGTGGTCACTTCCAGATCGATCCCGTCGAGTGTGAACTCGACTTCGTACTCGTTCGCTGCCGGTTGCCAGGCGTCCGCCACCTCGATCGTGGTGCGGGTGCCCGCCGCTCGGACCGAGTTGCTCACCCCCGCGAGGGCGGTCGGCCGCTTCGCGGTTTCCTGCTCGTGCCCCTGTGCCGACAGCCCCACATTCACCATATCGGCGGCCGGTGCGACCCAGAACATGGACAGGTTCGCGCCTTCCGCGGTCACGGCCGTCAGCCGGACCGGGATCGGGGCGCTGACAGCGGGTAGCGCCTCTGCCAGGGTCGGAGGCGAACCGGCGGACACGCCGCTGACGAAGTGCCATTGTAGGTAAACGCTGTTCGCCCAGAAGGTTCCGTACACGCCCGCCGAAGCCGCGGCGTCCCCCCACGGGTTGTACATGAGGAAGCGGTCGGTGGCCCAGTCGTAACTCAGAACGGCGTAAGCGTGGTTGCCGACCAGCAGAGCGTCGCCCGGATTTTTGCCCGTGCCGAGCACCGCGTATGCGCCGTTCTGGATGGCACGAGCGAAGTCGCTGGCCATCCCCCCGATCGGGGCGCCCACCCGCCCCGTCAAGGCGCTCAGCGTCGATGCCGCGGTGCCGCTGTTCCCGCCGTCGAGCGCCCCGTAGGAGAACACGCCCGGTGCGGCGGTGGCCAGCCAGCCCTCCGCGTTCTCGATCACCAGCGCCTTCTCGGCCAGCGCCACCCAGAGCGCCCCGTCGTGCAGGGCGGCGAACGCGCCCCCGCCGGACGGGAGGCTCTTGTCCACGGTGACGTAGTCGGGCTGGCCGTTGCGGAGGAAGCGGACCGTGTACGTGCCGTCGCCGTTGTCGATGAACATGTCCCGGATCAGCTGCGGGTTCCGGTAGGCGACGTCGGCCATGGCCGCCAGGTAGGAGCAATCGCCGAGGTTCCGCTGCTGAACGTCCGTGTATACCGGGCCGCCCGACGGACCCCACAGCCCGCCCGCCGCGAGGGAGTAAGTGCCGCCGTTCACCCATGACGAGGAGCCGTCGCTATTCGCACGGTAGAACCCGTCCGCCGGCTTGCCCAACCCCAGGTACGCGGTGTTGAACACGGACGACATCTGGAAGGATCGCGTGAAGTTGGTGAGGGACAGCGAGGCGAGCAGCGACCCGCTCGGGTGGGCCACCTTGTTCGACAGGATCTGGACGTAGCCCGGCATGTTCAGGGCCGAAGGGCTGTTGATCAGGGTGTCGAGGTCCTGCGATTCTGTGGCGCCGATCACCATGTCTTGAACAACCTTCGCGAACACGTCCTTCATGCCGTTGCGACCGAGCTGGTGCCAGTCGCGTAAAAAGTCCGCCCACACGACCGAGAACACGCCCCGGTCCGTGAGGCTGACGGTGCCGACGGAACCGCCGGTTACCACGGCCCCGAACGAGGCCACGCCCGAGCCGTTGCTCGCGACCCCGATCGCGGTCACCCTCCCGGAGGGCGCCGCGACGGAGCCGGAAGCCAGGGCAACGCCGGCGCCGGTGTACCCGCCGCTGCCGATCAGATCGACGTATCCCGCCGTCGCGGCACGCACCTGGCTGCCGTTGACGGACACCCCGTCGGCCCCGGAACTGCTGGTGCCGGCGGTACCGCTGATGAGCACGTTGCCCCCGTAACTGGTCACGTTCGCCCCCGAAAGGAACACCCCGGCGCTCATCGTGCCCCAGGCGGAGACGCTACCGGTCCCCGCCAGGGTGACCGCGTGTCCCAGGACGCTGGCCCCGGACTGGATGCCGATCCCGTAGTCCCAGTTCCGGTAACCGCTCCCCCGGCCGACGATCGTCAGGTCGCTGATGGAACTGCCCACGACCGTGTTGGCGTCCGTGATGTTCACCCCGAAGTTCGCGTCCGGACCGGTCGCGGTGCAGGTGCCCGTGATGGCGGCGCTCCCCGCGCTACTCAGGACCGCGCCGCCCGAGACGGTGACGGCGTAGTTGTTCGACCCCGTCCCGGCACCGTAGCCGAGGACGGTGAGTGATTCCGCGTCGATCCGGGTGCCGGCCCCACTGACGAACACCCCCATGTTGTTGTACGTCCCGGCCGCGCTGCCGTTGCCGCTGACGGTGACCGCCCCGATGGACGTGGCCCAGAGCGTGCTCCCGCCGTAGACCGCGACGCCGGAGTTGCCGTACCCGGACCCGCTGCCGGTGCCGGAGAGGTAGATGCCGCCGGGGCCGGACCGGAGGGTGCCGTGGTTGATTTCGATCCCGTTGTTGCCGGTTCCTGTCCCTTGCGCGGTCCCACTGAGCCCGACCCCGCTGATGGCGGCGGTCACCGAACCACTGCCCGAAATGAGAATCCCCTCGTTCCAGTTTGTCCCGCGGCCGCTGGTGCCGGTCAGGGAGACCGACCCGGTGCCGGTGGACTGGACGACCCCGCCGGCCAGGACCGTGACCCCGTCGTTCCACTGACCGGAACCGCTGCCGGTGCCATTAAGGGCGACCGAGCCGTTCACCGTACTGACCTGCGTGGCCCTTCTGGCCGAGCCTGGGTTGTCCGTCGCGCTGTTCATCCCGGTGGTGACGCAGATGCCGAAATTCCCATCGCGGCCCGACCCGCTCGCGTAGCCGTTGAGGGCCACCTTGCCGCTCCCGGTGGCGGTGACGGCGGCACCCTGCCAGAGGTCGATGCCGTCCTCGTTGTTCCCGGTCCCGCCGCCGTAGCCGGTGATCGTCACGCCGCCGTGGCTCGCCGCGACGGTGCCCCCGTTGACGAGGACGCCGGCGTTGTTGGATGCGGCCGTGGTCGCGCCAAAGCCGGTGATGGTCACGGCGAAGCCTTGCACGGTCGCTCCGCTCGGGATGCTCACCCCGACGGGAGTGGACGCGGTTCCCCAGCCATTCAACTGGATGTTCCCCGGCGTACTCACTGTGCCCCCGGGGACCAGGGCGATTGCCCCGCCGCTGACCGACAGGTTCCCGGTGACGGCGGTGGAGCCGAGGGTAACCAGGTCGTTGCCGGTGTCGCTCAGTGACACGTTCCGGACGATGTCCGTGTCGATCGAGAGGCGCCCGAGGAACGCGGTGTAGATGAATGCGTTCGGGTTGCCCGCGGCCGCGTTCATGTCGCTCACCGCGGCCGCCGAGATCGAGTCTGGGTAGGCCAGCGCGATCGTCATGCGGTGGTCGCCAGCGGGCGAAAAGGCCTCCGTGAGCCGGCCGCTCATCTGGAACAGACTCGGGCTCGGGTTGAAGCTGACGGTCGCCGGCACGATCCGGTCGCCGAGCGCCTCCAGCCCGAGCCGCGGGCGGCGGGGCTTCGGGGCGGTGCGGATGGTCCTGGTCTTGCCGAACAGCCTTGTCAGGAACCGCGACATGGTGGACTCCCGGCTGTCGGGGCAGCCGTCGGGTGGAAGAACCGGCCCAGGATTCCCGCCCGCCGGGCGGTGATCCTTACATCCGGTAGTCAGCCACTCCGACGGAAACCTGACAGCAGAAAGTCGCATTATTTGCGGCGGGCTGGTGGATGCTGTCGAACAGCCAACCTTCAAGATCGTCGCGGACGCTGACCCGCGGTGATCGCATGGGACCGGATCAACCGCGACGTGGGCGACCTACTCTGGAGGTTGCAGCGGAAGGGCGTCCCGGTCCGGGTGATTGTGCCGGGCACGGACGAGGTGCAGGCCAAATCGGAGGAGGTGACTCCGCAGAGGAGAGGGTTACCGGACTAACATCCGTTGACAGATGCGAGCAATGGGGGCAGTTAGAACCTCGCGCAGTCTGTGAGGACGGCACTGTGAGTATTGTGACTCAAGCGGGTTACCCAACTGAACTCAAGGTTCCTATGAGCGCCAGCATTGCACGGCGCATCGGATCGGGCAACGTCGCCCAGGCCGCGACCACGCGGGCGAGGTCAGGGTCGATGGCTGCTGCTCCCGAATCGATTCCGCTCGCGGAAGTGCCTGTCAGGGAAGCACTTGCGGGTTTTCACTTTCCGCCTCCGGAGATTACAGGTTCAACTCCTGTCGGGCATACTAGAAAACAAAGGGGTTGCAACGAGTCGGACCCCTGCTCACCCGGCCTGTACGAGAACTCGGTACGAGAAAACCCTGGGGGCGCTTAGTACTACAGCGCAGTCTGTTTTTCCCACTTACTTGGGAAGAGTAGCAAGGCGGCGAGCCGACGCTTTCGGTGGCTGACGAAGGCCCGGCGGTTCCGCTCCTGCCGCCACCGGGACCACCTCAGGATCTCGGCCACGTCCCACGTCC
>JAQGHQ010000257.1 GCA_028288765.1 Gemmataceae bacterium | reverse complement strand
GCCCCGGCTCCCGCCCCGGTCGTCGACGAGGGCCGCCCTCCGCCCTCGCCCGCCCCGGAGGGTGCCGCCGCGAGCGCCCCGGCGTCCGCCCCGTTCCCGTGGGCGGGGGCAGCTCTCGCGGCGTGGGCCGGCGGCGGGGTCGTGTGGCTCGGGCTGGTGGCCTGGCGGGTCCGCCGGTTCGCCCGCGTCCTCCGGCTCGCGAACGACGCCCCGCCGTGGTTCGCCCGCGAAGTTGCCGAAATGGCCGACGCCCTCGGGCTCGGGTCGGTGCCGCGGGTCCGGCTGATCCCCGGGGCCGTCGCCCCGATGGTCTGGTCGCTCGGCCGGACCGCGGTCTACTTCCCGACCGACCTGCTCGCCCGTCTCTCCCCGCAGCAGCGGGCCACGCTGATCACCCACGAACTCGCCCACCTGAAGCGCGGCGACCACTGGGTGCGGTGGCTCGAACTCGCCGCGCTGGCTCTGTACTGGTGGTGCCCGCTGGCGTGGCTCGCCCGGCGGGAGTTGCAACGCGCCGAGGAGGAGTGCTGCGACGCGTGGGTGGTCGACGCGCTCCCGACCGGGGGGCACACCTACGCGACCGCCCTGCTCGACACCCTCGACTTCCTCGCCGAGGCCCCGCGGGCCCCGGCCCTGGCGAGCGGGATGGGCGCGGTCGCGGCGGTCAAGCGGCGGCTGAACCTCATCCTCGACGGCCAGACCCCGAAACGACTCCCGGCAGTCGGGCGGATGCTGGTCGTGTCCGCCGCCCTGGTCATCCTCCCGGTTGCCCCGAAGATCGCCCGCCTCGCCGCCGCTCCCGCCCCGGACGAACGGACCGCCGGGCGGACGCCGGACGTACCCAAGGCTCCCACCGCGAAGGCCGGCGGCCCGACGACGAGACCGGCCCCCGTCGGTCCGACCAACCCCCGCGGCGAGCCGCTCCTGTACGAGACGAGCTCGGTCGACGTCCGCCCGGGCGCGGTGAACTGGTGGTCGGTCGCGGTCTCCCCGGACGGGAAGACCGTCGCCACCGCCCAGGGCGACAGCAGCTCGAAGGGCGAGGTCCGGGTCTGGGACCGGGAGACCGGGAAGGTGAAGCACACCATTCGCGAGTCCAAGGGCGTGCGGGCGGTGGCATACTCTCCGGACGGGAAGACCCTCGTGACCGCGAGCTATGACGCGGTGGTCCGGTTCTACGACGCCGCCGCGTTCACCCTCTGGGCGGTCACCGACGAGACCGGGGGCGGGCACAAGGTCGCGGTCAACGGGCTCTGCTTCTTCAAGGGCGGGAAGTACCTGGCCACCGCCGGGCTCGACAACACCGTCCGGGTCTGGGACGTGGCCGCCGCAATCGCGGCGGCGAAACCGGGCGGCGCGCTCCCGATCCCCCCGGTCGCGGTGTTCGAGGGGCACACCCAGGGCGTCCTCTCGGTCGCCGCGTCGGCCGACGGGCTGACACTCCTGTCCGGCAGCTTCGACCGGACCGCCCGGGCGTGGGACGTGCCCGACCCACTCCCGAAGATGGGCGAGAAGCCGGCGGTGGTGGCGAAGGAGCGGGTCCTCCTCCAGGGCCACAACAACACCGTCGAAGCGGTCGCGGTCAGCCCGGACGGGCAGCTACTGGCGACCGGCAGCTGGGACGGCCAGCTCCTGGTCCGCGACCGGGACGGGAAGAAGGTCGAGTTCTCCGGCCGGTTCCAGCGGGGCGTGATGTGCGCCGGGTTCAGCCGGGACGGGAAGTACCTCGCGGCCGGGTCATCGGACGCGGTGGAAGGCCCGCCCGGCGAGGTCCGGGTGTGGGACGTGGCGACGAAGGCGGAGGTCGCGTACCGGGGCGACTACCCGGGCGGGGTCCTCGGGCTCGCGTTCACCCCGGACGAGAAGACCATCGCGTCGGTCGGCAAGGACCGGGTCCTGCACCTGTGGCGGCACGCCGACGCCGGCCCGGAGGCGCGGCAGACGTTCACCACGTCCGGGCTCACGTTCACCCCACAGGCGTTCCTCGCGGCCGCCGTGTCGCCCGCCGGCGAGTTCCTCGCGGTCAGCGGCGAGGGGAAGGCCGTCTTCGTCCTCGACCGGCGGGAGGGGAAGCTGGCCGCGGAACTGACCGGCCACGCCGATGTGGTCGTCGGGCTCGCCTTCTCGCCCGACGGGAAGACCCTGGCCACCGCGAGCTACGACAAGACGGTGAAGCTGTGGGACGTGGCGACCTGGACCGAACGCCGGGCCCTTTCGGGGCACACCGGCTGGGTGCTCGCAGTCGCATTCAGCCCGGACGGGAAGTCCCTCGTCACCGGCAGCTACGACAAGACAGTTCGGCTGTGGGACGCGGCAACCGGCGAGCCGAAGGGGACCTGGAAAGACCACTCGGCGGGGATCCGGTCCGTCATGTTCTCCCCGGACGGGCAACGGCTCGTGTCCGGCGGCTCGGACCGGATCATCCGGGTGTGGGACGTGGCCGGCGGGACCGTCGCCCACCGGCTGAAGGGGCACAAGGGGGCAGTCCGGGCGGTCGCCTTCTCGCCGGACGGGAAGACGGTGGGAAGCGGGTCGGAGGACCGCACCGTCAAAATCTGGGATGCGGCGACCGGGGCGGAGGTCCGAGAGTTTCCCGGGCTACCGGACATGGTCTCCGCGATCCGGTTCTCGCCGAAGGGACAGACGGTCGCGGCGGGCACGTTCCAGGGGCAGGTGATGATCCTCGACCCGGTCACCGGGCGCAAGCGGCAGACTCTTGCCGGGCACACCGACTCCGTGTCCGCGACCGCGTTCGCCGACGGCGGTCGGGTCCTGCTCACCGTCTCGGCCGACCGCACGATCCGGCAGTGGACGGCGGTCAGCCAGGCGGCAAGCGCCGTGACGGTGCTCGCGGACAGGACCGGGATCGTGACCGCCGTGGCCGCCACTCCGAACGGGCAGGGGGTGGTGATGGGCGGGCGGGACGGGTCGCTCGCCGTCTGGGACCTGGCGAGCGGCCAGGCCCGCCCGCTCCGCAACGTGCCGCCGACCCTCGGCCCGGTCGAGCAGGTCGCGGCGTCGGGCCGGCTCGCCGCGGCGGTCGGGAAGGACGGGAAGTTCTGGGTCGTCCCGCTCGACGGGACGGCCCCGGCGTGGCCCGGCGGGAGCGGCCGGTCCGCCGCGTTCACCCCGGACGGGAAGCACCTTGCCGTCGCAGACGGGAAGGACGTGGTCCTGTACGACGCCGCGACCGGGACGGTGGCGCGGCGGTTCGCGAACGGGCACGAGGGGCCGGTCAGCCGGGTCGCGTTCAGTCCCGACGGTAAGCTGCTGGCGTCCGCCGGCGAGGACACGAAGGTCCGCCTGTGGGACGTGACGACCGGGGAGAAGAAGCAGGAAACGGCCGCGTTCGGGAACTACTCGGCCATCACGTTCCTCTGCTTCTCCCCGGACGGGACCCGGCTGGCGGTGGCGGCGTACGGCCCCGATCAGCCGCCCCCCGACGACATGACCGGCAATTTCCGGGTGACCCGGCAGGTGAACGTATACCCCGTCCCGGCCCCGGACGCCGCCGGGTTTGCCGGCAACCCCGTGGTCTTCTCTCCGCAGCCGCAGGACGCCCCGATCACCGGGCTCGACTGGGTGGCCAACGGCCAAGCCCTGGTCTCCCCCGCGGCGGACGGGACGGTCCGGCTGACCGAAGTGGGGGCAACCTCGGCCCGGGAGGTCCAGCGGTTCCGGGCGCACGACGCCGCGGTCCTCGCGGCCGGCCTGTCGGTCGAGGGCGGGGTGTTCGTGACCGCCGGCGAAGACATGGCGGTGAAGCGGTGGCGGCTGCCCGGCATGGACCCGCCCCCGGGCGTGGCCCGGGTCACCGCGGCCGGCCTCACCCGGGTGTGGGAGGCGCTCCCCAGCCCGGACGGGCGGTACGTGGTCACCGCGGGCGAGGGGGACAAGACGTTCCGGGTGTATACCGCCCTTCCCGCCTCGGTCCCGGTCGAGCCGGACAGGAACCCGGCGGTGATGGGGCTGGCCTTCTCCCCGGACGGCAAATACCTGGTCACCGGGCACGACAAGGGGATCGTCGTGGTGCGGGAGGCCGCGACCGGAAAACCGGTCCGCACCCTGACCGGGCTCGCCAAGCGGGTGTCCTCGGTGGCGTTCGCCGAGGCCGGGGCCGCGCTGGTCGCGGTCGGCGGGAACTGGTTCAACGGGGAAGAACCCGGCGAGGCGGTCGTCTGGGACTTCCCGGCCGGCACCGTCCGCCACCGGCTCGACGCCCCGGTCCTGCAGTGGATGGTCGCCGTTCACCCGAACGGCAAGACGGCCGCGGGCGCCGGGAACGACGGCGCGGTCCGGATCTGGGACCTGAGGACCGGCAAGCTGGTGAACACCCTCACGAGGGGTCGGCCGGGGCTGTACACGGTGGCGTACGACGCGGACGGGAGCCGGATCGCGACCGGCAACGGCGCCGGCACCGTCCGGATCTGGGACGTGTCATCCGGGGCAGTCAAACGCGAGATCGTGATTGATCGCAATCTCCGTCCGAGCCAGACGCTGTTCAGCCCGGACGGGCGGGAGGTGGTGGTGTCGGGCTGGTGGGGGGGCGGCCCGAAGCAGTCCCCGCCGACGGTCACCGCCTACGCGATCGACAGCCCGGACGCCCCGCCGCGGCAGTTCCCGCCCCACCCGGCCTCCGTCATGAATCTGGCCTTCCTGCCGGACGGCAAGACCCTCGTCGCGGCCGGCGGCGAGGACAACGGGGTCGGCTCGCTGCGGTGTACGACTTCGCGACCGCGAAGCCGCTCGGGCGGTTCACCGGGCACTCGAACTGGGCGCAGAACCTGGCCGTCAGCCCGGACGGCAAGCTCGTCGCGTCGACCAGCTGGGGGAACCCGGCCACGGGCGAGCTTCGGCTGTGGGAGGCCCGCGGGTTCCGGCCGGTCGCCGAGGCAAAGGTCCCGGGCGAAAACCACTACATTTCGTGCGCGGCGATCGGCCGCGACGGCAAACTCCTCGTGCTCGGCGGGTGGGGCCAGACGCTCACCGCCTGGGACATGACCGACCCAGCGAAGCCGGTGCTCAAGAAGGCGCTGAACGGCCACGCCGCCGGGCTGCGGAGTGTCGCGTTCGACGCCGCCGGGAAGCGGTTCGTCACGTCCGACGAGGGCGGGATCGTGAAGGTCTGGGACGCCGCCACGCTCTCCCCGGTCGTGTCGTTCAAGGCCTCGGCCAGCGGGGTGTACCGGGCGAAGTTCACCCCGGACGGGATCGGGATCGTCACCGTCACCGGGAACTGGCAGGCCCGGGCCCGGGGCGAGATCCGGGTGTGGGACCCGGGCACCGGGGCCGAGACCGAGACCGGCCGGTTCCCCGACCAGAACCGCGAGGTCTGGGACGTCGCCTTCCTCGACGGCGGGAAGCTGATGGTCACGGCCCAGGCGATCGCCGGGAACCCGGACGACGCGCACCTGAAGGTGTGGGACTTCGCGACGAAGCGGGTGATCCGCACCCCGCTCGCGAGCGGGGCGTTCAACTCGGCCCGGAGCCTGGCCGCGTCGGCGGACGGGAAGTACCTCGCCCTCGGGTCCGGGATTGGGCCGGTGAAAGTGTTCGACGCCACGTCCTGGGAAGAGGTTTTGAACCTCCCCAACCTGGCCAACGTGGCATTCCGGGTCAACTTCACGCCGGACGGCAAGACCCTGACGGTAGCCAGCGGGGACGGGACGGCCAACGTCGTCCGGGTCCCGGCGCCGAAGTAGGCTCTCATCCCCAGGCCGCGCCCCGGGAGGGGGACTCCCGGGGCCACCCCGGGTGGACGAATCGCACCGCGACACGGAGCGAACCTCATGCGCTGGCACCTGTCGATCCTGGCGGCGCTCCTCGTGGTCCCCGCGAGCGCCGCCGACAAGCCCGACTCCGGCGCCCTCGCGAAGCGGATCGATTCCCACGTCGCGGCCAAACTGGCCGCCGCGGGGGTGAAGCCGGCCCCGGCGGCGGACGACGCCACCTTCCTCCGGCGTGCGTACCTGCTCCTCATCGGCCGCATCCCGATGCCGTCCGAGGTGTACGCATTCCTCGAAGACGCCGACCCGAAGAAGCGGGAGAAGGTGCTCGACCGGCTCCTCGCCTCGCCGGGGTACGCGACGCACTTCGCGACGGTCTGGCGGGGGTGGCTGTTGCCGGAGGCCATGACCCGGTACGAGATCGCCGCCGCCGTCCCCGGGTTCGAGGCGTGGCTGCGGGAGAAGCTCGTCGCGAACGCCGGGTACGACAAGATTGTTACCGAACTTCTGACCGCCCCGGTCACGCCGGCGCGCAACCCGCAGGCCGGTGACGTCGTTCTTAATGACATGTACGGCGGGACCGGGAAATCCCCACTCGCGTTCTACCACGCCAAGGAGGGGAAGCCGGAGAACCTGGCCGCCGCCACGGCGCGGGTTTTCCTGGGGGTGCAGCTGGAGTGCGCCCAGTGCCACGACCACCCGTTCGCGAAGTGGTCCCGCGACCAGTTCTGGGGGCTCGCCGGGTTCTTCGCCGGGATCGAGTCGACCCAGCCGGGGCAGGAGTTCGCCCCCCTCCGGGAGGTCTCCGATCGCCGCGAACTCGCCGTCCCGAACACCGACCGGGTCGTCCAGGCGACGTTCCTCGACGGTCGGGAGCCGGACTGGAAGCCCCGGACGAGCAGCCGGGTGACGCTCGCCGGGTGGGTGACCGCGCGTGACAACCCGTTCTTCGCCCGGGCAACTGTGAACCGGGTCTGGGGGTACGTGTTCGGCCGGGGGATCGTCGACCCGGTCGACGATTTCACCGACGAGAACCGGCCCTCGCACCCAGAACTCCTCGGGGAGCTGGCGCGGGCGTTCGCGGACGGCGGGTTCGACCTGAAGGTCCTGCTCCGCGCGATCCTGTCCAGCGAGACGTTCGGACGGGAAAGTGCTCTCGCCGGCCCGCGCCAGGCCGACCCCCGGCTGTTCGCCCGGTTCCCGGTCCAGGGGCTGACCCCGGACCAGCTCTACGACAGCCTGACGCTCGTCGCGTCCGCCGGGCAGGAGGCGCCGGGCGGCGGGTTTCTCCAGAACCCCGGGTCGGCGAAGCGGCAGTTCCTCGACAAGTTCGCCCTCGTCGGGAGCAAGGCCGAGGCCCCGACCTCGATCCTCCAGGCGCTGACGCTGATGAACGGGGAGTTGATGGCGGCCGCGACCGACCCGGACAAGAGCCGGCCGGTGGCGGTGGTCGTCGGGCTGACGGGCCTGACCGACACCGACCGGGTCGAGATCCTGTACCTCACCGCCCTCGCCCGCAAGCCCAGGCCGGCGGAACTGGACCGGGCGCTGAAACACGCCCGCGGGGACACCACGAACCCGAAAAAGCGGTACGGCGACCTACTCTGGGCCCTCCTCAACAGTGCCGAGTTCCGGACCAACCACTGACGAAGAAATGCCGAGTGCGGAATTCGGCATTTTGAAGCCGGGTCGCCGCACGAACAAGGGCCGGCCGGGGTGTCGGGCGGATGAGTTCGGGAAAATGTGAACAACCCGCAGCCGAATCACTCATCCGCGGGCACTACTTGGTGGAGGGCGAGAAATGTCCCTATCCCGCATTCCGAGACCCGCGCTTCCCGGTCCGTCTCGGCGTGACGCCCTCCGGGCGTTCTCCGCCGGCGCGGCGGCCGCGTCCGTCGCCCCGTGGTTCGCCCCGCTCGCCCGCGCGGCCGCCCGCGACCCGGCCCGGAAGCGGTCGTGCATCCTCCTGTGGATGTCGGGGGGGCCGAGCACGATCGACCTGTTCGACCTCAAGCCGAGGCACGAGAACGGCGGGCCGTTCAAGCCGATCGCCACCGCCGCCCCGGGGGTGATGATCGGCGAACACCTGCCGAAGGTCGCCGCCCACGCGAAGCACCTCGCGGTCGTCCGGTCGATGGCGACCCGGGAGGGCGACCACGCCCGGGCCACCTTCCACCTCCGGACCGGGAACCTGCCCCAGGGCGGGATCGACTTCCCGTGCCTCGGGTCGCTTCTGGCGAAGGAGCTACACGACCCCGCGGCCGCGCTCCCGCCGTTCGTCAGTATCGCCCCGCAGCGGGTCCAGGCGCAAGGGGCGTTCGGCCCCGGGTTCCTCGGCCCGCGGTACGCGCCCCTCCTCGTCGCCGACGGGCAGCAGGTGGCGGCCGTGGCCCAGCTGGCGGACCTGGACCGGGTGCTCAAGGTGCAAGACCTCACCCCGCCCGGGCCGGGCACGCCGGCCGAGACCGACGCCCGGCTCGCGCTCATGACCGACCTTGAGGCCGAGTTCCTCGCGGCCCGGCCGGGTCTCGCGGCCGAGGGGCACCGGTCCGCCTACGCCGCCGCGGTCCGGCTGATGAAGGCCGACGCCGGGAAGGCGTTCGACCTCTCCGCCGAGCCGGTCGCGACCCGCGACAAGTACGGGAAGACCCTCTTCGGCCAGGGGTGCCTGCTGGCCCGCCGGCTGGTCGAGCGCGGCGTCCCCTTCGTGGAGGTCACCCTGGCGTCCGCCGCCGGCGCCCCGGCCGGGTGGGACACCCACGGGAACAACTTCGACCAGGTGAAGGCGCTCGCCGGGGTGCTCGACCGGGGGTGGGCCGCGCTGATGGACGATCTGACGGACCGCGGCCTCCTGGACACGACCACGATCGTCTGGATGGGGGAGTTCGGCCGGACCCCGAAGATCAACCCGCAGAAGGGCCGGGATCACTTCGCGGCCGCCTGGAGCACGGTGATCGGCGGGGGCGGGATCGCCGGCGGCCGGGTGGTCGGGAAGACGAGCCCCGACGGGACGACGGTCGAGGACCGGCCGGTGTCCGTGCCCGACCTGCTCGCGACGGTCTGCAAGGCCCTCGGAATCGACCACGAGAAACAGAACCTGTCGAACGTCAACCGCCCGATCCGGATCGTGGACAAGACCGCCAAGCCGCTTACCGAGGTGCTGGCATGACCGGGTCGTACCTGGGAGCGCGGGCGTCCCGCCCGCCTCTTCCCCGAAGCGGGAGCGTCTTCGCCGTCCTCATTCTCGCCCTCGGCGGCCTGTCCACGCTGGCCGCCCGGGCCGGGCCCGGCGTCCCGGCTACCCCGACCGGACCCGCCCAGGACCCGGCGACCACGCAGGATCTGATCCTCTTCACGGCCGACGGGCCGGTCCGACTCCGGCTGGCCGTCACGCTCGGCGGGAAACCGGCGGTCGGGCCGTGGCGGGCCGCCCTCGACGCCCTGTTCGATCACTGCGACCGCGACGGGGACGGGGGGCTCTCCGTCAAGGAGCGCGAGTCGTTCCAGCATACGGCCCGTCAGGGGTTGAGCGAATTCGTCGTGGTTGACGGACCCGCGTACGTCTCGTCCCGGATGCCCGTCGTCACCTTCCCCGAACGGGGCGGGAAGGTCGACCGCGCCGGGTTCCACGCCGGGTTCGAGCTGGCCGGCCTCGGGCCGGTGTCGGTCGCCCCGGTCGCCGCCCGGAGCGACTCCCAGGCCCTCACCGACGCCCTCTTCAAACACCTCGACCGGGACGGTGACGGGAAACTCTCGGCCGCCGAGCTGAAGGCCGCCCGGGATCGACTCGCCGCCCTCGACGCGAACGAGGACGAGGTCGTCACGCCCGACGAACTCCTCGGGCGGGCGCAGAACCCGGTCTACCAGCTCGTCGAGGTCGTGGATTTCGACCTCACCACGTCGTACGGCGGTCGACGGCGGGCGGGCCCGCCGCCGCTGCCGGACGTGATGATGCCCCCGGCCGGGAAGACGGCCGGGGTGAAGGACGTCCTCGCCGCCCGTGACGCGGACAAGGACGGGGCCCTCTCACCGGCCGAGCTCGGTTGCGCCGCCGGGGCCATTGCGGACCTCGACGCCGACGGCGACGGCCGCCTGGACGCCGACGAACTCGCGGCGTGGTTGCGGCAACCTCCGGACCTCGACCTCGCGTTCGACCTGCCCGCCCGATCGGGCGGGGCGTGGATGGCGGTCGCGTACGCCCGGTCCTCCCCGGGCTGGACCGGCGCGGTCAAGCTTTCGGCCAAGGGCCGGCTCGCCGACCGGGTGAAGCCGGAGGGGGACGAGGCGATGCGGGCCGTCCTCCCGTCCACCCGGGTGCGATTCCTCGCCGACGGCGGGGCCGGTAGCGCCGCCCGCCGGCAGTGGGAAGGCAGCGCGAAGACCCTCCGGACCGCGTTCACCCTCGTTGCCGGGACCAAGGGGGCGGTCGAGCGGAACCAGCTCATTGAGAACCCAGACCTTGCCGGCGCGCTCACCCTATTCGACTTCGCCGACCGGAACGGGGACGGCAAGGTGACGAAGGACGAACTCGACGGCGCGATCCGGACCGGCGGGACGGTGGTCAACTGCCGAGCGGCGGTGGAAGTCGCCGACCTGGGCCGCGGTCTCTTCGAGTTGCTCGACCGCGACGGCGACGGCCGGCTCTCCCCGAGGGAGATGAACGCCGCCGCCGGGCTCCTCGCCGCCCTCGACCGGGACGGGGACGGGAAGCTGTCCCGGACCGAGATCCCCCGCGGGTACGCGGTCACCGCCAAGCCGGCGTCGGTCGACCTGGTCCCCACCAACGTCACCTTCGACGGCGCGGTCGCGATCTACGGGGCGAGCCGGGCGACCCGGACGGTGAGCGTGGGGCACGCCCCCGAATGGTTCCGAAACGCCGACCGGAACGAGGACGGGGACGTGTCCGCCCGGGAGTTCCCCGGCCCGCCCGCCCTGTTCAAACGAATCGACACCGACGGCGACGGGCTGATCAGCCCGGAGGAAGCTCTGGCGTTCGAGAAGGTGACGTCCGGAAAGCCGCGGTGATTTCCCGGCCGCCGAGTCCTGCCCGCGGCCGGGGGCGTCAACCCGCCCCGCCCGGCCCCTAACAAACCCCCGTCAACCGAGAATCCTAACCCCCCGACCGACCCGCGGACGGGGCGCGAGCGGCGCTACGCCCACGCCGTCAGAGTTCGGCGCGCCCGTATGGCCCGCCAGGAGGTCCGTCATGTGCACACCGAGCCAGTACCGGGCGGTCGGAGTTGCGGTCGTGAGCTTGCTGGTGGTCGGCCTACTCGTCGTGTTCTGCCGGCAATACCCGGAGTGGGAGCAATGGGCGGACGCCCAGAAGGAGGGCGAGCGGCTGGAGGAGTACGGGCGGTTCACTAATGAGCGGAACGAGTTCAACTACCATCTTGTGGCAGACCTCGCCGCCGGGCGGGTCGCCTTCGGCCATGCGACCGAGCTACTGATCCGGGCGAACGCCGATCGGCCCGGGTATCTCGAGATGGTCCAGACCTATTACCCGGCTCCGTCCCTCGAGGAGAGTGCCGCCCGCAACCTCCTCCACCGGATCGAATGGCTGGCGCGGACGACCGCGTCCGTCCAGTCCGACACCCTCCCCCGCTTGAAGGACGAGTACGCCTCGATGTTCGGCCGCCGCCCCCCGCCGGACCCGGACGCGGACCAGTTGCCCCCTCCCTACGAGTCCGGCCGGGGGGGCGGGGCCCTCTCCCGGTCGATACCATGATCGGGAGTGCCGTCGGGGCGCGGCGTGCCGAGCAAGGACGGGTCTCGTGAGGACGGCACGACTGCCGATCCTTTTTCGTCCGGTCCGCGGCGCTCGGCATACCGACCGCACTCCCGAAGTGGGCATGTACCGGGGGTCCGATGCTTCCCGCGGAAATGTTCCGGTTCTGCCCCCGGTGTGGGGCCGACCGCCCGCCCGCCGACGTCGGCCAGATCCCGCTCCGGTGTGGGGCGTGCGGCCTGGTCTACTTCTTCAACCCGACGGTCGCCGCCTGCGCGTGGGTGTTCGACCCGGCCGGGCGGGTGCTGCTGATCCGGCGGGCGCACGACCCGGCGAAGGGGAAGTTCGGCGTCCCCGGGGGGTTCGTGGATATCGGGGAGACGGCCGAGCACGGGCTCCGGCGGGAGGTGCGGGAGGAGGTCGGGCTGGAGGTGAGCGGGGTCGCGTTTCTGGCGTCGTTCCCGAACCTGTACGCCTACCGGGAGGTGACGTACCCGGTGGTCGACCTTGTGTTCACCGCCGCCGCCGTCGACCCGCACTCGGCCCGCCCGCTCGACGGGGTTGACGGGGTCGAGTGGAAGGACCCGGCCGCCGTGGACCCGGACGAACTCGCCTTCCCGTCGATGAAGGAGTCGCTGAGGCTCCTCCCGGGGCGTACCCCGCCCTGAACCGGGAGGGGAGCCATCTACCCCTCTCGGGGAGGGGGCCGGGGGGTTCTCCGGATCACCCCCACCCCACCCGCGTCATTCAAAGTCGTTGTCATGGCGCGGGGAGGCACCCGGGCGCGTGAGATGGGCGTCGGGTTCGGAACCGGGTCTTGAGGTGAAACGGAGGAACGCGCGGATGAAGGCGATCACCCACACATTCGTCCTGGTTGCGCCGGACTGCCCGGTGACTGCCGCCGTGGTGCCGGTGGCGAAGGGTGCGGGCCCGACGGTTGCCGTCATTCAGTACGAGTTGCTGACCGCCCGGCCGTACTCGCTCACGCTGGAGGACCTCATCTTCGAGACGCACACCCGCCGGGCCGGGTTGCCGAAAGAGGAGGCGAAGTCGCGGGCCGCGGAGATCCGGGCCGCGTTGTTCGCCAAGCCCCATGCGTGCATGCGGGCGTCCCCCCTCCCGAAGAAGTACGGGTGGGGAGTCCACCACGATGAGGCCGGGCGGATCGCCCTGTACGGGTTCGAATCGGACGAGTACCGGCGGTTCGCGACCGGCGCGGGCGGCGGCGTCGAAGTCGTCACGGCGCTCCGCAGCAAGCGGGACGGGTGAGCGCGGCCGCGCCGATCCTCCGGTGGGGCCTCGTGATCTCGCGGGACGGTTCTTATGAAAGAACCAGACCGACCTCGGCCATCACCCGGCGGAAGGCCTCGAGGGCATCCTCCTCGACCACGACCGCCGTCGGGCCGAGCCGCTCGGCGACGAGCATCCGGGTCTCCGGCCACTGCATCACCCCGTCGGTAATCTCGGGCGTCGGGAACTGCACCACCAGCCTCCGGCCCGCCGTCGGCGGGGGGAGCTGGCGGCCGAGCAGGAACAGCCGCCCGGCCGGGGAAAGCGGCGCGCCGGTGCGGTCCTGGAACCAGACGTCGATGTCCGACAGCGCGAGCCCGAGGTCGGCGGCCCGGCGGAGCGACTGGGGGCCGAT
The DNA here is from genome assembly GCA_028288765.1 of Gemmataceae bacterium. Classification (GTDB taxonomy): domain Bacteria; phylum Planctomycetota; class Planctomycetia; order Gemmatales; family Gemmataceae; genus Urbifossiella. The sequence goes on along the minus strand of JAQGHQ010000257.1, from coordinate 64,206 downwards.
CCGGAACCGCCGCACCCCGCCGGGAGCGTCCCCCGGGAGCGGGTCCGCGTACCGGGCGATCTCCGCCTCGAGGAGCAGGTCCGCCTGCGCGGCGTCGACGGTCAGCGTCACCCCGTCGTCGCCCACCGTCACGCACCTCTGCGGCTTCGACTCGTAATCCCGGTTCCCGATCAGCCGGAGCTGGCTGAGCCCGGGCTCCTTCCCGTTCGCGGTCATCCCGATCCGGTCGGTCAGCCGGACCGACACCACCCCCCGGGCGACCGCCTCGTCCAGGTCGGCCGGGGTCGGGAACTCGACGAGGACCGCGGACGCATAGACCGTGATCCGCTCCCGCTTGTTCGCCCACCCCTGGAGGAGGTCCGCGACGCTCGGCGGGACCGGCCGGGTGCCGTGGCGGGCGAGCGTCTGGAGGATCATCGGGTACGTCAGCCCGGCCTCCAGGCCGCGGTACGTCTGTTCCGGGTTCAGTTCGAGCGTGCAGGCCGGGCCGATCCCCTTCCACCGGGCGAACCGGGAGAGCGTCCCGATCAGCCCCGGGGTCAGCCCCTGGCGGTAGGCCAGGACCTCGGCGTTCGGCTGGACGAGGAGCGTTTGCGGGAAGACCGGCGGGGCGACCGGCTCCGGCCCGGCCGCGAGCAGGTGCCGGCCGAGGTCGGACAGCCGGACCACCCAGCTGGTGTCGGCGTGGGCCGCCTCGACCAGCCGGAGTGGGTAAGCGACCCCGAATAAGAAGGCCTCGACCCACGCCCGGCCGCGATCGGTGTTGGCGGCGGGCGGCAGCGCGCCGGCCCACGACGGGTGGTGTTCCCACAGCCACCCGGCGACCGCCCCCGGGTCGACCCACGGGCGGGCCGGCGGGGCGGGCGGCCCCTGACTCCTGGGCCGGTCGGCCGGCTCACGCCCCCCGCCCGCGAGGAGGAGAAGGGCCAGCAGGCCCGCGCTCGGGAACGGCGACAGTCCGGGCTCGCTCGGCGCGTACCCGGCGAGCGGGTCCCACGCCTCGACGAGGGGGAGGGCGGCGAAAAGCTGGGTCAGGACGTTGAGCAGGCCGGCGTCCCACGCGACCGGGAACGGGTTGGCCCGGAGCTCCCCGTCCGTCTCGCCGAGCAGCCCGGCCGCCGCCGCCCAGAAGAGCGAGAGCGCGCCCGGGTCGGGCACGACGACGGGCAGGTCGGCCGGCGGGGCGTTCAGCACCTCGTCGCCCTGGAGGCGGGTCTGGTCGCGCTTGAAGAGGGTGTTCGCCTGCGTAAGCCGGACCGGACCGGCGTGGACCTGCTGCCACACCGCCGCGAGCCGGAGTGGCCATTCGAGCCCGTCCGACTGGCGGGCGGGGGGCTCGAGCCCCCCGCCCGCCAGGTCGGGCAGCCCGAGGTCTTCCCCCCGGGCGCGGGTGGCTACCGCGGGGTGGGCAAACGCCACCGCCGCGAGCGTCCCGGACTGCCCGAGCCAGTCGGCGAACTCCTCCAGCGGCGGGGCGAGCGGGTTGAGTTCGGGGAACAGCAGCCCGGCCTCGAGGGCGGCCTGGACCGGGGCGAACCCCTCGGCGTGCCCGAGCGAGGCGAGGAGCGTGATCAGATGACCGACCTTCCACCGCGGCTGCCGGCTCAGGCCGATCAGGGCGAGCAGCTTCCGCGCGGCGGGCGGGAGGTCCTTGACCCGCCGGTCAATCACCGGGGGGTTGGCGAGGGCGGCGACCGACTTCTCGACCAGGTCGTCGGCCGGCTGGTTGGTCCGCGGCTTGATGAGCTTGGCCGCGACCGCCCGCAGGAGTGCTTCCGTGTACCCCGACAGCGAATCGCGGACACGGGCGGACCAGTCGTCGGGCTCGGGATGTGAAGACATTCAGGTGTTGTATTCGCGGCCAAAGTCGGCGAGTCGCCGTTTCCGGATTTCGAGACACGGTCACCCGCGGGCGGGAGACCTACTATTTGCCGACCACCTGCGGGGTGTGGCCCATCTTCCGGAGTTCGTCGAGAACGGCGTCGATCCGCCCGGGCCGGATGAGCAATACGCGGTCCGTCAGCCGGCCGGCGACCTCCTGGGAGAGCTTCTTCCGGGCGAGCAGTTCTTCCGCGAGCACCGCGTCCTCGGTCAGCACGAGGCAGACCCGGCGGTGCAGTTTCGCGGAGAGGCGGGCTTGCACAGTCATTGTGGTGAGGTCATGGGGTGGTGAGATGGTGGGGTCGCGGGGTGGTGAGGTCGCGGGGCCGGAGGAGTCTCTTCCACCACCTCACCACCTCACCTAACCCGTCGCCCGCCGTGCGGGGACCATGTCCTTCTCGTCCAGGATCTCGTAGCTGTACCCCTGCTCGGTCAGGAACATCTGCCGGTGGTGGGCGAAATCGAGCTCGCGGGTGTCGCGGGTGACGAGCGTGTAGAAGTGGGCATCCCCTTCCCCGCTCGACTTGGGGCGGAGGATGCGGCCGAGCCGCTGGGCCTCCTCCTGCCGCGACCCGAACGTCCCGCTCACCTGGACCAAGACGTTCGCGTCCGGGAGGTCGATCGCGAAGTTCCCGACCTTCGACAGCACCAAGTGCCGGACCTCGCCCGTCCGGAACCGGTTGTACAGGTCTTCCCGCTCCGCGCTCGGGGTCGCGCCGGTGATGATCGGGATTTCGAACCGCTCGCTCAGCCGGCGGAGCTGGGCCAGGTACTGGCCGATCACGATCACCCGCTGGTCGTGGTACCGGGCGAGCAGTTCGGCCACCACCTCGTCCTTCGCCTCGTTCTCGCTCGCGATCCGGTACTTCGCCCGGTGGTCGGCCACCGCGTACGCCATCCGGGTCGGGTCGTCCGGCAGGGCGACCCGGATCTCCGTGCAGTTCGCCGAGGCGATCCAGCCCTTGCTCTCCAGCTCCCGCCACGGGACGTCGTACTTCTTCGGCCCGATGAGCGAGAACACGTCCCCTTCCCGGCCGTCCTCGCGGATGAGCGTGGCCGTCAGCCCGAGCCGGCGGCGGGCCTGGATGGTCGCGGTGACGCGGAACACCGGGGCCGGGAGCAGGTGGACCTCGTCGTAGACGATCAGCCCCCAGTCGCGCTGCTCGAACAGGCCGAAGTGCGGGAAGTCTTCCGTCTTGTCCGGGCGGTAGGTCAGGATCTGGTACGTCGCCACGGTCACCGGGCCGATGTCCTTCGTCTCCCCGGTGTATTCCTTCACCTCGGCCTCAGTTAGCGTCGACTTGTCGATGATCTCCCGCTTCCACTGCTTCACCGCGGTGATGCTCGTGGTGAGCACCAGGGTGTTCTTCTGGAGGAGCGACATCGCCACGATCCCGACGATGGTCTTGCCCGCCCCGCACGGGAGGACGATCACCCCCGACCCGCCGCGGACGTCGCCCCCGGCGTGGAATACGTCGGCCGCGTCCCGCTGGTAGTCGCGGATCACGAACGGCAGCCCGGTCGTCGCCACCTGCCGCAGCTCGATGGGCAGGGCCGACCCCTCGGCGTACCCGGCGAGGTCCTCGGCCGGGTACCCCACCGTGATGAGCGCCTGCTTCAGCACCCCGCGGAACGCCGGGTCGACGGCGAAGCTCATCTCGTCGAGCTTCTCGCCGAGGTACTCCTTGAGCTTCTTCTGCCGGGACAGCTCGACCAGCAGCGGCTTGTCGGCGCACACCAGCTTCAGCTTGGTCCCGTCGACCCGCTCGAGCTTGACCCGGCCGTACCTGGAAACCGTCTCGGCGATGTCCGCCGGGAGGTTCGCCGGGATCGGAAACTTGGTGTACTTCTGGAGGACCGCGACCATCTGGGCGGCGGTGAACCCGGCGGCGGCGGCGTTCCAGAGGGAGAGGTTCGAGACCCGGTACGTGTGGATGTGCTCCGGGCTCTTCTCCAGTTCCGCGAACGGGGCCAGGGCGTCGCGGGCCTCGGCGTACTTCGGGTTGTCCACCTCGACCAGGATCGACCGGTCGGACTGGACGATGAACGGGTTGGTCGGGTCGAACGAATAAACCGGCGGCGGGGCCGGGGTGGCGGTCGTCTGCGGCATGGTCACCGACGGGTGCAGGGCGGCCCGGTGGGCCGAACCTACCTATGCTACCGGCGGGCAGCGGGCTACGGCAAGACGAACTCCGGCGACGCATACCCGGGCCGGCTCCGCCAGGCTGTTCAGCTCATACCTGGGGCTGAAGACCCAACGGGGCGTTCGACTTGGTCATCTTCCCGCTTCCGTAACGGGCACCGATGACAGTGTTCGGCCGGAACTGGACGTACGCCTGCAGGAACACCCCTCTCCCCTTGAGGTGCTTTGTCGAAATCCTTGAGCGATCAGCGAATCTGGGATTTCAACCTGAAAGGCTGGGACAACATAGCCCAGGGCACCGCCCTGGGTTCTTGAGCCATCGCCCCTCCTCTTCCCGGCCCCCGGCCGCCCAGGGCGTTGCCCTGGGCTATGTTGTCCCACCCCTTCGGGGTGAAGATTGAGGCCAACCGCCGAGGCCGGACCGAGGAGTTCGACAAAGTACCTCAAGGGGGAGAGGGGGGACCCGACGCGGACAACCTCATTGGGCTCCTGTATGGGACCAGCTGCGCACTTCCCAAATATGCCTCCGGAACTACCGATCCACACACGTCTTCCGGCAAGGCAACTGAATTGGCTAGTTAAGATTGGTTAAGATTTGTGGGTTTGTCGCGCCGCGCCCTTGCCCTGGACGACTCAACCGGGAGCTGATTAACTCTCGTTAACTCGTTAAATATACATTTGTTCACATCCCGGCTGTGGGTCCTGCCGGGAAACCACTTCGTCACCCCGTCTTCCCGTCCTGCTCGGCGGAAATCGGGTCGAGGAACGCGGCGACGTGGCGGATGCGCTTGCGGGCGTCGCGCGTCCGGCCGTGCCACACGTCCCCGACGAGCTGACGGAGTTCGCCGTGGCACCGGGCCGAGTCGCGATCCCCGCGGGCCACCGCCCAGGCCTGCCGCAACCCCGCCTCCGCCCACAGCAACCCGGTCAGCGCGCCGACCTGCCACCCCGACCAGTGCTTGCGGGCGTAGGTCAGCAGGGCGTGTCGGGTCATGAGCCGGAGCGGGGCCGGCACCCGCCGGGCGTGGAGCGGCCAGTGGTGGGTGACCTCCAGATCCGGGTCGTACCACACCGACCACCCGGCGTCCGCCGCCCGCCGGCAAAAGTCCACGTCCTCGTAGTAGAGGAAGAACGACTCGTCGAGCCCGCCGAGCTGGGCGAAGCAGTCCCGGCGGACGAGCAGACACCCGCCGGTCACCCACTCGACCGGCTCCCGGGCCTCGGCGGTCTGGTGGCGGCACTTCCGCCGCGACCGCGGCCGGAGCAGCCCGGCGACCGTGTTCAGGAGCGTCGGGTACGGCCCGGACGACGCCTGCCCCGACCCGTCGCGGTTGCGCAGCCGGAATCCGACCACCCCCGCCTTCGGGTCGGCGGCCGGGAGCCGGTCCACCGCCGCGAGGACGTCGTCGAGGAACCCGTCCGGCACGGTCACGTCGGGGTTGAGGAGCAGCAGCCACTCGCCCTTGCCGATCCCGCACCCGCGGTTCACCGCCCGCGCGAACCCGTGGTTCCGGCTGAACCGCCGCACCGTGACCCCGGACAGCTGCTTCAGGCGGCGGACGATGGGATGGAACGGGGAGTGGTTGTCGACGATCACGATCTCCGCCGCCCCCGAGCGGACCGCGACGGACCGGCGGAGCTGGCGGGCGAGCCGGGCGGTGTTCCGCCACTGGCAGAAGTTGACGACGACGACGCTCAGTTCCGGGTACCGGCGCGGGGCGGGTTTGCGGGCCGGGCGGGTACGGGTGGGGGCCGGGGAATGACCCCCCGCCGGCCGGTACTCCGGTCCCACTCCGTCGCACGGGTGCGGGGCCAGGGAAAGGGCGTTGGCCAGGCCGGCGAGGATGAGCGGTTGTAGCGGGGACCCACCGTCGGGCGGGACTGCCAGGGCCATTCGGGTTCCTTCCCTTGGCGAGGCGGGGCAGCCGAGAGCGGCGGATTTTAGACACACCCCGACCGGCGATGCAACATCAACCCGCAGATGACCCAGGAGGGTTCGCGAATCCCGTCGGGCAGGCCCCGCCTGTGGTCTCGATCTGCCGGAAACGGTACGCGGTCGGGGATCGAGAAAACAAGGCCGAAACTCGGTGCTATACCGCCGGCGGAAGCGGCCGGGACGAGTTCGGCGACCGCCGAACTCGTCCGCCGACACGCGCCGGCCGCGTGCGGTCGCCGGGCCGCGATTCGACTCTCCCTCACCCGTTCGGCTTGGACTTCGGCGGGCCGAGGATCTCCCCCAGGATGATCGCCATCGCCACCCCCTGCCCGGAGTTGAGCAGCCCGGTCAGGTTCCCGGCCAGGTTGGTCTTCGGGGTGGCGCGGGCGCGCTGCGGCAACCGGGTCACCCGCGTCGCGGGGGCACCGGTCGCGGAGGTCGGCGTGACCACCGTGGCGATCGGCAGGTCGTCGGCGCGAATCGACGGGGAAAGTGTACCGGGTGCTACCGGTAAGGGCGGGGGGGCGAGCGGCGACGTGTCGACGCCCCGGCGGGGTTTAGCCTCCGGCTCGACGAGATCGGCCACCACCCGCGCCCGCGGCCGATCCCCCGGGCGGGTGGGCACCTGGCGGCCGGTCGGCGGTACGCCCGCGGGCCGGTTCGACTGCGGCCAGCCGGCCGGTTGAGTCGGCGGGGCCGGCTGGGCCGGTTGAGACTGCTGCTCGGCGGCTTCCGCGTTCTTCCGCCGGAGCCGGTCGATCTCGGCGAGGAACCGGTCCATGTCCCGGTCGGTCTGGCGGGTCGCGTCCCCGCGGGCCGCGCCGGCCGGCCGCCGGGGCGGCGGGGCCTTCGCCGACTCGTTCAGCTTGTTCAGGAACTGCGCGATCGCCCCCACCACCGCGGAGATGATGACGATCGTGACGATCAGGACGATCAGCCCATTGTTCATCGGCGGCTCCGGTGCGGGGTCAAGCCTCGATCATTCGGGAATCAATTCGAAATTCGGAGCCCGAGAGGCCATCTTACTCCCCTCTCCCCGTCGGGGAGAGGGTCACAACCGATCGCGCCCAGTAGCCGGCTCGGGTACGGATCGCTTTCCTCCCGCCGCCCTTGCCACCGTTACCCCCGTCCCGGCTGGTTCTCGTTCCCGCCGGTCATGGCCGCGATGTTGTTCCGCATCGAGGTGTCGGACTGGAGGTTCTTCATGTTGTAGAAGTCCATCACCCCGAGGCGGCCGGTCTTGAAGGCCTCCGAGATCGCCTGCGGGACCTGGGCCTCGGCCTCGACCACCTTGGCCCGGTTCTCCTCGACCAGGGCCCGCATCTCCTGCTCCCGGGCGACCGCCGCGGCCCGCCGCTTCTCGGCCTCGGCCTGGGCCACCCGCAGGTCCGCCGCCGCCTGCTCGCCCTGGAGCTTCGCCCCGATGTTCTCGCCGACTTCGATGTGCGCGATGTCGATCGACACGATCTCGTAGGCGGTCTGGGCGTCGAGGGCGTTGTGCAGCACCGTCTGCGAGATCATGCCCGGGTTGGCCAGCACCTCCTTGTGGTCGTGGGCCGACCCGATCGCCTTCACGATGCCCTCGCCGACCCGGGCGATGATCGTCTCCTCCGTCGCCCCGCCGACCAGCCGTTCGAGCTTGGTCCGGACGGTCACCCGGGCCTTGGCCAGCAGCTGGATCCCGTTCCGGCAGACGGCGTCGAGGAACTGCTTCCCCTTCGCCGGATCCGGGCAGTCGATCACCTTCGGGTTCACGCTCGTCCGGACGGCCTCGAGCACGTCGCGGCCGGCGAGGTCGATGGCGGCGGCGGTCTTCCACGGGAGGTCGAGCCCGGCCTTGTGGGCGGCGATCACCGCGGTCGCGGTCTTCGGCACGTTCCCGCGGGCCAGGTAGTGCGATTCGAGGTCCTCCGTGGTCACCCGCACCCCGGCCTGCACCAGGGCGATCTTCTGCCGGACGACCATCGCGTAGTCGACGTTCCGGAGCTTCATCCCGATCAGGTTGAAGATGCTGATGTCGGCCCGGGTGAGAAGGGCCTGGATCCAGAGCCGGATGAAGCTGAAGAAGATGAACAGGAAGACCAGGAAGATCAGGACGGCGATGCCGGCCACGATCAGGATGACGATGTTGGTACTGGACAGGCCGGCCGCGCCGCCGGCCTTCTCGGCGGCCTTCGGCTGCTGTGCGAACAGGGCGAGGGTCGTGGACCACGTCACGGGGAGTTCCTTTCAGGCAGTTAAAAGTGAAAAGTGAAAAGTGAAAAAATTGGAAAGGGGAAGCCCAACCAGTTTCACCAATCACTCTTTTAACTTTTAACTATTCATTTTTCACTTTTAACTGTTCAGGTCCAGGTCGATGTCGCCGAGCGGGGCGCGGGCCGGGCCGTCCGGGTTGATGTCGGCGACGTCGGCCGGCGGGTCCATCTGGCGGACGACCACCTTCCCGGCCCGCGCGTCGACGCACCGGACCCACACCCCGGCGTCGAGCATCATCCCCTCGGTCATCGCGTCCACCCGGCGGCCGTCGAACTCGACCGTGCCGGACGGCCGCATCGGGGAGACGGTCTTCCCGACCCGGCCCTTCAGCGCGCCCAGGCCGGCGAGCTGAGGGACGGTGGTCGCCGTCGCGGCGTCCAGGGCGGCCCCGATCGACATCCGCCGCCAGGCGGCGACCGCCACGAACCCGGCCGCCGGGAGCCCGACCGCCAGCCCGGCCACCGCGACCGCCGCCTCCGTGGTGTCCCCGTAGACCAGGATCGTACCCACCCCGGCGGCGAAGAACAATAACGCCCCGACGACTAGGACCCCGCCGGTCGGGAGGAGGATCTCCGCGACGAGTAGGACGACCCCGATGACGATCAGGACCAGGGCGACTGTCAGGTACGCTTCCATGATGGCCCGAAGTACCGCGGAGCGCGGAGTACTGAGTGCCGAGTGCTGAGTACTCAGTGCGAGACGGCTCCGGGTCTGCTCCCTGCGCTTCTAGCGGCACCCGGCACTCAGCACTCAGCATGCTCGGTTGAAATCCTCGGTTGCTGGCGGGCCGCCACGGAGGGCGGCCCCTACGAACCCTGCTCTTGTAGGGGCCGCCCTCCGTGGCGGCCCGAGCCTCTTCAACAAAGCACACCCAGCACTCGGCACTGTACGAAGTACTACTTTATACCTCTTTGACCACGATCCGGGTGCCCTCGACCGCGATCACCTGGACCCGGGTACCGGCCGGGACGAACCCGCCGTCGGAGACCACGTCCACGAACTTGTCCCCGAACCGCACCACCCCGGCCGGGCGGAGGGTGGTATTCGCCGTCCCGATCGCCCCCAGCAACTCGGCCGCCTCCCCGGCCCCGGGCAGGTCCGTGTCGGCCCCGCCCCCCCTGTCCGGCGGGGGGGCGAGCATCAGCCGGTTCGCGTACGGGACCTTCGGCAGGAACCGGGCGATCAGGAACGCCAGCCCGAACGACCCGATCAGCCCGAACAGGTACTGCGACACCTTCACCCCCAAGAGGCCCCACTCCTGGCCGGTCTGCGGGACGCGTTCGAACGTCACCAGCCCGAGCCCGGCGAGCATGCACAGGATGCCGCAGACCCCCGGGGCCCCGAACCCCGGCAGGACGAAGATCTCCAACGCCACCAGGATCAGCCCGAGGACGAACAGGAGCAGGGCCAGGACGAACATCTCCCCGCTGAACCGCGACTGCGACCAGAACACCAGGATGAAGCACAGGGCCGCGACGATCCCGGGGACAGTCAACCCGGGCACCTTCAGCTCCAGGATGAGCCCGGTGAACCCGATCACCACCAACAGGACGGTGACCGCGGGGAGCCGGAGGAACTCGGCGAACCGGTCGAGCCAGCCCGGGGTCACCTCCTTCACCTTCGCGGGTTCCAACCCGTACAGGGCGTACACCAGGGCCGGGTCGCGGGTCTCGACCGTGTACCGGGCGATCCCGAGTTCCTCGGCCAGGGTCGCGCCCAGCTTGAGCAGCTGGCCCTTCGACTTGACCGTCTTCACGACCACCCAGTTCGTCTTCTCCGCCTCGTAATTGGCGGCCGACATCAGCCGCCGCTGGTTCCGCTCCTTCGTCCCCTTGACCCAGACGATCTCGAGGTCCTTGTCGAACATCCCGTCCACCAGAATGCCCGGGAAGCTCCGCTGCTCGGCGAGGTCCTTCAGGCTCTTTCGGTGGGCGTCGGTCGTGCCCTCCCCCCGGCTCGCCTTGATCGCCCCCTGGAAGTCGCCCAGCTCCGCCTCCCGGTGCTCGTCCGGCCGGTCGGCGTCCTGCACGTCCCGCCGCTTGCTCATGACGACGTCGGTACACCCGAACGCGAGGAACGTGGCCGAGTCCGGGGCCTGGTCCGGGATGTAGCCGATGACCAGGATGGGGTCGTCCCCGGTCTGGGCGGCCCGGAGGTCGTCGGCCAGGTCGCGGGCGGCCTTCAGGTCGCCGCCGGCGCAATTCAGCGTCAGGATCAGGACGTTCCCCCTCTTCCCCTTGATGTCGCGGACGATCCGGTTGACCGACTCCCGCATCGCCCCGTCCACCTCGCCGGTGAGGGTGTACCGGTACGCCTCGGGCGACCGCCCGTTGAGGATGTCGTCCTGGGTGCTCGACGGGGACAGGTTGTACAGCTCGGCCACGTCGGCCCGGGTCTCGGCGACCCCCTGGCAGAGTTCGAGCTTCCGGGCCTGGGCCGTGGTGTAGAGCGCGACCTGCCCGCCGGGCGGGGCGAACGGTTCCTCCCGGATCCCGTTCACCTTCGGGTCGCGGGGCGGGTTCCGGACGTCGACGTACCAGACCGACCCGTCGGCGAGCACCCCGACCCCGAGGACCACGTCCTTGTCGAACATCTTGCGGACCGCCGCCCACCGGGATTTTCGGTGCGGGGTGAACTGCTCGTAGGCCACCTTCTGCGAGTCATCCGGGGCAGGGACGGTGTCGGACACGACCTCCCCCAGACTCGCCCCCTTGCTCATTACCAGCTCTTTGCAGGCGAGGATCGGCAGGACGGTGTGCCCGCCGGCCTTCCCGTGGACGAACGCGACGGTGGTGGTACTCGCCCGCAACCCACTGATCAGCTTGGCCAGGCCCCAGCACGCCCCGTAGTCGGCGTTCGTCACGTCCTTCCCGCCCGGGTTGAAGTCGAACACGATGGTCTTGACCGGGCGGACCGGGCTATTCAGCCGGGGGGTCACCTGGCTGGTGATCCCGCTCACCACCTCGCTGGTGATCGGGGTGCGGACGGGGACGAACATCCCTTCTTCGGTGGCCAGGTTGTTCTGGCCGAAGACGGGGGACGCGAACGAGAAGAGCCAGCCGAGGACCGCGGCCGCGGGCATGGCCAGAGGTCGGGCGGTGGTGCGCATCGGTGGACGTTCCTTCGGGCAATGGCGATCGGGACAGCGCCCCTCCGGTGAGCAACTCGGCCCGCACGTCAGATTATAACGGTGTCGCAACCCGCGGCAAAAGCGACTTCCCCGTCGGACCCTCCGGCGAATCCGTTTCTTCCGACCGCGCCATGCGATCCTCGATCCGGACCCGGGGGACGGCGCGCACGAAAGGCGCCGGTGGCCCGTCACTCGCTTGTCACTCATGGCGGGTGGGTAAAAAACTGGTCACACCGGAGCGGGTGGGACAATTTGTCCGCCTCGGATCGGCCGGCCCCCTTCGCGGGGTTGACACATTCGAGCTCCGGTGAGCTCATCGTCTCTTGAAGATTTCGGCGTGGCTCGAAGCCCGTGTTCGGCCGGTTCTCTCTCGTGCCCTCGCCGGCCGCGGCGGGGTGGTTTTAACCGCGCAACGCCGTTCGCCGCCGTCGGAACCGGCCTTCCCGTAAGAATTCGTTCGCGCCGGAAGGTCCTTTTCCTGGTTGCGAGCTGACAGGAGTGCGGAGTCGGGATGTGGGCCACCGATTGTAACGGTTTTAGGGCGCTACTGGCGTAAGATGTGCGGGGGGTTCGTATTCCTAGCAATGTGGGGGATTGAAGGGTTCCAAGGAAAGGACTAAGTTTGAAGAGGCTGGTGAAACTGGTCAAGCAGGGTTATCCGTCGGCCAGGCTGAAGCCGATAAACTACGAGTCGCCTGGAACACGTCTGGCGGAGGCCAAGACGGGCGACGTGAAGCGTGACGTGCCGGCCCCCCCTTACGGACGAGGCATGGGGCGGCCGAACGAGGTAGCGTCATGCGCAGGGTGGTAATTACCGGGGTGGGTGTCGTCGCCCCGAACGGGATCGGGAAGGACGAGTTCTGGCAGGCGTGTGTCGACGGCCACAGCGGGATCGGGCCGATCCGGTCCTTCGACGCGTCTAACCACCCGATCCGGGTGGCCGGTGAGGTCCACGACTTCGACCCAGAACCGTTCATTCCGGACCGGTTCCGCAAATCGGTGAAGGTGATGGGCCGGGCCGCCCGGTTCGGGATCGGGGCGGCCGGGCTGGCCGTGGCGGACAGCGGGGTCGACATCGCCACGGCGGACCCGGAACGGCTGGGCGTGGTAATGGGGACCGGGCTGGTCCCGATGGACCTGGGCGAACTCGCCCCGCTCCTCGCCCGGGCGGTTCACGAGGACGGCCGGTTCGACGAGACCAAGCTGCCCGACCCGGGCCGCGGGGACGCCCAGTTGTTCCCCCTCTGGCTGCTCAAGTACCTGCCGAACATGGCGGCCGCGCACATCTCGATGGCGTTCAACTGCCAGGGGCCGAACAACACCGTGGTGACCGCGTGCGTGGCCGGCACCCAGGCCGTCGGGGAGGGGTTCCGGCTGGTGTCGCGGGGCGACGCGGACGTGATGCTCTGCGGCGGGGCGGACAGCCGGATCGACCCGCTCATGCTCCTGGCGTACACCGCCCTCGGCACCCTGAGCCGGACCGAGAACCGGCCGCCGGAGGAGCGGTCGCGGCCGTTCGACCGGCTCCGGGACGGGTTCGTGATCAGCGAGGGGGCGGCGGTCCTGGTGCTGGAGGAGTACGAGCGGGCGAAGGCCCGGAACGCCCGGATCTACGCCGAGGTCCGGGGCTGGGGGAGCACCTTCGACGCGTACTCGGTGACCAAGCCGGACCCCGAGGGGCGGGGCGGGGCCCGGGCGATCGAATCGGCCCTGACCGAGGCCGAGGTCGACTTCCGGGACGTGGGGTACATCAACGCCCACGGGACGAGCACGAAGCTGAACGACGCGATGGAGACGGCGGCGGTGAAGCGGGTGTTCGGGGACCACGCCCGGAAGGTCCAGCTGTCGTCGATCAAGTCGATGATCGGGCACTCGATCGGGGCGAGCGGGGCGATCGAGGCGGCGGCCCTGGCGCTGAGCCTGCACAGCCAGGTGTACCCGCCGACGATCAACCTGACGAACCCGGACCCGGCCTGCGACCTGGACTACATCCCGAACACCGCCCGGGAGGGGAAGGTGAAGTTCGGGCTGTCCACGAGCTTCGGGTTCGGCGGCCAGAACGGCGCGCTGGTCATGGCCGCGGTGTGACGCTGATCGGTGTGGGGGTGTGACACAGGCGGCCGGGCCGCCTGTGTGCGTTTCCGGCCCATCATCCGGGCCGGCCGGACATTGGCACGCGGTTCGCCTATCCTTGCCGGCTTGGTCCCCGGACCCTTTTCCCCACCGGCACGACGATGAAGGTCTTTCGCTGCGACCACTGCCGCCACCTGGCGTTCTTCGAGAACGTCCGGTGCGTGAGCTGTGACCACCCGCTCGCCTTCCTGCCCGACCTCGGGGTGACCGGGTCGCTCGACCCGGCCGGGGGCGACCGGTGGAAGACGCCCATCGCCCGGGCCGCCGGCCGGACCTACCGGCTGTGCCGGAACTATTCCACCGAGAGCGTCTGTAACTGGGCCGTTCCGGCCGAAGACCCGAACCCGTTTTGCACCTCCTGTCGGCTCACCCGGGTCGTCCCGGACCTGACCACGGTGGGACAGCGGGAGCGGTGGTACAAGCTGGAAGCGGCGAAACGTCGGCTGGTGTACACCCTCCTCGCCCTCCGGCTGCCGGTGTCGAACAAGACCGATGACCCGGACGGCGGGCTGGCGTTCGAGTTCCGGGCGGATCCGGACGATCCGGCCGCCCCGCGGGTGCTGACCGGCCACGCGGACGGGGTGATCACGGTGAACGTCGCCGAGGCCGACGACGCCGAGCGGGAGCGGGTCCGGGTCCAGTTCCGGGAGACGTACCGCACCCTGCTCGGCCACTTCCGGCACGAGAGCGGGCACTACTACTGGGACCGGCTGATCCGGGATTCCGACCGGTCGGCGGGGTTCCGGGAGCGGTTCGGGAACGAGCAGGCGGACTACGCCGAGGCCCTGAAGAAGTACCACGCGGACGGGCCGCCGCCGGACTGGCGCGACCGGTTCGTGAGCGCCTACGCGAGCAGCCACCCGTGGGAGGACTGGGCCGAGACGTGGGCCCACTACCTGCACATCGTGGACACCCTCGAGACGGCGGCGGCGTGCGGGGTCCGGCTCCGCCCGCCCCGCCCCGGCGACCCTGCCCTGCGGACGATCCCGGACCCGCTGGACGACGACCCGGAGTCGTTCGACGAGCTGATGGCGAGCTGGTTGCCGCTGACGTACATGCTGAACAACCTGACCCGCGGGCTCGGCCAGCCCGACGTGTACCCGTTCGTCCTGACCGGCCCGGCCATAGGCAAGCTGGAGTTCGTTCACGAGACGGTGTGGGCCTTGCGCGCCCAGCCGGAACAGCGGCAAGAGACAGAAAAATTGGTCTCGTGATTGGTTGTTTTTATAGCATCCGCGTCGTTCCACGGCGGTCTTCGGGAATCCGGGCGGGCAAGAGGCCCGCGGTCCCGGGAGAAGACCCGCCCCGGCCGTGGGTCACACCCGCCTTCGAGAATTCTTCCAACCGCCCCGCAAGTTCCGGGGCGGTCTGCGTTCTGGTGGCACCAGGCCGAGAGGTGAGAAGAGGCTGAGAAAGCCGACCCGAATCGGGGAAGCCGGCCCTCACGACCCCGGTCACGAACGCCGCAATGGAGTACACAACATGTTCCGCCCGTTCGCCATGACCGCCGCCGTCGCCCTGGTCGCCGCCCTCGGCGGGGTCGCTCTCGCGGACCGACACCACGACGGTCACGCCAGGATCAAGGGAACCCAGAACGGTCACGTTCACCTGGGGACCACCAAGCACGGCCACGCCCCGCACGCGAACGTGAAGAACGGGAAGGTGGCCGGGCTCGTCGTCCACAAGAACGGCAAGGACGTGACGGACCGGGTCTCGACGAAGAAGGTCAAGACCCAGAACAAGAAGCACCTGACCGATGCGGGCGCGAATGTCGATGAAGACACGGACCTGAACGCGATCTGGTTCGTCGGGTATGCCTTCTACTGCCCGTTCGACAACGAATGGGTCGTGTTCTGGTTCCCGGTCGGCGTGGTCGATGGTGGGCTCGACGGGGCCGACGAGATCTGACCGACCCGGATTGCCGGACAACCGACCCACCCCCGGACGATCGGGGGTGGGTCGTTCAGTTCCGGTGGGGAAGGATTGCCGGGGGCCGTTGATACTCCACGCGGAGCCCGGCTACTTCCGCCCGGCCGGCACAGCCGGCCCTACACGTCCGCCGGCTCCGGCCGCACGTCCACCGCCACCCGGACGGCGTGCCGCCCGCCGCCGAGGATCACCCCTTTGAGCGGGCTCACGTCCTCGTAATCCCGGCCCCAGGCGATCAGGACGTGCCGGTCGCCGGGGATCTGGTCGTTCGTCGGGTCGAGGTCCACCCACCCGGCGTCCCCGCAGAACAGGCTGACCCAGGCGTGGGTCGCGTCCGCCCCGACCAGCCGGGGCCGGCCGGGCGGCGGGACGGTCGAGAGGTACCCGCTGACGTACCGGGCCGCGAGCCCGAGCGACCGGAGGCAGGCGAGCTGGAAGTGGGCGAAGTCCTGGCACACCCCGCGGCGGTTCTCGAACACCTCGGCGACGGGGGTGGCGATGGTGGTCGCCCGCGGGTCGTAGACGAACTCGGCGTGGACGCGGCGGGTGAGGTCGAGGGCGGCGGCGAGAATCGGCCGGCCGGGGGCGAACGACGGGGCCGCGTACGCGGCGTACCGCGCGTCGGCCGCGGCGTACCGGGAGTCGAACACGTACTGGTAGGCGTCCAGCCAGGCCGCGTCCCGGTCCTGGGTGAGCCGGTCGCGGACCGTCTCCCACGGCGGGGTGGCCTGCGGGTCCGGGGCGGCCCCCGGCTGAAGGGTGACCCGGTGGGTCACCCGGACCGTCAGTTCGCGGTGCGGCTCCTGGATGGTGAAGTAGCTGACCGGGTTGCCGAAGTAGTCGACCCGGTCCTCGATCACCGCCGGGTCGGGGGTGATGGACAGGACCGACTGCTCGGCCCGCTGCCGGTGGCACGGCCGGGGCGCGAGATGCGCGACGTTCTGGCACAGCGAGACGGCCTCGCCGTAGTCGTACGTCGTGACGTGAGTGATGAGGTAGCGGGTCATGACTTTCCGTCCGGTAGCCGCCCAGGGCTCACGCCCTGGGCTACGATCGAACGCCCCTCCGGGGCTAAAAAGCACACAATTGTGGAACGTCCACGCCCCGATTCTGAAGCCCCGGAGGGGCGTTCGATCGTAGCCCGGGCGTGAGCCCTGGGCACCTACGCGGCTGCGGGGACCGATACGGGTCCACACGCGCCTGCAATTAACCCCGGGCGGGAGCACTGGGAACGAACGCTACAGCCGGCCGCCCGAGTCCGCGGCGGTCCGGCGGTCCGGGTCCGTGGTGGCCAGGTGCCGCGACGTCTGGAGGTGGGTCAGGTACTGCTGGGTGATCGCGTCGGAGAGCGCGGTGAGGAGCGCCCCGACGTGGTCGAGCAGCTCCGCGAGCGCGGGCCGGGCCCCGTCGGCCACCACGGCCAGCTTCTCCGCCTCCGCCAGCCGGACCACGCTCAGGGCGTGCAGCGCGAGCCGCTGCTCCGGCGCGCGGCCGGCCCCGCGGGCCGGCCGGGGCAGGTGGTCCACGTCGTCCGCCAGGGCCGCGAGCTGGGACGCCAGCGACCGCGGGTTCGTCTCGTCGGCCACCAGCAGGTCGAGGACCGCCTCCGCCCGCAGGCTGCTCAGGTACCGCCGGCGGTAAGTCATCCCGCTGTCGGCCACCTCGAGGACCGCGTCGAGCACCGGGCCCTCCTGCCGGGCCGGCCGGACCAGCGTCCCCTTCAGCATGGCGAGCGTGTGCAGCGCCCGTTCCAGCTTCCGGCCCATGTCCAGGAACCGCCAGCCGGCCGCCCGGGTCATGCTGTCCACCGCCAGCCCGCCGAACGCCGCCAGCGTGATCACCGTCCGGTTCAACAGGTCGAGGACGTCGGCCGCGGTCGGGCCGTCTTCCCCGTACACGGCGGCGGGGTCGTCGGGGAAGTCGCCCAGCCCGTTCAGCACCCGCCACATGTCGATCGAGATCAGGTCGCGGACGACCGCCGCCACCCGGCGGACCCCGCGGACGGCCGACGCCAGACTGACCGGGTGGGTCCGGTCGAACACCGCCGGGATCACCCGGTCGGCGGGGTCGCCGTCGGTCTCGACCGTGGGCGGGTTGCTGTGCAGCCCGAGCGCCCGCAGGAGGGCGAGCATCTCCGGCACCTCCGCGAGCCCGGACCGCTCGGCCAGCCGGACGGCGATGCCCCGCAGCAGCCGGGTGGTGCCCTCCGCCCGCTCGGCGTACCGGCCGAGCCAGAACAGGTTGTCGGCGGCCCGGCTCGGGAGGTCGCCGCCGGCCCGGGTCAGTTCCACCCGCCCGCCGGCCGGGAGCAGACTGAACTCGCTCACCGGCCCGGCGGCGAGCACCCACGTGTCCTTGCTCCCCCCGCCCCGCTGCATCGACACGACCATCGTGTCGGCCGCCGCGCTCACCCGGGTCAACCCGCCGGGCATCATCGTGAACCCGTCCCGGTCGGCCGCCAGGTACGTGCGGAGCACCATCTTCCGGGGGACGAGATGGCCGTCGTGCATGACCGGGGTGGTGGACAGGTCGAGCCGGGCCTGGGCGACGTACTCCCGCGGGCGGGCCCGCAGCCGGTCGACCACCCTGTCCCGGTCCTCGCGGCCCAGCTCCTCCGGGAACACCGGCTCCACCCGGGCCGCCGGGAACGCCGGCTTGATCACCAGGTCGCCGAGGTGGTCGAGGACGTACCGGAGGGCGTCCGGCTCGCCGCACCACCAGGTCGGGACCGACCCGAGCCGGAGGTCTTCGCCCAACAGGTCCCGGCAGAGGCGGGGCAGGTACGCCAGCAGGGCCGGGGATTCGAGCACCCCGGTCCCCAGGGCGTTCGCCACCGCCACGGTCCCGCTCCGGACCGCGTGCGTCAGCCCCGGGACGCCGAGGAACGAGTCCGGGCGGAGCTCGAGCGGGTCGCAGAAGTCGTCGTCGAGCCGGCGGAAGATCACGTCGACCGGCTGGAGCCCGCCGAGGACTTTCAGGAAGACGCGGTTGTCGCGGACGGTCAGGTCGCCGCCCTCGACGAGCGTGTACCCGAGGTACCGGGCGAGGTACGCGTGCTCGAAGTACGTCTCGTTGTACGGCCCCGGGGTGAGCAGCACGACCCGCGGGTTGTCCCGGTTCCGCGGGGCGCTCTCGCGGAGGGTGTCGCGGAATGTCTGGAAGAACGGGGCCAGCCGGTGGACCCGGCAGTCGCGGAACGCCTCCCGGAGCGTCCGGGTCATGACGATCCGGTTCTCCAGCGCGTAGCCGGCGCCGGACGGGGCCTGGGTGCGGTCCCCGAGGACCCGCCAGTGCCCGTCGCCGCCGCGGCCGAGGTTCGCGGCGTAGAGGTGCAGGAACCGCCCGCCGGGCGGCTTCACCCCGTGGCACGGGCGCAGGAAGCCGGGGTTCGGGAAGACGAGTTCGGGCGGGATCAGCCCCGCCCGGATGAGGTGTTGCGGGCCGTACAGGTCGGCGAGGACGAGTTCGAGCAGCTTGCCCCGCTGGGCGAGGCCGGCTTCCAGGTGGGCGGCCTCGGCGGGGGCGATGAGCAGCGGGATCGGGTCGAGCTGCCACGGGCGGGCGATCCCGCGGGGGTCGCCGTACACGTTGTACGTGACCCCGTTGTCGCGGATCAGCTGTTGGGCGTCGCGCCACCGCCGGCCGAGGTCGGCCGGGCCGAGGTCGTCGAGCGATTCGAAGAACGGGGCCCAGTGCGGGCGGGGGGCGGCCGGGTCGGCGGCCTCGTCGTACCCCCCCGGGGGCGGTTCGTACCCCAACCGGCCGGGCGGCGCCGGGTCGGTATCGGTCGAACTTTGGGAGAGGCCGCTGGGCATCAGGGAGGGAACGTCAGGGAAACCGCCCGGGGCGTTGCCCCGGGCTAAGTGCTGTCACCCCTTCGGGGTGAAAACCAATCGGGGGCAGTTCGCTCTCACCCCGAAGGGGTGACAGGGCGTCTGGTCCTATTCTACCACCCCGGTCCGGACCCGGCGGTCGACCGCGGTTTGGGTGGGGGCGGCGGGCGGATGGTACTGTACCGGCTCGGGTTGCCTAAGGTCCAGAGTAAGTGGGAACTCGGCGCTCAGCTCCGCCGCCGGGACACTGACCGGACCGGGGGTGTGGCCGAACGCGAAGAACCGGGCGGCCCGCCGGCTCTCCGCCTCCAGCGCGTTCACCGGGAGCGTGTCGAACGACTTCCCGCCCGGGTGGGCGACGTAGTACGTGCAGCCGCCGATGCTCCGGTCGTTCCAGATGTCCAGGACGTCGAACACCAGCGGCGCGTGGACCGGGACCGTCGGGTGCAGGCAGCTCGGCGGCTGCCACGCCCGGAACCGGACCCCGGCCACGAACTCGCCGTTCGTCCCGGTCGGGTGGAGTGGGACCCGCCGGCCGTTGCACGTCACCACGTGCCGCGGGTCGGTCAGCCCGCGGACCCGCACCTGCACCCGCTCGACCGACGAATCGACGTACCGCGCCGCCCCGCCCCCGCCCGGCTCCTCGCCGAGGACGTGCCAGGGCTCGATCGCGGTCCGCAGCTCCAGGTTCACCCCGCGGTGGGTCACCGCCCCGAGCACCGGGAACCGGAACTCGACGTGCGGGGCGAACCACGCCGGGTCGAGCGGGTACCCGCCGCGGTCCCGGACCTCGTCGAGGGCGTCGGTCAAGTCCTCGGCCACGAAGTGCGGGAGCATGAACCGGTCGTGCAGGGCGGTCCCCCAGCGGACCAGCTTCTGGTCGTACGGCTTCCGCCAGAACCACGCGACCAGAGACCGGAGGAGGAGCTGCTGGGCGCAGCTCATCCGGGCGTGCGGGGGCATCTCGAACGACCGGAGCTCCAGCAGCCCGCGGCGGCCCTCGGCCGTGTCCGGGCTGAACAGCTTGTCGACGCAGAACTCCGCCCGGTGGGTGTTCCCGGTCACGTCCGTGAGCAGGTTGCGGAACAACCGGTCCACGAGCCAGGCGGGCACGGCCCCCTCGCGGACCGGGGGCACCTGGGCGAAGGCGAGGTCGAGCTCCCGCAGGGCGTCGTGCCGGGCCTCGTCCGCCCGCGGGTGCTGGCTCGTCGGGCCGACGAACAGCCCGCTGAACAGGTACGACAGCGACGGGTGGTTGGTCCAGAACCCGACCAGGCTCTTGAGCAGGTCCGGCCGGCGGAGGAACGGGCTGTCGGCCGGGGTCGGGCCGCCGACGACGACGTGGTTCCCGCCGCCGGTCCCGGTGTGCCGCCCGTCGAGCATGAACTTCTCGGCCGCGAGCCGCGACTGCCGGGCGTCCTCGTACACGGCGGTCGTCAGCTGGACGCACTCGTCCCACGAGTGGGCGGGGTGGATGTTCACCTCGATCACCCCGGGGTCGGGGGTGACCGAAAGCTGGTTCAGCCGGTGATCCGACGGCGGCTTGTACCCCTCGATCCGGATGGGCATCTTGAGGTCCGCCGCGGTCGTCTCGACCGCCGCGACGAGCTCCAGGTAGTCTTCGAGGAACCGCGCGGGGGGCATGAAGACGTGGAGCTTCCCGCCCCGCGGCTCGACGCACAGGGCGGTGCGGACGGTGTTGGTGCCCGCCGCGTCGGTGGCGTCCCCGGTGCCCCGGAACGGCGGCACCCGCCGGGCGGCCCCGTTCGGGTCGCCGCCCAGCCCGAGGGCGGCCATCCGGTGGAACCACTCCGGGCGGCCGGGGCTGTCCGGCGGGGCCCCGTCGCGGGACTGGAGCCGCGTGAACGTCGGGAGCGGGCCGCGGGGGGCGAACGGGTCGCGTTCCCCCACGAACTGGCGGACGGCCGGGTCTTCCCACGGGAGCGAGTCGAGCGGCAGGCGCAACCCCATCGGGGAATCGCCGGGGAAGAGGAATAGGTGTTCCTTCCGCAGGAACCACCGGCCCGTTTCCCACGCCGACCCCGGGCCGAACGCCTTCCGCAGCGGAAACGCATACCCGACGACCGACCCGAGCTTCGCCTCGAACACCCGGGCCAGCCGCAGCCGCTCCTCCGGGTCGTCCAGGGCGGCCGCGAGCGGGTCGACGTTCGCCGGCAACTGCCGCTCCTTCCACATGTAATACCACGCGTCCTCGAACCCGGGGACCGCGTACCGCGGGTCGACCCCGAGGACCTCGGCGAGCGTGGCGACGAACCGGCGGGCGTGGTCGGCCGTGAACCCGTAGTCGGTGTCCTCGTCGGCGACGAGGTCCGGGTCGGTCCAGAGGGGTTCGCCGTCCCGCCGCCAGTAGCACCCGAACGCCCACCGGGGGAGCGGCTCCCCGGGGTACCACTTTCCCTCCCCGAAGTGGAGCAGCCCGCCCGGGGCGAACCGGTCCCGCAGCCGCTTCACCAGCTCGATCCCCTGCCGCTGCTTCCGCGGGCCGAGGGCGGCGGTGTTCCACTCGGGGGCGTCGCGGTCGTCGATGCTCACGAACGTGGGCTCGCCGCCCATCGTGAGCCGGACGTCCCATTCCCGCAGGTCGGCGTCCACCCGCCGGCCGAGGGCGTCGACCGCCCGCCACTGGTCCTCCGTGTACGGCTTCGTCACCCGGGGGGCTTCCACCAGCCTGGCGACCGACATGTGGTGCCCGAACTCTTCGTCCACCTTGTCCTCGTCGACCCCCGCCAGCTTCGACCACGTGTACGAGCCGGTGACGGGCGCCGCGGTCTGCGGGTCGGCGGTGCAGGCGAGGGGGATGTGCCCCTCGGCCGCCATCAGCCCGGACGTCGGGTCGAGCCCCACCCACCCGGCCCCGGGGACGTACACCTCGGCCCAGGCGTGCAGGTCCGTGAAGTCGGCGGACGGGCCTTCCGGGCCGTCGAGCGGTTTCTCGTCGGCGACGAGCTGGATCAGGTACCCGGAGCAAAACCGGGCGGCGAGCCCGAGGTGCCGGGCGAGCTGGACCAGGAGCCACGCCGAGTCCCGGCACGACCCCCGGCCGAGGTCGAGAGTCTGTTCCGGGGTCTGCACCCCGGGCTCCAGCCGGATGACGTACCGGACGTGTTGGTTCACCTGGCGGTTCAGGGTGACGAGGTAATCGACCGTCTTCACCCCGTCCTGCCGGGTGGCTTCGATCAGGTCCCGCAGTCGCGGCCCGGGCGGCAGGGTTTCGAGGTACGGGGCGAGCTCCCGGGTCGACACCTCGTCGTACGCGAAGGGGTACATTTCCGCCGACTCGTCGACGAAGAAGCCGAACGGGTTGATCGTCGTCAGGTCGGCGACCAGGTCCACGGTCACGGCCAGCTCGGCCGCGGGCTCCAGGAACACGAGCCTGGCGAGGTGGTTGCTGTACGGGTCCTGCTGCCAGTTCAGGAAGTGCTTGGCCGGTTCGACCGTGAGCGAGTAGCTCAGGATCGGGGTGCGCGCGTGGGGGGCCGGGCGGAGCCGGACCACATGAGGCAACAGCGTGACCGGGCGGTCGTACCGGTAGCGGGTGGTGTGGGTCAGCGCGACGCGGATACCCATCGTCCCTCCTCAAGTTCCACTGCGCGTCGGCACCCCCGCCCGGGGCTCGCCCCGGGCTAAGAACGGGCGCCGCTCCGCGGCTCGAAAACCAACCCACGGCCTCCGGCCCAAGTTGCCGCCCAGGGCATCCGCCCTGGACTAAGAACGGGCGCCGCTCCGCGGCTCGAAAACCAACCCACGGCCCCGGCTTTAGCCCCGGACGGGGCGTTTGCCTGTAGCCCTGGGCGGGCGACGCGCTCGGCGGGCCGACCCGGGCACCCCGCCGGGCCGAGGGTTACGCCTGGCTCTGGGTCATCCCGCCGAGCGTCTGGGTTTGGGTCTGGCCGCCCGGTGGCGGGGCCGGCTTCGGGGCGGGCGGGCGGACCTCGGCCGCGAAGAACGTCCGCTGGATCGCCTCCCCGATCTCGTGGACCGACTCCACGATGTGCGTGAGCATCTCGTGCAGGCCGTCGCGGATCACGTCCTGGATGGTCCCCCGGTCGAGCGCCTCAATGAGGTCGGCGATCTTCTGCTCCGGCTCGGTCGGGCCCCGCCCGACCTCGTTCCCGGCCACCGCCGCGGCCGCGGACTCGCACTCCCACAGGCACCGCCGGATCGACCGCGGGAACAGGCGGTCGAAGATCAGGAACTCGGCCACCGCGGTCCCGGGGTCGACCGGGACCAGCCGGGCCGTCTTGTGGTACGGCTCGTACCCCGAACAGCTCATCAGGATGGCGATCCAGTGGGCGTTGTCGGCCGGGGTCCCGACGTCCTCCACCCGGGACAGGAGCATGTGGTACTTGACGTCCAGGATACGGGCCACCTGGCTGGCCCGCTCCAGGTGGGACCCGAGCTGGTAGAACGCCCACGCCTCCCCGTGGCTCATGGTCGCGTCGCAGATCCCGTGCAGCAGCTGGTTGATCCGCCGGGCCTGAGCGTAGAACTCGATCCGGTTCCCGTCATACACTTCCCGCCCGTCCGGCCCCTGCATCCAGAGGTGGTAGAAGTTCATCCGCTCCCACATCTCGGCCGAGATCAGCTCCCGGATGATCCGGGCGTTCTCCCGGGCCCACGAGAGCGAGGAGATGATGCTGAACGGGTTGTCCCGGTCCCAGGTCATGAACTCCTGGACGTTCTCGGCCGTCGGCTCGGGTTCGTAGTCGTGGATGCCCGAGATGATGAGCAGCGGCCGCCACTGCCGGTCCACCGGGACCTGGAAGTCGAGCAGGAGGGTGTGGTTCACCTCCAGCACCCGGGCGGTGTTCTCCGCCCGCTCGAGGTATCGGGCCATCCAGAAGCAGTGTTCCGCCACCCGCGAGATCATGGGCCGGTGTTCCTCCCGCTGAGCCACGGAGCCCTGAGCCCGCCCGCGCCGTCCGGCCCAGGGCGTTGCCCTGGGCTAAAAGCTGTCAGTCCTTCGGACTGCAATTCATTCTTCAGCCCAAAGGGCTGAGAGCGCTTAGCCCAGGGCAACGCCCTGGGCGGCGCGGGACCGGACGGCGCGGGCGGTTCCGCGGCGGCCCGGGAGCCTCCGGCTACCGCCCGTTCTCCAGCACCCACGTATCCTTGCTCCCGCCGCCCTGGCTGGAGTTTACCACCAGCGAGCCCTTCACGAGTGCCGTCCGGGTGAGTCCGCCGGGGAGCACCCAGGTCGATTTGCCGGTGATGATATACGGCCGCAGGTCCACGTGCCGGGGAGCCGGTCCTTCGTCGGTCCAGGTCGGGCAGGTGCTGAGTGTGACCACCGGCTGGGACACGTAGTTCCGCGGGTTCTCCCGGATCTTCGTGGCGAACTCCGCCCGCTGGGCGGCCGTGCTCGACGGGCCCATCAGCATCCCGTACCCGCCCGACTCGTTTACCGCCTTCACCACCAGTTCGTCCAGGTGGTCGAGCGTGTACCGGCAGTCGGCCGGGCGGGCGCAGATGTACGTCGGCACATTCTTCAGCAGCGGTTCCTCCGACAGGTAGAACCGGATCATCTCCTCGACATACGGGTAGACCGCCTTGTCGTCAGCCACCCCGGTCCCGACCGCGTTGGCGAACGTCACGTTTCCGGCCCGGTACGCCCGGAACAACCCCGGCACCCCGAGCACACTGTCCGGCCGGAACGTCTCCGGGTCGAGGAAGTCGTCGTCCAGTCGGCGGTAGATCACGTCCACCCGTTGCGGCCCGCGGGTGGTCTTCAGGTAGACAACGTCGTCGTGGACGAACAGGTCCGGGCCGAGCACGAGCTCCACCCCCATGTGCCGGGCGAGAAAGCTGTGCTCGAAGTAGGCGGAGTTGTACGGCCCGGGCGAGAGCAGGACGACGCAGGGCGGGCTGGCGGCCCCAACCGGGGCCACCGACGCCAGCGCGTCCCGCAGGCGGTGGGGGTAGTCTTCCACCCGGCGGACGCGGATGTCGGCGAACAGGTGGGGGAACACCTTCTTCATCACCGCCCGGTTTTCGAGCACGTAGCTCACCCCGCTCGGGGTCCGGCCGTTGTCTTCGAGGACGAGGAACTGGCCGGCCGCGTCGCGGACGAGGTCCGTCCCACAGATGTGGATGTACACCCCGCCGGGCGGGGCGAACCCGATCATCTCCTTGCGGAACCCCTTCGATTCGAGCACGAGGTCGGCCGGGATGATGCCGTCCTTGAGGATGTGCTGGTCGTGGTAGACGTCGTACAGGAACAGGTTCAGGGCCTTGATCCGCTGGACCAACCCGGCTTCGAGCGGATACCACTCGGCCGCCGGGATCGGTCGGGGGATGAGGTCGAACGGAAAGATCTTTTCGACGCCCCGGCGGTCGGAGTAGACGCTGAACGTGATCCCCTGGTTGACGAACGCCATGTCGGCGCTGGCCCGTTTGGCCTGGAACTCGGTGGCGAACAGCCGGCCGAGGCGATCCACGAGGGGGGCACAATGCGTGTGCGGGCCACCGGTTCGGGTGAATAACTCGTCCCACGCGGTCGGGTGTGGGGCGTATACGTCGAAGAGCATCGGGTTCACGGTTGGGGGCCCGTTCAGACCTGGAGACGACCTACCTGAGATGAGTGTGCCCATGTCTGTTCCCTGAATACCGCAGCCTCGGACCTCGAACGCCTGAAGTGAAGGCATAACTGCTGCGAAAATATGCAGCCGAGTCCGAATTATCGACGATTTTCGATGGTTACGCGGAAGAGCAATTCCAGCGCCCGACGTGTATCATTGAGAGTTTCAGTCAGGGATTGCGCCGGGAGGTGTTTGGCCGTGCGAGTTACGGATCAGGACGTGCGCGGTGTAGAGTTCGACCCAGTCGGTCGGCCTTCGCTTTGCTGGCCGACCAAACATCAGACGGTTCGACCTCCTGATCCCGGCCGCCGAACGGACGATCAGGCGGCCGGGTCAGCTGGTTCTGCACTGACCACGAACGGCTCGCCCGGCTGCCGGCCGGCGGCGGTGGCCACGACCAGGGCGGACACGGGATGCCCGTTCCAGACCGCGGACAGGAGACCGGTCCGGATGTCTTCCGGCCGATCGACGTCGAACCCGAGGGCTTCGAGAGCGATGTCGAGACGGGGACCGAGCCAGTCGTCAGGGGCGGCGGACAGGCCCGGCTCCCACTTCCCGACGGGCAGGCCGGCGGCGGGGTCGGTGGTATACTTCGTGAACCCCGGTGGTCGCCCCGCCATCGCCGGTCTCCTCATTCTGGCTTGGGTCGGACCCGACCCTACTTCCGTTGCGTCTCCCCGCCCGGCTGTAGCGGGCGGACCACGACCGTAGAGGGTTATCATATCCCCCGACGGGGCAGAGCACAGCCTACGGGGTCAGGGACCCGACTCGGGCCGATCGACCGGGTGGAGCTGGTGGAGTTGTGCGGAATGTACCGGGCGTCACGATGTGTCGGTGTCGAACGGTCGGATTTTAGACGACGCCCCCGGGGCGCACCGCCACAACCCGGAGCCGGCGGTAGTCCGCGACCCAGCCACCGTCGCGGAAAAGGACCGGGCGCAGGGCGTCTTCCACCCACGCGAGGTACTCATCCCGCCGCTCGTCGGGCAGCTGGGCCAGGAAATGTCCGCCGAACATCCTGACCCAGTCCCGCAGGCCGTTCTCCCCGCCCTCCAGCGGGGTCGGGCGGTCGAACAGGACGACGACCCGGACTTCCAGTCCGCCCCGGCCGAGTACCTCCGCGTACTCGGCGATGGTCGGGAAGTACCACGGGGACTCGACCGGCTTGCGCCCGACCGCTTCCAGGCCCGCCCGCAGGGCGGTGGTGATCGCCCGGACGTTCCCGTCCCCGCCGAACTCGGCCACGAACCGGCCGCCCCGCTTGAGCGCCCGGGCCACCCCCCGGACGACCGCATCCGCATCCCCGATCCAGTGCAAGACCGCGTTCGAGAATACCGCGTCGAACTCGCCGGTGAAGGCCAGCGCCCGGGCGTCTGCGACCTCGAACCGGAGACCCGGGTGGGCGGTGCGGGCCGCGGCGATCATCTCGGGCGAGCTGTCGATCCCGAGGACGGTCGAGGCGGCGGCCGCGATCCGGGCGGTCAGGTGGCCGGTCCCGCACCCGAGGTCCAGGACGTTGTCGCCGCGTTTCGGGGCGAGGAGGCCGATCAAGGCCGCCCCGTGCTGCCAGACGAACCCGTGCCGGTCGTCGTACAGCCGGGCGTCCCAGTGCGGGCCGGGCTGCGATCCATCGCCGCTCATACTCCCTCCCGGTCGCTGCCGGACCGCCCGTCGAAGATGGTTACTTGACCGACTCGAGCGCGGCGACGAAGAACTTCACCACCGGGGTCACGTCCTTGAGCCCGTGCGGGTGGTGGTCCTGGCCCGGCTTCACCACCCGCTCGACCGGCCCGCCGAGGGCCTTGTACCGGTCGTACACGACCCCCGAGTTCTCCCCCGCCGGGACGAACGTGTCCGCGTCCCCGTACACGAGGAGGAGCGGGATCTTCGCCTCGGCGAGCGGGTCCAGGTTGTCCACCGGGTTGAACCGGTAGGCGACCGCCTCCGCGTCGGATTTGAAGTCGTAGGCCGCGAGCAGGTTCTTCCACTCGGCCTCCGACCCCTTCCCGGTGCCCAGCCCCTTCGGCTTCCCGCCGGGCCAGCTCTTGAAGTCGCAGACCGCGTTGTCGAGGTACACGGCCAGCGTCTTGTCCGGGTGGGCGGCGGCCCAGGCCATACAGTACAGCCCGCCCCGGCTCAGGCCGATGAGTCCCGGCCTCGGGTGCAGGCCGTATTCCTTCACCATCGTCGCGTGAAACAGCTCCCACTTCTTGACCGCCTTCGGGGCCCCGAACAGGTTGGGAACGCCGAGGTAGGCGAGGTGCCAGCCGGCCTTCACGAGGGCGACGTCGGCGTCCGCGAACGCCCCGAAGAACTCCCCGCGCCACACCCACGGGCGGCCCGGCAGCGGCTTGTCGGGGGCGACCACGATGGCCTCGACACCTTCCACCTTGAAGTCGTGGCGGGCGAACCCTTGCCACTTCGTCGGCTGGCCGGGGAACGGCTTCGGGTCGGCGGCCGGGGCCGGGGCCGCTCCGAGGAGCAGGATCAACAGGGCTGGGGTGGGGAACCGCATCAGTGTCTCCGGGCGGGCACCAGGGTAGATGTGACTGTTGTACACAGGATACCCTATAATCGTCTCGCCGGGCACGCCGCCGCCTCTCCCAGTAAGACAACCCGGGCGGCCACCCCTCTCGACCCGGCCGCCGAACTCGGGACCACCCAGCATGACCGCCGACTCCCAATTCCCGGACCCGTCCGTCGTCCTCGACCTGCTCGCCGCGTTCCGCCGGTCGAAGACGATGTTCGCCGCAGCCGCCCTCGGGGTGTTCGACGCCCTGGAGGCCGGGCCGAAGACGGCCCCCGCCCTCGCCGCTGACCTGAAGGCAGACCCGGGCGCCCTCGCCCGGCTCCTCGACGCCTGCGTCGGGCTCGGCCTCCTCCGCCGGGCCGGGCCGGACGGGTACGCCAACACCCCGGCCGCCTCGGCCTACCTGACGAGCACGAGCCCCCGCCGGCTGACCGGTTACCTGCGGTTCACCGACGACATTCTCTGGAAGCTCTGGGACCACCTGGAGGGTTCGATCCGGGACGGCGCGCCCGGGTGGAAGCGGGCGTTCGGGTGGGACGGGCCGGTGTTCGCGAACCTCTTCCACACCGACGCGCTCCGCCGCGAGTTCCTGATGGGGATGCACGGCTACGGCCTGATCTCGTCCCCCGAGGTCGTCGCCGCCTTCGACCTGTCCCGGTTCCGCCGGCTGGTCGACCTGGGTGGGGCGACGGGTCACCTGGCGGTGGCCGCCTGCCGCCGGTACCCGGACCTCCGCGCGGTCGTCTTCGACCTCCCCCAGGTCATCCCTCTCGCGAGCGAGCTGATCGCGACGACCGGGGTGGCCGACCGGGTCGAGGTGACCGCCGGGGATTTCTTCACGGACCCGCTACCGGCGGCGGACGTATACGCCCTCGGCCGCATTCTCCACGACTGGACGGAGGAGAAGATCCTGACCCTCCTCCGGCGGGCGTTCGACCAGCTCCCGACCGGCGGGGCGGTGCTGGTGGCGGAGAAGCTCGTGGCCGACGACCGGGCCGGGCCGTCGTGGGCCCAGATGCAGGACCTGAACATGCTCCTCGTGACCGAGGGTCGGGAACGGACTCTCGCGGAATATGCGGACCTGCTGAAGCGAGTCGGCTTCGCGGAAGTGAGCGGGCGGCAGACGGACGCCCCGGTCGACGCAATCCTGGCGATCAAGCGGTAAACCCTTCGCGTCTGCCTCCGTCCCGGGCACGTTTCGCGCGCTCAACGGGCGGTCCGGGGGGGGTGGGCGGTGAAGTCGGACGAAGGGGGAAGAAATTCCACGGACCGGAAACGATCACCGGCCATGGTTTTGGGGAAGCCTCTCGAGTTTTGCATCCGGTCATCGGCGCGGTGGCACGAGGGCTGCTTTTCCTTTCCGTCGAGTCAGGTCAGGTGTCCGGTGCGGGCTGTTGGGAGAGGCAGCACCAACCCGTTCACTCGACCGAGCTCATAAAAACGAATACCCGTCCCGCCGTCAGAGGGGAGAGGCTGCCGGCGGGGCGGGTGTTCCGTTTTACGGGTTTATAGGCCTTCTCGGTATTGTTCTGGGTATGCTGCGTCGCATGAAAAATCTGTCCCGGGGAGTGGCCGGCGTCACGACAACGCGGAGCAGCACACATCATCGCTGAACTCTGAATCTATAACTTTTACTACAATTTAACTAATAACTCTTTTCCTGCCGCAAATTCACCAAAACCCCCATCCGCCGAGGCCCTTACGAGGCGGACCGTGCCGAGCTTATTGTTTCTGGGACGGCGCCGATTTTCTTGACAATCCGTCCTCGCGTCTACTACGAATACGCTATCTCTCCACCACCCCCGCTGGATCGCGGTCGCGCCGGCGCCCGAATGACGGGCGAACCGGGCACATCCCTCCCCTCTAGCGATCCGCCGCTCCTGCCGAGAACGGCAGTCCGGAGTCCGGAAAGCGACCCCATGCCGCCCGCCCCCCGGCCTGTTCATCCCCGCTTCTATTTCGTCCTGAGTACCGCCGCCCTCGTGCTTCTGGTCACCATGACCGAACAACCGGTCGTCGCCTTCGGCCTACTCACGCTCACTGCCGCCGCGGTCCTGTTCTCCGCCCGTCAGCTCGCCCGTCGGCGGCAAGCTGAACAGAGTCTGGCCGAGAGCGAGCAACGGCTCCGCCAGCTGCTCGAGGACGTCCCCGACGCGACTCTGGTCGCCGACGACCGTGGCTGCCTTCTGGACGCCAATCACCGCGCCGCGGAGCTCACCGGGTACTCCCGCGACGAACTGCTCGGCCTCCGGGTCGCGGACCTGTCCCCGGTGGACGAGCCCGGGCACCTTCCGTC
The DNA here is from genome assembly GCA_028288765.1 of Gemmataceae bacterium. Classification (GTDB taxonomy): domain Bacteria; phylum Planctomycetota; class Planctomycetia; order Gemmatales; family Gemmataceae; genus Urbifossiella. Next base: position 33,540 of record JAQGHQ010000257.1, on the reverse strand, counting down.
GGCGAATGCCGGGACCGGCGGGCAATTCACGCTCCTCCGGAAGGACGGCACCCGGGTGACGGTGGAAGTCGCGGCCGGCCGGATCGGCGGGGCGCGCGCCCAACTATTCCTCCGGAAGGTCGTCCCGCCGGACGACCTCGACCCCCGGGTTCGGGAGCAGCTGGGGGAACTCGCCCGGGCGGAGAGAAAATACCGGGAGATGTTCGAGAACGCGACCGACGGGATCTTCCAGACATCCCCGGACGGGCGGTACATCGACGCGAACCCGGCCCTCGCCCGGATGTACGGGTATGCCTCCCCGGCGGAGCTCATCAAGGGGGTGGCGGATATCGCCGGCGAGGTGTACGTCGACCCGGGCCGCCGGGCCGAATTCGCCAAGCTGGTCGAGACCGAGGACCGGGTGGTGTGGTTCGAGTCCCAGGTCCGGCGGAAGGACGGCCGGGTGATCTGGGTATCGGAGAACGCCCGCGCGGTCCGGGACGAGAACGGCCGGCTGCTCTACTACGAGGGGTTCCAGCGGGACGTGAGCGACCGGAAGGCGCTCGAGGAGCAGGTCCAGCAGGCCAAGAAGATGGACGCGGTCGGGCGGCTGGCCGGGGGCATCGCCCACGACTTCAACAACATCCTGACGGTCATAAACGGGTACACCGAGCTGTTCCTGACCCGGCTCCCGGCCGGGGATCCGGGGCGGGCCATGCTGAAGGAGGTCCGCGAGGCCGGGGATCGGGCGGCCGGGTTGACCGGCCAGCTCCTGGCGTTCAGCCGCAAGCAGGTGGTCCAGCCGCGGGTCCTGGACCTGAACGTGGTCGTGGCGGAGATGGAGCGGATGCTCGGCCGGCTGATCGGCGAGGACGTGACCCTGACCACGTCCCTCGTCCCGGATCTCGGCCGGGTGCGGGCCGACCCGAGCCAGATGGAACAGGTCCTGATGAACCTGGCGGTGAACGCCCGGGACGCTATGCCCAAGGGCGGCCGGCTGACCATCGAAACCCGGAACGTGGAGCTCGACCGGACCTACAGCCTGGGCCACTTCGAGGTCCGGCCCGGCCGGTACGTCCTCCTGGCGATGAGCGACACCGGGGTGGGGATGACCGAGGAGGTGAAGCGGCACGTCTTCGAGCCGTTCTTCACCACCAAGGGCCAGGGCAAGGGGACCGGCCTGGGGCTCGCGACGGTGTTCGGGATCGTCCGGCAGGCCGGGGGGACGGTCGGGGTGTACAGCGAGCCCGGCCGCGGGGCCACATTCAAGGTCTACCTGCCCGTGGCGGACGGGCCGGGGGAACTGGCCCCGGCCGGCCCGCCCCCGCCCCCCGCCCGGGGGAGCGAGACGATCCTCCTCGTCGAGGACGAGGACGGGGTCCGGTCGCTGGCCCGGACGGTCCTCGGGGAGTACGGGTACGCCGTCCTGGAAGCGGCGGACGGGCGGGAGGCGATCGGGATCGCCGACCGGCACCCCGGGCCGATCGACCTGCTCGTGACGGACGTGGTGATGCCCGGGCTCAGCGGCCCCGAGGTGGCCGCCCGGGTGGCCGCCCGGCGGCCCGGGGTCGGCGTCCTCTACATCTCCGGGTACACCGACGACGCGGTGGTCCGGCACGGGGTCCTGGAGGCGGAGGTGGCGTTCGTCCAGAAGCCGTTCCGGCCGGACGACCTGGCCCGCCGGGTCCGCGCCGTCCTGGACCAGAAGGCCCGGCCGGGCGGCGGACGGGCGGCGGGTCACGCCCCTCCTGGTCTGACTCCGGATCGCGCGGCCCACGTACTCGAGGCGGGCATTCCGGCCGGAAGTGTCACTCTTGTGTCGTGAGGCACCGGTCTCCCGACCGGTGCAGGTACACCGGTCGGGAGACCGGTGCCACAAAAAGAACAAGTCGATCGGCCGTCTTCGGTCTTGCGACACCAGTCTCTCGACGAACGTGGTCCGGGCGGTTTCGGGTGACCCGGGGCGGTCGATCTGCCGTCAGTCGAAGTGGTCGTCCGTCGGGTCGGCCCCGAGGGCGGTGATGGGGTCGGCCCGCCGCATCCAGGCACTCGTCTGCCAGTTGTCCGGCCGCTCGTCCGGCGGCCACACCGACGGGACCGCCAGCCGGAAATACTCGGCCAGTCCTTCCACGAAGGATTCGTACAGCCCGCGCAGTTCGGTCAACTTCGACCGGGCCGCGGCGTCGTCCCGGACCTTCACCCCGGTCTCCCGCAAGGCGGCCAGCAGTTCCCCCAGCCGCGCCGGCGGGAGCCGGTCGGCGGCCGGGGCCGCCGGCCGCCGGCGGAGCACCAGGCCGAGGTCCACCGCGGTGTGCCGGGCCATCGCGAAGGTCAATCTCGCCTGGCCCCGGTCCGGCCCCTCGATCACCGTCAGCACGAGCGCGCAGGTGTCGAGGACGCAGGCCAGGGCCGCGAGCCAGGACTGGTTGTCGTGCTGGCTCCGGTAGAACCCGAGGACCGGAAACGACAGGTGGCCTTCGAGGACCTCGGCGGCCCACCGCTCGGCCTCGGCCAGGAATCCGGCCGGGGTGGGCCCGCCGGTCGGGCCGGGCGGCGTGCGGAGGAGCAACCGGCCGGCCGCCGGGGGCGACCCGGCCCGGGCGTCGAGCAGCGCGATGAACTCTTCCCGCCGGCTGAACGCCTGGTACAGGACCGGCAGGTAGCTGATGACGACGGCGAAGAACCCGAACCCGGTCGCGGCCTCGGTAACGGCCAGGGCACGGGCGATCGGGCCGGTCGGGGTCACGTCGCCGTACCCGAGCGTGGAGAACGTCGTCCCGCTCAGGTAGACCGACTCGGGCAAGCCCCGGTTCGGGGAGAGGCCGTACTGGACGAGTCCGAACCCGAGGACCAGCCCGGCCGCCCAGATAGCCATCAGGACCAGCAGCGAGAGAGGCCCGAAGACGCTCAGGAATGTCTGGCGGCGGCGGGTGGCCCGGAGGAGTGGGGCGGCGGCCGCCCACACCCGCCACCCGGTCCGGTAATACAGACTGGTGAACCGGAACGGGCGGGTCACCCGGCGGGGGAGGACGAGGGCTTCGAACACCTCGACGAGAATGTACAGGACGAGGACGACGCCGGCGGCGAGCGAGACGATCGGCATGGCGAGCTCCGGGCGGCGAGGAGCGGCAGGCCCCTCGGTCCGACCGGGCTTTCTGTACGACCCGGGACGGGCAGCTGCCAGCAGGTCGCGGGTAAGTGTCCCGCGCCGGGCGTACCGCCCCGGCTCGACGACCACAACACACCTCCGGATGCCGTTCGACCTCGCACGCCCGACCCGTCTACCCGCTCCTCCGGCACCCGGCCCCTCGACCCGAACGGCCCGCACCCGCATGATGACCCGTACCTTCCACCTTCAGGGACTCGACCATGACCCGCCAGCTGCTGGCCGTCGCATCCGCCCTCGCTCTCGCCCAGGCCGCACCGGCTGCCGACCCGCCACGGGTTGTCCGGGAGGAGATCGAGTGGCTCGACGTCTGGGTCCCCGGGAACGGTACCAGGGACCTGCCCCGCGTGCTGCTGGTCGGCGACTCGATCACCCGGGGCTACTACCAGGGGGTCGCGGACCGGTTGAAGGGGAAGGCGGTGGTCGCCCGGCTGACGACCAGCAAGAGCGTGGGCGATCCCGGACTGCTCGCCGAAGTGACCCTGGTGCTGTCGCAGACCAAGTTCGACGTCGTTCACTTCAACAACGGGCTACACGGGTGGGGGTACACCGAGGACGAGTACGCCAGGGCCCTGCCGGAGCTGGTCTCGACGATCCGGAAGGGAGCCCCGGGGGCCAGGCTGGCGTGGGCGTCGACCACCCCGGTCCGGGAGCCCGGCAAGCTCGACACCCTCTCCCCCCGGACCGACCGCGTGAAGGCGCGGAACGCGATCGCCGCCGGGCTGATGGCGAAGGGAAAAGTCCCGACGGACGACCTGTTCGCGCTGGCGGCGGACAAGCCGGAGTGGTACTCGCCGGACGGGACGCACTTCAACGCCAAAGGGACGGCGGCCCAGGCCGAGCAGGTGGCGAAGGCGGTGCTGGACATCCTGACCGGGGACCGCCGGTGAGCCGGCATCCGTGGGGGAGGGCAGGTATGATGGGGCGGGCAACTCAGGCAGCCCGCCGACGGGAACACGGCAGTCCGGATGACCCGGCCCGCCGTTACTTGACCTCGACGTGCGCGAACGAGGTCATGACCGGAACCCTCTCCGTCGCGCCGTCCACGGTCCGCTGGTAGGTGATCAGGACCCGGACGGTCCAGGGGCCGGGGGCGAGCGGGACCTTCGCCGGGATGACCTTCTTGGTCGTGTCGTCGATCGCGCCCCACTTACCGGCGGCCAGCTTCACCGGCTTCACGGTCTTGACCACCCCGCCCGTTTTGGGGAGGTAATCAACCTGAACCTCTTTCGCCTCCCAGCCGTCCGGGGTCTCATACGTCCCGACGACCTCGACCCCGCCCGTCTCGCCGCCAGCGGCGGCATACGTCTTCGGGTATTTGTCGGCCCACTTCACCTTGCCGATCCAGAGCTTCGGGTCGGGCGGGGCGGCCACCAGACTCCCGAACAAACCGGCGAACACAACGGCCGCGAGAAACAGTCGAGCCGACATGGGTAACCCTCCTTGTCGAGAACAGGGGACGGGGCGGAAGTCAGTCCGGGCTCACGACTTCCCCGCCGGCCGGGGTAACGAGGCTCCAGAAGACTACCTCCGTGGTGTCCGACCGGAACGTGCGGACGCTCCCGTCGGCCATCGCGGCCAGCATCCCGCTTTCGTGCGGGGTCTGGGGGACGAGCGGGTTGCAGTCTTCTAGCCGCGGCCGAACCTGGAAGGTCAACCCCGGCGTGCTAGCCCGGGAGACGGGCGGGTCTCCCGATGTAACCGGGACGACGTCGTCAAGTTGGACAACTACCGGGAGCGGCAGGGGCGTGACCCCGCGGTCAGCGAACGAGGCCCGACGGACCTGCGGGGCCGGGTTCATCCCGAGGGGATACAGGAAAGTCGTATCCCCGCATTTGGCATAATGCTCGCCGAATGCGATCGTCGTGGACGTACCGTCGGCGAAAGTGGTCGCGAGGTTTGGGCTGTCCCGAAAGACCTGCCAGTTCGCCGGGTAGCTGCACGCGATGCCACTGCCGGGCCAATCGCCCAAGGAAGGGTCGACGGGGCTGCGGTAGACCGAAACCGGGACATCCGTCTCCTGTTTCTCGAACCACGCGAGGCGGATGGCCTCGCCGCCATCAATGTGCCACAGCAGGCGGAAATGAACCCCCACGTCGGCGAGGGGTAGCCGACCGTCGTTCGCGGCGGCATAGGAGTGAGTAGCGAGGGCAATTTGCTTGAGGTTGTTGGCGCTTCGCATGCGGATGGCCGCCGCCCGGGTCTTCTGCACCGCCGGAATGAGCAAGGCGATGAGAACCGCGATGATTGCAATGACCACCAAAAGTTCCAGGAGGCTCAGCCCGCGGCGCTTCGTGTCCATACTATCGCCCTCTAGGAGTGGCGGACCCACGTCGTCCGTGTCGAGTTTAACGGATGGGTGGCTCGTCACCCATCCGGGGTTCTGGACGGTTGAGACGGGAAGGCGTCAGATCGTGAATTGAACCACGGTTGAGATGACGATCGATCCCTGACCGCCTTGTGTCTGGTAGGTCATCGTTAACCACCCCTGGTACGTCCCCTTCGACAGAGTAACCCGGCCCGCCACGATGTTGTTGTTCATGTCCAGCTTCCCGATTTTACCGTTCTTGATGTCCAGCACCACGGCAGTGAGACTGCCACCCGCCGCCGGCGTCCAGGTGAAGTTTCCGGACGCGGGGAACCAGCCCTGGTTCGCGGTGTAGGAACCGAGGACATCAACCGACCCGGGCGCCATCGGATTGGGTGCCGGGTTCGCCGACGGATAATTTGGATCCCAGGTGACCGCGCCTCCCACCTGGGCGGCCGCCCGCCCGCGTCGAACAGCGTGAACCCGAGAATCGCCACCGCCACCATCTACAGTTGCCGCGTCGTCATCGTTTTCCCCAGGGATGTGATAGAACCTAATCGCGAGATATGATCAATACTCCCTCCCCGGCTCGGTGTCAACACAGTTCCTTCAGATATAGACAAACATGGTGCAGTATATAGTTTGCAATGGAGTGGCCGTGCGTTACCCAGGCCCTGACCGGGGACCGCCGGTGAGCCGGCGTCCGGGGGGTGAGGACGGGTATGATGGGGTAGACAACTCTCGCAGCCCGCCGCCGGGACCATCGCAATCCGGACGGCCCGCCCGAGAGCACTCTGAAGGACTCAGCCGGTGAACGCCGCCGAGCACATGCTGTACGACCCGAGGAACGGCGCCCTCGCCCTCACGGTGAACGACCTCGACGGCCCCGCCCTCGCCCGGCCGCACCGCACGAACTACTTCACCGTCTACTGGATCCGGGACGGGGCCGGGACGTTTTGGGCCGACGCCGCCCGGCACCCGTTCGCGGGCCCGGCCCTCCTGTTCTTCGTCCCGTACCAGTCCGTCCGGCTCGACCCGGACCGGCCGGTCCGCGGGGTGGGCGTCCAGTTCCACGCCAACTTCCTGTGCGTCGAGACCTATCACGCCGAGGTGGGGTGCAACGGGGTCCTGTTCAACGACCCCTACGGGGTGCCGGCGGTCGGCCTGGATGAGCGGGCCGACCGGGAGGTCGACGAACTGGTCGGGCAGATCCGGCGGGAACTGGCCGGGGGCGGGCTGGCCCACACCGAGGTCCTCCTTTCATACCTGAAGATCCTGCTCGTCCGGGCGACCCGGCTGAAGCGCGAGCAGCAAGGGGCGGCCGCCGGCCCGGCCCCCGGAATGCAGCCGCCGGTCCTCGCGGACCTGCGGGAGTTGATCGAGGCGAACTACCACACCCTCCACGCCCCGGCCGCCTACGCCGGGCTCCTCCACACCACCCCCAAGGCCCTCGGCCGGGTGGTCCGGGACCACCTCGGGAAGACGCTGACCGAGTTGATCCGCGAGCGGGTGCTGAAACACGCCAAGTGGGAGCTGCTGCACACCCTCAAGCCGGTGAAGCAGATCGCCCGGGAAGTCGGGTACGACGACGAACTGTACTTCAGCCGGCTGTTCAAGAAGGCCACCGGGTACGCCCCGGCCTTCTTCCGGGAGTTCGAAACCGCCATCCGGGGCGGGAGCAATCTGTCCATGCCTTCGGCCCGTCCGTCCATTCCGGGCGGGACCGACGCCGCCCAGAATGCCACTAATCCCGTTCGCGAGCCCGGACCGACCGGGACCTGACGGGCGGTATCCGGCGGAGGGCGGACGGTGAACACGATTACGAAACTGTTCGAACTGGCGGCCCGGGCGGACCGGCTCGGGATGACGGTGACCCGGCTGGGGCTCGTCGTGGTGCTGGTCTGGATCGGGGGGCTGAAGGCGTTCCGGTACGAAGCGGAGGGGATCGTCCCGTTCGTGGCGAACAGCCCGGCCATGAACTTCTTCTACGCCGCCCCCGGGGACTACAAGGGGCACATGAACCCCGAGGGGGCGGTGGTCCCGGCCAACCACGCGTGGCACGAGCGGAACGGGACGTACCCGTTCGCGTGGGGGCTGGGGGCCGTGATCGTCCTGTACGGATTGCTGCTGTGCCTGCACCCGTGGCTGCCACAGGCCGCGGCGGTCGGGAGTTTCCTGGTGTTCGTGATGTCGTTCGTCACCCTGTCGTTCCTGGTGACAACGCCGGAGTGCTGGGTGGCCGACCGGGGCGGGCCCGAGCACGGGTTCCCGCTCCTGGCCGGGCCCGGCCGGCTGGTGGTGAAGGACGCGATCATGATGGGGGCTGCCCTGGTCACGATGGCCGACTCGGCGAAGGCTTACCTCGCGAAGCGCGGGTCCGTCCGGGAGGCCGGGGAGCGGCGGGTGTCGGAACTGGTCGCCGGCTGATAAGAGACCGGGTTAGCCGGGGGCGCGGCCGGTCCGGCCGGCCCACGATCCGAGCGGGAAAGACGGGGACGAGCCACCCCTTTTCCCGGGAGGTTCCCCGGGCCGGCAGTGGTCTGCGGGAAAGCGGGCCCGACTCACTCCCTGCCCGGTGTGAACGACTTGAGCACCTGTCTCGTGTCGTCACTGTCTTCGAGCTTGACGAGCCCGACCCCGGGGGCGAACCAGATCGTGCTCCGTTGCGGCTTGCCCTCGTGGACGAACTCGTACACCATCCGGACGGTCTTGTAGGTCCCCGCCGGGACCTTGAGATCCTCCAGCTCGTGAACGGTCGCGGTCCCCTTTTCGGCGGTGCCCGGCGAGTAGGAGGTTCGGATCTCCCACCGGTCGCCGGGCTTGTGCGGGACCTTGACCAGCCGGAGCGGGGCTTCGAACTTGCACATCCCCAATTCCACCCGCGACAGGCCCGTTTCGGACACCGTCACCTTCTCGGCCGGGACCTTCCGGCCGCCCGCCATCAGTTCGACCACGGTGACGACCTTCTCCTCGTCCCTCTTCTCGACCTTGCTGACGAGTTTGGTCACCTCGCGGGTTCCGTCCCAGTAGACCCACTTCCCCCCGACCTTTGTCGGGAAGTACAGCACGGCCTCCGGTGTGTCCGGAGGGGCTGGGGCGGCCGGGGCGACTGACAGGCACAGGGCGATGATAGGCAGGACGAGCGCCATTAGACCGGCAACAGAGTGGGCCACGGAGAACCCTCAACGAGAGATGCGGCCGCGTCATAGTAACGAAAGACGCACACTTTGTTGCTCTATTTCCAAAAAAATTGCCCAGTTTCCAGAAATGTTCGCTGGCTTATAGGTGCGATTGTATGCGAAGCCGCGCGATGGTCTCCCCGATTCGCGTGACTCACTTCGCCCCTTCGCGCCACAGTCACCCGGCCCGGCCATCAGCCCCCGGCAGCCGCACCCGGAACCGGCTGCCTTTCCCGGGCTCGCTCGCGACGGCGATCGTCCCCCCGAGGGCGGTCGCCACCCGGGCGGCGACCGCCAGCCCGAGCCCCGACCCGGACACGCCCAGTCGGCGGGCCGCCTCGGATCGGAAAAACGGGCGGAACAGCTGCCCCACCTCATCGGCCCCGACCCCGGGCCCGTGATCCTCGACCTCGACCCACGTCCCGGCGGCGTCCCGGCCGGCCCGCACAACCACCGGGGTCCCCGGCCGGCTGTACTTGAGCGCGTTGTCGACCAGCGCGTCGACCAGCTCGCCGAACAGGTCCGGGTGGATCCTCGCGCAGGCCGGGCCGCCGGCCGGTTCGAACGTCGTGTCGCCCGCCCGCGGGTGGTCGGCCCAGGTCCGCAGCCGGTCCGGGACCCACGTCGCCAGGTCCACCCGCTCCAGCCCCGGCAGCCCGGCGTCGGCCTCCGACCGGGCCAGGAACAAAAGCGCTTCCACCACCCGCCGCAGCCGTCCGGCCTGGGCCAGAACGGTTTCCAGAACCCGCCGGTACTCGTCGGCCGGGCGGTCCCGGCGGAGGGCGACTTCCACCTGCCCGATCAGCCCGGTGAGCGGGGTGCGGAGCTGGTGAGACGCCTCCCCGGCGAACCGCCGCTCCCGCTCGAACGCCTCCCCGAGCCGGTCCAGGAGCCCGTTGAACGCGAGCCCCAGGTCGGCCAGTTCGTCCGCCGCCGGGGGAACCGGGAGGCGGTCCGACAGGTCCGCCGCCCCCATCGACCGGGCCGCGCCCGCCATCCGGGCGACCGGGGCCAGCGCCCGCCGGCAGACCAGCCGGCCGGCGACCAGGGCGACGGCCAGGACGACCAGGGTGAGCCCCGCCAGGGCGGCGGCCAGCGTTCGCAGCGTGGTGTGGACCGGGCCAAGGGGGACGGCAACGGTCAGGACGAGGGCCGGGTGCTTCCGGGGATTCGCCGCGGGCAGTGGGGCCGGGCCGTCCGGCTCGACGCGGACCTGGGTGATCCACCACGCCCCCGCGGCGTGGTCGAGCCGGCGGGGGGTCCGCCGACCGGCCCGGGCCGCCCGGTCGGCCTCGGTCAGGAGGTCCTCCGCCCCGGGTTGCGGCGAGTGGTCGATCATCCGCCCGTCGTCGGTGGTCACCGCCCAGTGGACCTGCTCCCCGAAGGCCCCCGGGGCGAGGGTCAGGGGCCGCCCGGCCGGCTCCCACTCGACCCCGTCCGGCTCGACCTCGGCGGCCGACGCCAGTGTCCGCGCGGCGGCTTCCAGCCGCTCGTCCAGCCGCCGGTGAAGGTGCGAGTCGGCGAGCACGTAGAGGGCGGCCGAGAACCCGACCAGGACCACGGCCAGGGCGGCCAGGAAGAATACCGAGAGGCGGGTGGTGAGTGTCACCCCGGGTCCTCGCCGAAGACGTAGCCGCGACCCCGGACGGTGTGGATCAGCCGGGGGCCGCGGGTTTCGAGCTTTTTCCGCAGTTCCATGACGTGGACTTCGAGGGTGTTCGACAGCCCGTCGTACCGTTCGTCCCAGACCCCTTCGTAGATCCGCGTCCGGCCCAGGACCTCGTTCGGGTGGCGGAGGAAGAAGACGAGCAGCGCCTCCTCCTTGGCGGTCAGGTCGAGCCGGTGCCCGGCGCGCTCGGCCCGGTGGGTCGCCAGGTCGATCCGGACGCCGGCGTGGGCGAGGATCGGGTCGGCCGCCCCGGTCGGGCGGCGGGCCAGTGCCCGGACCCGGGCGAGCAGTTCCTCGAACGCGAACGGCTTGCACAGGTAGTCGTCGGCCCCGGCGTCGAGCCCGCGGACCCGGTCCGACACCGCGTCCCGGGCGGTCAGCATCAGGACGGGGGTCGCGGTCCCCGCCTGGCGGAGCCGGCGGAGGAGGGTCAGTCCGTCCGGCCCGGGGAGCCACCAGTCGAGCAGGACCACGTCCCAGGCGCCGGTGCGGAGGTGGTGCCAGCCGGTGTCCCCGTCGGCGGCCCACTCGACCGTGAACCCCTCCTCCCGGAGGCCCCGAACGACGAAGTCGCCGATCTCGGTCTCGTCCTCGACCAGGAGCACTCTGATACCCATACCCACCTCGCTCCGCAAGCCGGCCCGGCGGATGGCGGGCGTTCCCCCGGGAGCGAAACCGGCCCGGCCTCGCCCCCGGGGAAAGACGACCGGAATCGATCGGGTCCGTCAGTCCTTCTTCTTGCCCTTCTTCTCTTCGGTGTTCAGGACTTTCCCGTCGGCCGCCAGTTCGACCTCGAACACCTTCTTGTCGGCGGCCACCAGGAGCACCTCGTAGTAGGCCGGCTGCTCCTTCCCGTCCTTGAACTTGGTCACTTCTTCGACCGTCTTGAAGGTCGCCTTCGGGTACTTCGCGTCGAGCGCCTCGGTCACCGCCTTCGGCAGGTCCTTGGCCGCGATCACCTTCTCGATCCCGAGGAGCGTGCCGTCCGGGGACACGGTCACGTCGATCTTCGTCTCCCCGTCCTTGATCTCGACCTCGTACTCCGTCTTCCCGTCCACGGTTTCCTTCTCGCCGCCGAGCAGTTCGGCCTTCGGGAACCGCTTCTTGACCGTCTCGAGCACCGGCTTCGGGAGCTTGTCCAGCGGGACCTTCTTCTCGTCCGCCCGGACCGGGCCGGCCAGGACGAACAGGGCCAGGGTGGCCCCCACGGCGGCCTGTGTGACGCGAGTCATCGTGATTCCTCTGGGGTAAACGGGCTCGCCCACCCCCTCCAGGCGGGTCGTGACCCGACGGGAAGTCTACCCAGGCCGGGTAAGGGCCGGATGAACCGGCGATAAGAAATAGTTTATCCCCGATTCACGGCCTACTCAGGGTTTACGGCTACTGTTCTATGGCCGGGACGAAGGGCATCTCGTCCCGACCCGGTCACGGAGGATGGGTGATGGACGTGCGGTACGGACGGGTGGCGGCGGCTACGGGGTTTTTGCATCGTCACTTCCTGATACTGCTGGTCGGGGCCTACGCCCTGGCGGCGATCGTCCCGGCGGCCGGGCTGTGGCTCGGCACCCTTTACCGGGAGGGGCATGCGGTCGGCCGCGACGTACGGATTTCGGCCCCGGCGGTGATGCTCGGGTTCCTCCTGTTCGCCGCCGGGCTCGGGGTCCGGGGGGATCACCTCCGGGGGCTGTTCCGGCGCCCCGGGGCTCTCGCCCTGGGATTGCTTGCGATCCTGCTAGTGCCCGTTCTGATCCTCGTGATCGGCGCCCCGGTGCTGGCCTTCTGGCCGGACCCGGCCGAGGCTCGCGACCTCCTGATCGGGCTGGCGATCGTCACGGCCATGCCGGTCGCCGGGTCGTCGGCCGGGTGGTCCCGGGCGGCGGACGGGGACTGCGCGCTCTCCCTCGGGCTGGTCCTCCTATCGACCCTGGCCAGCCCGGTCTCCACCCCGCTCGCCCTGCACGCGGCCGGGGCCGCCGACCCGGGCGGGGCCGGCGGGGCGCTGGGTCAGCTCGCGGACGCCGGGGGAGCCGGGGTGTTCCTCGCCCTGTGGGTTGTCCTTCCGACACTCGCGGGCGTGCTGACCCGGTGGACGGTGGGCAGCGCACGGGTGGACGCCGCCGGGGCGGGGTCGAGGCTGGCGACGTCGGTGGTCCTACTGGTCCTGTGCTACGTCAACGCCTCGGCCTGCCTGCCGGGTGCCGTGGCGGACCCGGACTGGGACTTCCTGGCTCTGGTGGTCCTCGCGGCCGGGCTGATGTGCGCGGCCAGGTTCGCGGCGGGGTTCGGGGTGGCAGGGGTCGTCCGCGCGGACCCGGCCCGCCGGGCGTCGCTCGTATTCGGGGTGGGCATGGCGAACAACGGGACCGGCCTGGTACTGGCGTCGACGGCCCTCACGGCGTCCCCGATGGCTGTACTCCCGGTGGTCGCGATGAACCTGATCCAGCACCTGATGGCCGGGGCGGCCGGCCGCCGCCTCGCGGCCCGCTGCGAGAAGGACGAAGGACGGGGTGGTGATGCTCTCGAACGGCAACCCGAACCCCGGGACGGACACCACGAACCGCGTGTACGAGATCCGCGTCCAAAAGTGATCGAGTTCGTTTCCGCGAACCCCTCGCCGGGTGGATGAGAGTGGGTGTTTGGAACCCTTCTCGTTCCATGCGCCGGGTGGGGCTGAGGTGATCGCGACACTGCCCGGGCGGGAGAATCTGACGGCCCCCGGATCGGACCGGGGGCCGCTTCGTCGACAGACCAATTGAGTCCACTGGCACCGGGGGGACCGGTCAGGCCGTGGCGAGCAGGTCGTCCCAGCCGGTTGCGTCGAGAACTCGCTCGGCCATTCGCCCGAGCCTGTCCCGCTCGGTGACGCCCCGGACCGCCGCCACGGCGTCCGCCGGCGCGGCCCCAAACCGTTTGGCACCGAGCCGAAGAACGATGTCCTGGGCTTCTGACACGGCCCCGCGTGCCTCCCCACGGGCCTCCCCGCGGGCCTCCCCACGGGCCTCCCCGCGGGCTTCACCCAGAGCGATCCCCTTCTCGAGAATCAACTGGTAGGTGGTCGAGTCTTCCAGTGTCATGCTCAGATCCCGGTAGAGGGCCTCGATCCGGTTCCGGTCGTACCGCAGCCCGCACAGCACAAATGACGAGCCGAGGAGCCCGCGTTCCACGTTAGCCGGTAACCCGTCAGCCCGCAACCGATCCCTGAACCGGGCGAACGCCCCCGGCAGGTCGGCCGCCGCCTCGTTCGTCAGCAGGGCGAGCGGGGCGACCCCCAGGCCGGCCGCGAGCAATTGACCCACCGATTCCAACCAGACCCGCACGACCGTGTACCCGAAGCTCAGGTACGGCCGTCCGTCGGCCCCGGCCACGTCGAGGTGGCCGGTCTGGTCGGTCGCATTCGCCTTCGGCCGGAGCAGGACGAGCACACTGTGGACCGGCAGCCCCGTCACACCCCATGCGGAGACGTTGTACCGGAGCAGCTCGCCCGGGACGCCGAGCCGGCCGGTGGATTCGAGTTCGAGATGCAGGACGGCGGGGGTCGGGCCGTCGAGCCGGAACAGCCGATCGGCCTGGAGGGTGGCGGACAGGTCTGTGTCGAGGGCGGTCGCGGGGCCGGGAAGCAGCCCGGCCCGGGCGGCGAGGAACCCGGCCCAGTCGGACACGTGGGCGTCGATCAGGGTGTTCAGGGTCGCGTCGAACGGCTTGGCCATGGGCGGTGGTGGGAGGCCTTTTGCTGCTACGCGGGATACGGGAAGGAAGACGCGGCCGGGTCAGGCCGGGACCAGGCGGAACAGGGTGATTTCCGGGCGGGCGTTGAAGCGGACCTTCTGGACGTACCCGAGCCCCCGGTTGACGTACAGCCACCGCCCGTCGCCCAGGTCGTACGCCCCGGCCGCGTACCGGGGGTTCCGTAGGTTCAGGATCGGGGGCCGAAAGAGCGGCGGCTTGCACTGCCCGCCGTGCGTGTGCCCGGCCAGCACCCACCCGCGAAACCCGCCCCACCCCGCCTGGTCGACCGCGTCCGGGTTGTGGCACAGGACCACGGCCGGCCGGGCCGGGTCGAGTCCGGCCAGCGCGGAGGCCGGCCGACTCCGCCCGGCCCAGAGGTCGTCGACCCCGGCCACCTGGAGCCCCGCCACCTCCTTCACCCCATTCCGCAGGAGCTCGACCCCGCACCCGGCCAGGCGGGCGGACAGCAGGTCGGCCACGTCCGGCCGGTGCCACCGCGAGCCGTAGTCGTGGTTCCCCGGGACCGCGAAGCACCCGAGCGGCGGCGGGGCCAGGTGCGACAGGACCTCCGGCACCCGGTCCGCCTGCTCCCGCCCGTCGCAGGTCATGAAGTCGCCGGTGATGGCGACAATGTCCGGCCGGAGGGCGGACACCGTTCGCAGGCAGGCGGTCAGGTGGTCCGGGTCGGTGGACCCGACGTGCAGGTCGCTGATGTGGACCAACACCTTCCCGGCAAGCGCCCCGGACAGGCCGGGCAGAGGCAGATCCCGGCGGACGATCGCGGCCCAGTGCGGCTCCACCCAGTGGGCGTACGCGCCGGCCCCGACGCCACAGGCAACCGTGCCACCGGCCAGGGCGAAAAACCGGCGGCGGGTTAGTTGCGGAAATCGTCGTCCCGTCATGGGCACCTCCGGCCGGAGGTTACCCAAAGCCCGGGTTGACGGCTACCCCATCCGGTCTCGGCGCGGTCGATGTCCGCCGGGTGAGACCGGCTCCCGGTACCAGCTACCAGTCGAAAAAGTCGATGCCGCGGTCGAGCAGGCCGCCGAGATGGGCGGTCGCCCCCGTGAGGAGGACTCCCGCCGCCAACATCAACCGGGTCCGCCGACTCCGCGCCCCGCGGCGGACGTCTCGCTCGGCACAGACGGCCGTGGCGACGATCCACAGGGCAGTCGTGGTCCCGAGCCAGCGATGGATGGTGAGCAGCTGGGGCGATCCCGCCCCGTTCCCGGCCGCCGCGTACAGCCACCCGAGGGCCGCCGTCGGGACCGCGCCGATAGCGGCGAGCCAGAGGCAGAACCGGACCGACTCGGACGGGACCCGGCCGGGCTTCCGGGCCGACAGAAGCTCGGCGATCCCCGCCACGACGACCAGGGCGATCGGGAAATGGAGGACGAGCAAATGGAACTTGCCGAGCCAACGCAGGCCGCGGGGAAGAACCGCCGCCCCCGCGGGCGCGTCGGGCGATGCTTCGAGTTGGGCACTCGGCTGGGAATCACCCGGTGCGGCGGGGCCGGCGTCCGGAGCGCCGGCGGCGATCCACGCGCGGACGAGGTCCTTTTCCGCCCGGGTGAGCGGCCCGTGCGGCGAGTCGGCCGGGGGCATCTCGTCCCGCCGGATCAGCGTCCAGAGCTCCGATTCGTCCGGCCGCGAAGGGATCACCATCTCGGGGTTCCCGGCCACCCGTCGGAGATCGAGGACGTACCCGAACCGCCCCTTCGGCTTGGGGAGGTCGGGCCCGTGACACGCCGCACATTTCGCGGCGAAGACGCCACGGACCTGGGCCCCGAGCTCGGCCCCCGAGGGTGCGGCCTGGGCCTGGGCCGACACACGTCCCGGCCAAAGGGCGGCCGCGACGGAGAGACCCACGATCGCCGCGTTCCAGTATCTCATGGCGCACCCCTACCCCGTTCGGGAACGCCCCGGCGGTGCCGGGACGTCTTGCCGATCGCCCGGGCCGGATGATGACCCGGACCCGGTCGCGGCGGGCCGGTTCCTTACTCGAGTGTGGAATCAACGACCGCGAGCGACCCGGCCGTTTCGATGTACGATACTGTCGACAGGCCGATGACACTCTTCAACTTCCCCGCCGGCAGGTTCCGGATCGGCCCCGGGGTGCCCTTCCCGGGCTCCGACTGGGGGAACGCGGTCGAGCGGGCGGTGTGGAACGTCACCTTCCCCTCGACCTTCTGCATGACCTGGTGGATGTGCCCGTTGAGCACGGTCAGCGAGCCGAACCGCTTCAGGAGGTCGAGCGCCTGCTCGGCATCCCGGGTGCCCCAGCCCCACTTCTCGTAGACCGCCCAGAGGGGCACGTGGGCGTACACCACCACCGGGGTGCTGTCCTTCAGCCCGGCCAGGTCCTTCTTCAGCCACGCCAACTGCTCGGCCCCGATCACCCCGAGGCCGCCGTCCCCGCTACCCGACTTGGCGTTCGCCACGTTCACGAGCGCGACGAAGTGGACCCCCTTGTGGTCGAAGTTGTACCACCCGAGCCCCTGCGTCCCCTTGCCGTACCGCCCGAGGTACTCCTTGTTCCCGTCCCCGTCGAAGTCGTGCTCGCCGGGGACGTACCCGACCGCCCCGGCCTTGACTCCTTTGAGGATCTCGGCACAGGCGTCGAACTCGTCCGGCTTGGCCAGGTGGGTGAGGTCCCCGGTGTGGAGGACGAACGCCGGGGGCTCGGGCAGGGCGTTGATCCGGTCGACCGTCTGCTTGAGCGTGCCGGCGACGTCCTTGTTCGGGTCCCGGGCGAACCCGAGGTGGCTGTCGCTGATCTGGACGAAGGTGAACGTCGGCTTCTGGTCCGGGGCGGCCGGCTGGCCGAACACCCGCGACGTGGCCACCCCGCCGCTCACGCCCCACACCAGCCCGGTACCGACCCACGCCATGCACTTCAACATACCCCGGCGGTCGATCCCGTCGCCACCGGCCGACGACTTCTCGGAAGACGACATGTTTCTGCCCTCGTAGTTGAGAACGGAGCGCCCGCCGGGTCCGACCGCGCCGGGCTCCACGGAAACCAGACCGCCGGGCCCGAGGGAAAATTCCCGCGGCGAAAAGAGACGGTTTCCGGGGAATAAATCTCGCCACCGGCCGGTAGAGTACAGTTGAGAACCCGGCGGCCCGACGAGACTCCGCCGCGGAGAGGGGGTGCGATTGAACCTCGACGAACGGGGGCGCTTCGAGCACGCCACCCTGCCCCACCTCGACGCCGCTTACAACCTGGCCCGGTGGCTGACACGGGACGACCACGCCGCGGAGGACGTGGTCCAGGAGGCCTATTTCCGCGCGGCGAAGTTTTTCGCCGGGTTCCGGGGCGGGGACGGGCGGACGTGGCTGCTGGCGGTCGTCCGCCGGGCGGCGTACGACTGGCTGGCAAAGCGGCGGGCGTGGGCCGCGGCCTCGTTCGACGAGGCCGTCCACGACCGGGGGGACGACGCGTCGAACCCCGAGTCCCTGGTGATCCGGAAGGCCGACCAGCAGCTCCTCCGCCAGGCCCTGGAGGAACTGTCCCCCGAGTTCCGCGAGGTCACGGTGCTCCGGGAGCTGGAGGGACTGAGCTACCAGCAGATCGCGGCGGTGGTCGGGGTCCCGGTCGGCACAGTCATGTCGCGGCTGTCCCGGGCCCGCAAGCAGCTCCGGCAGCGGCTGGCCCCGTGTCCGGGCCGGGAGGAGTGAGGTGGACTGCCGAGACGTCCAAAACCTGTTGCACCCGTATTCGGACGGGGAACTGGACCTGGTGCGTCACCTCCAGATCGAGCACCACCTGGCGGAGTGTGCCGCATGTGCGGAGCACCAGCTCGGCCTGCGGCGGCTGCGCGAGGCACTGGCGTCCGCGCCGTTGTACCACCACGCCCCGGACGCACTCCGCGCGAGACTCGCGGCCGATCTCCGGTCGGCTCCCGCCACCCCTTCGCGCCGCGGGCGCCGGCGGCCGCGGGCCCTGCTCTGGGCGACCGCGGCCGGGATCGGGCTGGTGGCCGCCGCGGCCGTGACGACCGGGGCGCTGCTGTCCCGGGCGTCGACGTCCGCCGAGACCAAACTCGTGGAACAGGTGGTCGCCGGCCACGTCCGTTCGCTCCAGGCCGATCACCTCACCGACGTGGCATCGTCTGACCGGCACACGGTCAAGCCGTGGTTCCGGGGTAAGCTGGACTACTCGCCCCAGGTCCCGGACCTCGCGGGGGAGGGGTACCCGCTGTCCGGCGGCCGACTGGACTACCTCGCCGACCGGCCGGTCGCCGCGCTCGTCTACCACCGCCGGCTGCACGCCATCAACGTGTTCACCTGGCCGGCCCCGGACGCCGACGAGACCCCCGTGCGGGCCCTCGCCCGGCAAGGTTTCCACGTGTGTTACTGGCAGCGGGCCGGGATGGCGTACTGGGTGATTTCCGACCTGAACGCGCAAGAACTCGATGAGTTCGCGGGTCTGCTCCGGCAGCATTCCGCGGCCCCGCCGCCGTGAGGGGTGGTGCGCGGTCAGATCCCCTTCAACGGGATGTTCAGCTCCCGTGAGAGTGCGGCGACGGAGGCCACCACGTCCGGCGGGAGGTCGATGCCGTCGCGAAGTGATCGCTCCCGCCGCTCCCATTCGATCTCGCCCGGCAGGTAGATGCGGTCCGCCCCCTGAGCCTTCGGGGCCGTGTGGATCTCCTCCGCCAGGGCGTCGATCCGCCGCCGGAAGACTTCGGCCGGGAGGAACGCGGCGATATCGATGGCGAGGAACGCGGCCCCGTGGTTCGTCGGCACGGCCGGGTCGCCGACGATCCAGGGGACGATCTGGCGGGTCATTCCCGCTCCCGTCAGCACGCCGGCCAGCACCTCGATGAGCAGGGCGATCCCGTACCCCTTGTGGCCGGCCATCGGCCGCAGCGCGCCGCCCTGGAGGAATGCCGCCGGGTCGGTACTCGGGACGCCATCTCGGTCAACCACCCAGTCGGCCGGGATCGCCTTTCCCATGGCGTGGGCGGCGGCGACCTTGCTCCCCGCCGCCGTGCTCGTCGCCATGTCCAGCAGGATCGGCCGGCCGGTCCCGGTCGGGACGGCGTAGGCCAGCGGGTTGCTCCCGGTGATCGCCCCCCGCGCGCCGGGCCCGGTGACGCTCGGCACGTCGTTGGCCATCGCGAGCCCGATCATCCCCTCGGCGGCGGCCAGGTTCGCGTAGTACCCGGCCGCCCCGAAATGACAGCTGTTGCGGACGCCGGCGTACCCGATCCCGCCCGCGCGAGCCTTCTCGATCGCCGCCCGCATGGCGAAGACGGACGTGACCATGCCGAGGGCCGAGTGGCCGTCCACGACCGCCCACGCCGGGCCGGACGCGACCACCTCCGGCCGGGCGGCGGCGCGGAGCCCGCCGCCCTTGAGCCGTCGAACGTAGCCGCCGAGGGCCTTGACGCCGTGCGTGAACACGCCCCAGGTGTCGGTCGTCACCAGCACGTCCGCCGTCGTCCGGGCGTCGGCATCCCCGACGCCGACCGCCGTCAAGGCGCGCACGCAGAACTCGAACAGGTCGTCGGCGGACACGGTGCGTGTTCCGGGGTCGGTCGGCATGAGTTCTCCTCGAAATATGAACGGCTCGCGGGGGGTGTGAGTGAAGAACCGGGACCCCGCCGTCGTCTCCGCACTTTACACGGGCCGAGCACCGCGGGCGACGGTGCGAGGCCGTGCCCAGATCGGACGACGACCCGGGAAGGGTTATCGATCCCGCATAACCCTCTGGGGGGTCGGATTCGCAGGAGTCACGGCCAATGTGGCGCTATGGTCTCACCGTTGCCCGGTTGACATCCACCTGGAATCGGTGGCCCGGGGATTTCGGCCTTTCAGGCTGACAGCCCTGAGCCCCGGGCATCGCCCGGGGTGGGGAGCCCGGTAGCGACCGCCGACCCACCCGATGCCGGGTTCCCGGCCGGCGGTGCATGAGGCGACGATCTGCCGCTCGACGCGACGCCAGCCCCCGAGCCCTCCGGAGGTCGCCGGCCAGTTCTGGGTCGTACAAAGATCCGGACGGGATCTGGCGGATGCGGAGCTCGGTCGTAATTTTACCTTGCCGCCGCCTGTCGACGGCCGGCTGGTATTGCATATCCGGCCCGGTGGACCGGAGAATGCATGTATCGCCGGATAACGGACCGGCGGCCGCGTTCGTCAGGATGACGTTTCCCCGTCAACTCATTGGTAGAACTGGCGCGGGACCCGCCCAAGTATCCGTAAGTCGAAACGCCCGGCCGGCCCGCGCGGCACAGAAAATGCCTACATTCGTCGAACGGTGAAGGAATCGCCCGACCCCAACGGAGGACGGACTTGAGCCGCCCCGAGGAACGGACCACGACGGTCCTGGTAGTCGACGACGAGGACGCAATCCGGCGGGTAGTCGCACAAGCCCTCTCACGGGCCGGGATGGATGTCCTGACCGCGGACCGAGGGGAGACGGCGGTCGACGTGTACCGCCGGCACCGGGACGCGATCGACGTCGTCCTGCTGGACGTCCGGATGGCCCCGTGGGACGGCCCCAGGACCCTGGCCGAACTGCGCGCGATCGATCCGGACCTCCGGGCCGCGTTCATGACCGGGGCCTCGGGGGCGTACTCGGCCGAGGACCTACTCGCGTTCGGGGCCGTCCGGGTCTTCGAGAAACCGTTCCGGAGTCTGCCGGGTCTCGCCCAGGCCCTTCGGGATCTGGCCGCCGCGACGAGCCCCACGTGAGCAGAGCTTTGCCCAAATGATGGTGCGGTCGGGCCCGGGGGCCCGGTCAGCGGAGGGTCGTCAGGTACTCGACCAGGTCGCGCACTTCCCGCGGGGTGAGGGTCCGGTCTACCGCCGGCATCGGGGAAGTCGCGGCCGACCGGCGTTCGATGTCCGCCACGGGGATCACCTCCTTCTTCCCATCCGGCGCCTGGAGCGTCACCGCCGTCTTGTCCTCGGCGGCGAGCACCCCGGAGACGGTCCGCCCGTCCGCAAGGGCAAGCGTGACCGTCCCGAACCCGGGGGCGATTTTGGCGCTCGGGGTGAGCAGCGATTCCAGGAAGAACTCCCGCGTCCTGTCCGGATAGCGGGTTGCCACCTTCGACAGGTCCGGCCCGGCATTCCCGCCGGCGCCGTTGACCACGTGACACCGGACGCACTGAGCCGCCGCGTGGCCGAAGAAGACCTCCCGCCCGCGGTCCGCGTCCCCACCCTTCAGACTGACAGAGAACTTCGCGTGCGGCCCGCCCGGCTGGGCGGCCTCGAACGCCGCCCGGACCTTGTCGCGGCGGGGGGCCGGGGCGACCGTCAGGGCGTCGAGGACGTCGAGCCGGAGTTCCTCCGGCACCGCGCCGGCCGCGAGCTTGTCGGCCCAGGCGTCGAGCTGGCGGCCGGCGGCCGGGGCCTTTACCCGGGCCAGGGCCGCGACCGCCCGCTGCCGCTCGACCACCGGGGCCGTCTCGTCGGCCAGCGCGGCCGCGAGCAGGTCGGTTCCCTTCACCGGGTCGGTGGCGGCGAGGACGTCCCGGGCCTCCGCCCGGAGCAGCGGGGCCGTGTCTCCGATCGCCACTGACACCGAGGCCGGGAGCGTCTTCGCCTTCCGGTCGGCGAGCACGCGGAGGGCGGCGACGCGGACCGGCACCTCCTTCTTCGTGTCGGCGACCCACTCGCCCAGAGTACCCTCGCCGACGTCCAGTTCGAGCGGCCGGATCAGCCCGACCACGTCCGTCAGGAGCGCCCCGGACGTGCTCCCGAGCAGTTTCTCGAAGGCGGGCCCGACCACCCCCCGGATCAGCTCGGTGTCCCGCTTGCCGAGCGGCCGCCAGAACCCGGTGACCCGGTCCCGCTGCGGCGGGTCGGCCCAGTGGCGGAGCGCGGCCACCGCCTCGACCCGGACGGCCGGCGACAGGTTCGGGTTCGCCGCCGCGGCGAGGACGGTCTTCGCCTCGCCGGCCCCGCCGAGCCGGAATGCGGCGTCGATACACCGCCGGGCGGTGGCGTCGTCATCGGACGACGCGGTGAGCTTCGGGAGCAGCTGCGCGAGGGCGGGGTACAGGTCCTCCATCGGGAGGTCGTGGACCGCCCGGGCGGCCTCGGCGCGGACGAGCGAGTCGGGGTCGGTCAGGAACTGGGCGACCCGCTTATCCCGTAGCCGCCGCTGGACGAGGACGACGGCGAGCCGGACGGACGCGCTCGGGTCGGTCGCCCGGGCGTGGGCGGCGTCGGCGTCGCCGATCCGGGCCAGGGCCGCGACGCACGCGTGCCGGAGGAACGGGTCGGCGTCCTTGTTCTCGGCGAGGACCTTGAACAGCCCGGGGATCGCCGGCTTGGACTTCAACTTTCCGAGTGCCTGGGCGGCGAAGAACCGCACCCGCGGTTCGGGATCGGCGAGCAGGCTCGTCAGGGTGCCCACTTCCTCGGCCCGGCCGATATCGCCAGCGACTTTCGCCGCCTGAGCCCGGACCTCCGGGTCCCTGTCCGCCAGCACGGAGCTGATCGCCCCGGGCGGGAGCGGGTGAATCCGGGCGATCTGGCCGAGACACCAGACCGCGTGCAGCCGGGGGAGCTGGCGGGTGGTGTCCGCGAGGACAGTGGCCAGGGCGGCGACAACATCCGCCTGCTTGCCTCCGGCCGCGTGGCTCGCGATCGCCCACTGCGCCCGGAGACGGACCTTCTGGTCCGGGTGCCCGAGCAGGTCCGCCAGGTCCTTGACCGGGCGGTGGTTGAACCCTTCCGCGAACAGTTTCTTCACGGCGAGCACGGCCGGGTCCTTGACCTTCTCGGGGTCGGAGACGGTGTAGATCCGGCCGCCGAGGCTCCGGCCCGACCAGTCGAGGTTCACGAAGTCGGACACGTACAGCTTGCCGTCCGGGCCGAACTCGGCGTCGGTCGCCATGATCGGGACCATGAAGTCGTGGTAGTCGGCGACCTCGAAGCCCGCCCCCTTCAGCGTCACCCGGAACGCCTCCAGGCCCCGGCCGCCGGCGTAGTTGCACATGATGAAGCTGTTCTTGTACCGGTCCGGCAGGGTGGTCCCGCTGGTGAACAGGAACCCGCTCGGCCCGGTCCCGATCTTGCCGACCGGGGGGACGATCCAGGCCGGCTGGCCGGGGTGCGGGAGGTGCCACATCTTCTCGGCGAACCACGGCCCGGCCGTGTACGGAGCGGGGATCGTCTGGTACGCCATGTTCCACCCGCAGTCCCCGTCCTCGACCACGTAGACCAGCCTGGCGTGGTCCCCCTTGTCGCAGTTGTTGTCGTCGGCGAACAGGTTCCCGTACTGGTCGAACGCCAGCTCCTGCGGGTTCCGCAGGCCGCGCATCACGACTTCCAGGTTCGACCCGTCCGGGTCGCAGCGGAACACCGCTCCGGTCCGGGGGCCGCTCAGTGTCGCCCCCTCTTTCGAGGTGACGTTGAACCCGCGGTCGCCGACGCTGAAGTACAGCTTCCCGTCCGGGCCGAAGATCAGCCCGTGGAGGTCATGGCCGAGGAACGCGCAGTTCACCCCGAACCCGGTCAGGAGCGGCTCGCGCGCGTCGGCCACGCCCTTCCCCTTCGTGTCCCGGAGCCGCCAGAGGTTCGGGATGCAGGTGAGGTAGACGTCCCCGTCCCGGGCGAGGACCCCGGCCGCGAGGCCGTCGAGGGGGTGGTTGAACCCGCCGGCGAACACGGTGCTCTTGTCCGCCCGGCCGTCCCCGTCCGTGTCTTCGAGCAGCCGGACCTGGTCGGCGTGTTTGCTGAACCAGTCCATCCCGCCCTCGAACTTGCCGGCCCACTTCCGGTACATCTTGAGCCGGTCGTCGAGGGTACGGATCTGGAGGTCGTCTTCGAGGAAGAACGGGCGGGTCCGGTTCTCCTCGGTCCCCCGGCTGAACCGGTACTCCTCGGCGACGAACACCCGGCCCTTCTCGTCGAGCCCGATCGCGACCGGGCTGGCGAGCTTCGGCTCGGCGGCGAACAGCTCGACCTTCAGCCCCTTCGGGAGGCGGAACCCGGCCATGTGCTGGAGGGCCTTTTCGGTCCCGTCGGGCAGGTCCGGTTCCGGGGCGGCCGGCTTCGGCGCGTCCGGCGGGACGGCGGTGAGGAGGGCCGGGACGGCCAGGACGAAGAGGATGACAGGTGCGAGTCGCGGGCGCATGCGTGTCCCTCGGGGTGACACCCAGGTTATACGGGGCGAGGACGGTGCAGGTCTTGGTTCGGTGATAGTAGCCCGCGCGGCCTCCGGCGGTCACAGCCCGGCGAGCGGCTCGGCGGCGTCGCCGAACCGGTCGGCTTTCACGCCCATCCGGTCCATCAGCGACAGGTAGAGGCCGCAGAGCTTGCGGTTGTCGTCGCCGCGGTCGGCGTAATCGAGGACCCGGCCGGTGGCGAGCTTCCCGCCCAGGCCGCCCACCAGCAGGACGGGGAGCTTCCGCGAGTCGTGCTGGCTCCCCGACCACATGTTCGAGACGAACATGAGGCACGAGTTGTCGAGTACGGTCGTATCCCCTTCCGGCATGGTTGCGAGCCGACCGGCGAGGTACGCGAGTTGGCCCACGTAGTACCGGGTCACCCGCTCGTAGGCGTCGGACTGGTCCTCGTGCGAGGTCGGGTGGTGGGCCGTCCGCACGTCGAGGAACGGGTAGAAGAGGCCGGACAGGTCCCGGCACAGGAGCAGCGTGGCGACCCGCGTCTTGTCCGTCTGGAAGGCGAGCGCGATGATGTCGCACATCAGCTTCATGTGCTCGCGGATGTCCTCGGGGAGCCCGTTGTCGGGCCGGGGCATGGCGGCCGCCGGCCGGCCGCGGTCGCGGGCCCGGTCGTCGGCGCGGTCCTTCTCCGTGCGGGTCCGCTCGACCCGCTTCTCGACCTCGCGGACGCTCGTCAGGTACTCGTCGAGCTTGGCCTTGTCCGCGTGACTGACCCGGCCGTTGAGCGCGGCGGCCTGGTCCTTGACGCGGTCGAGGATGCTGGCCGTCCGGCGGCTCCCCTGGTTGTCGAACAGGCTGTCGAACGCGAGCGACGGGTAGACCTCCATCGGCACGGGCGAGTTCGCGTCCTGCCAGGAGATGTGGGAGCTGTAGGCCATCGAGAAGTTGGTCTCGTGGTACCCGGTGATCGGCTGTTCGCACCCGAGCACCAGGCTCGGCTGCGCGGTCTCTTCCCCGATGCGCGCGGCGATCACCTGGTCCATGCTGACCCCGCCCCGCAGCACCGCGCCCTTCTGAAGGGCGGCCCCGGAGAGGATGTTGCCGGTCTGCCCGGGGTGGATGCCGACCCCTGTCGCGTGCTTGTTGAACAGCCCCGAGACGACGTTCAGCCGGGGCCGGAGCGAGGCCAGGGGTTCGAGGCTCTTGCTCAGCTGCATCTCGGCGCCCGCGCCTTTGGCCCACCAGTTCTTGGGGCTGATGCCGTTCCCCATGAACAGGGCCGCGAACCGCCGGGGGTAAGCCGGGGCGCCGGGGGGCGTTTCGCCCGCCACGAGCGGAAGCGCCTCCAGCCACGGGAGGGCGACCGTGACGCCGACGCCTTTCAGGACCGTGCGGCGGGAGATCGAATCCGAATGCGGCATGTCGGTCACCATGCATGAGTAGGTCCGGCTCGCCGGACTCTTGGCTAATGCTGACGCAAGTGCGTATCGCCCCAGGAACCGTGGGGCCAATCCTGGTACTGACTCACCAAATTCGCCTTCACCGGGTTCTGGCGGATGTAATCGATGATCTTCTCATCCTCGTCGTCCGATCGCGACCAGTGGTCGAACCATTCGTCCTGCCAGAATCGCCCTCTGCCGAGACCCAGTAGACCCGCCGCCTAGTGTCCCGTCCAGCGTTTGAACTGTTCCAAACTGCCTTTGAGTCCGACGCCGAGCAGCTCGAAGAACAGATGGACGTGACTCGGCATTACGACATATTCGAACACGTTCCAGGTCCGCCGATGACGGAATTCGATCGATTCACCGATCATGCGGGCCACGTCCGACCGTTGAAGGTGTGCGACATACTCGGCTCGATCGAGCCAGGATTCCATCTCGGCGTAGATTCGCCGCCGGACTTGGTGCCGTCCCTCGTGATCGTGGTCGGCCAGTTCGTCGTATGCCGAGCCGAGCGAGTGGATCCGGTCCTGTCCCTCTTGCGGAATCGCGCCCGCGAGATGGATCGTTACGAAGTATCGACCGTCGGTGACCTCCCAGTGGGGCAGTCGTCCGCGCCAGTAGGCGATCGTCTCAGGCTTCCGGATCATGGGCGCGTGTCTCCGACAAACCGATGAGCCGCCCGGCTCGGCTGTGTGTTGCCAGGGCACCGCCCCGACCGAGCCGGACGGCCCAGTTTCTGGGTAGGTCCGGCGCGACCCGCGAGCGGGTACCCCGGCCGGACCAGCTGTGCCGCGAGCCGAGCGGCACCTACCCCAACCGGGCCGAACAGCTCGACGCCAGATCGGTCCAGCGAGCCGAGCCGGACTGTCTGTGCCACCGGGATATTCACTCGCCGGTCGCGCGGCACCTACCCAACCGGGCCGAACCGCCCAGTTTCTGGGTAGGTCCGGCGAGCCGAGCCGGACTAGCTGTGCCGCTCGGCTCGCGGCACCTACCCCGACCGAGCCAGACGGCTCGGCTGTGCCGCCAGAGACCCGCCCCCGAACCAGCCGACCGTACTACTCGATTCGTGTCACCTACTCTCGCGGGTCGTCCCGCCCTCTCTTGTTCAGAAACTGCGGGCTCGCGACGATCGACTCGACCAGGCTGCCGAACGCATATCCGTCGACCGTCAGCTTGGTCCGCATCGCGTCGAGAGCTTTCCTGTCCGAGAGCAGCAGGCTCCGCCCCAGAGCGTACGAGAATAGCTTACGACACAGGTTATCGACATACTCGGCCTGCCGTTTCTCCCGCAAGTACTCGCGCAGCCCGTTGATTCCGTCCCGATCCGTTCCGTCGGGGAAGGTCGCACCGGTCCCGACCGGGCGTCCTCCCAGGTCCTTCGTGCGGCGTTCGCCGACCGGGCCGAATCCCTCAAAGACCAGGCCCACGGAATCGAAGCGGTTGTGACAGCCCGCGCAGCTCCGGTCCTGGCGGTGCCGCGCAAGGACTTGCGGCAGCGTCAGCTCCCCCAGGTTCGCCTCGTCCTTCGGCAGTTCCGGGACGGTGGGCGGCGGCGGGGGGATCTGCTCGCCGAGCAGCCGCCGGACGACCCAGTAGCCGCGCTTGACCGGGCTCGTCCGAAGCCCCGGCGCGTTCTTGGTCAGGAACACCGCCATCGGCAACAGGCCGCCGCGGCCGTACCGCTGCGCATCTTCTACGTGAACCCACGC
Source organism: Gemmataceae bacterium (assembly GCA_028288765.1). Classification (GTDB taxonomy): domain Bacteria; phylum Planctomycetota; class Planctomycetia; order Gemmatales; family Gemmataceae; genus Urbifossiella. The sequence goes on along the minus strand of JAQGHQ010000257.1, from coordinate 6,268 downwards.
ATCCGGCCCGGCCGGCGGGTCGGGCATCCCGTAGTGCTTCGCCAGCGGCCGGTTCACGAACGTGTCGGGCCCGTAAAGCAGGTCGAGCACCGGCCGGTTCCCCTGGGCCACGTCGACGAGGTAGCGGACCGGCTCCTCGAACATCGCCTGCCGGAGCTCGTTCGTGAACCCCGGGAACCGGTCGCGGTCGACGCTGTTGTGCTCCTCGAAGCGGCGGAAGTCGAGCCAGTTCCCCCCGAACTCGGTCGCCAGCCCGCGCACCCGCGAGTCGCGGAGCATCCGCCGCGTCTGCGCGGTCAGCACGTCGGACCGGTGCAGATCGCCCGCGGCGGCGTGGGCCAGCAACTCGGCGTCGGGCATACTCGACCAGAGGAAGTAGCTCAACCGGCTCGCCAGCGCGTAATCCGACAACGGCCGGACGCCCCGGCCCGGCTCCGCGAGATCGAACCGGTAGCAGAAGTGGGGCGACATCAGCACCGAGACGATCGCGTCGCGAAGCGCGTCCTCGTGCCCGAGGCCGTCCTTCTGTCGGAGTGCGCGGTAGAAGGCGAGCAGGTCGTCGCGTTCGGCGGCCGACAGGGGCCGGCGGTACGCCCGCCCGGCGAAATTCACGAGGGCGTCCAGGTGGCCCGGTTCGGCGGCCAGCCGACCCCGCTCGACCCCGCGGATGTCCGCCGAGATGGTCGCGAAATAGGTCTTGATCGCCCCCAGAGCCTCCTCACCGGCCTTCTGCTTCTTCGCCTTCGCGAGATAGGCTTCGGCCAGCCGATTCATCTTTGCTTCGGAGGTCGCGTCCTTGTCCTCGGACCGGGCGAAGTCGAACTCGGCCTCGCGCATGAACCTTGGGGGCTCGGCCCGCTCGAAGAAGATGAAGTCCTTGTACTGCCGCACCGGTACCAGGGTGACGAAATTCAGCTCGTCCCACAGCGCGTCGAGCTCGCGCTTCTCCCGCTCGTCGAGGATCAGTTCGCCCAGCGGCCCGTCGTCGCGGAAGAACCCCTGCATGAGATGGAACCCGGCCGTGAGGAGCCGACCCTGACCGGCCGCGTTCGGGTTGAAGTACGGCCCCCGGTCGGACACGAAGAAGGCCCCGGGGAACGCCGCACAGAACCGCTCGAAGGATGCCCGCAGCCGGCGTCCGGCCTCGGCGTCGGGGTTCTCCACCGCGAACAGCTTCGCCAGGCCGGCGTCGGCGCCTTTGAGCTGATCGGCCAGCTTGCGGAGGTCGGCGACGGGCTCCCCCGAATAACTGCGGTGCTTGCCCGCCAGTTGCCGGTTTCGCCACAGGACGAACGGCTGGCTGCCGGCGGAAATCCCGTTGACCTGGAGTTGGGGGGCGGAGGGCTTGAGCTGTCGCCGGAGCAGGACGACGAGGTCGCGCATCCGCTGGCAAGCGGGCCGGGCGGCGTCGGGCTTCGCCGGATCGGGTGGCGGCAACTCGGCCCACATCTTCCGGACGGCGGCCAGAGGCCCCGCGTCCATCTCGGTCTCGTTCAGGACCGACCAGACCAGCGCCAGATATTTCGGGCTCAGCCCCATCTCGGTCGCGAACCGGCCCAGTTCGACGCCGGACCGGCCGAGCGGGTCGCGGTGCCGGAACTTCCAGGCGGCCAGGAAGTAGTCGGCATAGTCCACCTGATGCCGCTGGTAGAAGTCAACGATCCGGCGGACGCAGTACTTGTCGCGGTCGGTGTCGGTCACCGCCGGGTGGGGGGCGAACACGAACCCGTCCGGTTTCAGGACGACGTGGTCGGCGACCAGTCGGGCCGCGGCCAGGTACTTTTTGAGCAGCGCGGGGGACATGGCGAGTGATTCGCCCGAGTTGTCGAACCCGGCCTGGTTGGCGGGGTCGACCGGGAACTCGCGCGTCGGCCGGATGTCGACGCCCGTCAGGTCGCGGACCGTGTTGTCGTACTCGGCGGTGCTCAGCCGGCGGGCGAGCACCGGGCCCGGGTCGCCGGCGTTCCGCTCGGCTTCCCGGTCGCGCAGTTCCCGGAGCCACTCGACCACCGCGGCCCGCTCATCAGGCTCCGGCTGGCGCTTCGCGTCTTCGGGCGGCATCTCTTTCGCGCCGAGGCGATCGAGCACGACTTCCCAGTGCTGTGCGTTCTTCGCAATGGCGGCCGCGGTCGTGTCCCGGCTGAGGTCGAGCCCGGCGGACTGCTTTTTCGGCCCGTGGCACGAGAAGCAATAGCGTTCGAGGAACGGCTGCACCCTGGCCGCGAATCGCTGTTCGAGCGGGTCGGCGGGCGGCGCCGGCTTGGCGGCGGGCGGGGCTTTCGTGTCCTCCGCGCCGCGTGCGGTCGTGCCATTCGGGCCCGGCCCGGTCATCGCACCCCACACGCCCACACTGGTGAGGCACAGGGCGATGGCCGGAAGGGCAACGCGAGTGCGAACGTGTTCGGACATCGAATCCCTATCGTGCGGATTTGCGAACAGGGCGGAGGGTCGACAGTTCCCGGGCAGGAGTCACCGCGGCCAGTACGGCTCAAGTGTACCCGACCGGCGGCCCGGGGTAACGAGTCTTCCGAGACTTCTCGCTCGCCGCGCCAATCGCTCCCTCCCCGCATCACGGCGTCGACAGCCCGTTACCCCGGGAGCAGCCGCGGGCGAGGTGGTTGACCTCGATCGCCCGCCGCCCAGGGGTTTCCGTGTCGCCCGCGGGCGGGGCGCGCGGTCCCGTACCGGGGCGGCGACACCGACCGCCTTTCCGACATGCCGGCGCCCCGCCCGCGGGGCGAGCGGCCCACACCCCCGGCCGAGAAATCCTCCGCATCTCTGTATTGCACTACAAATGGCCTTGCATTACTATACATCTTGTTTGGCCGTTTCGCCGGTCGGCCCGCCGCGCCCGACACCCCCCACCACCCGGAGGGCCCCATGCCCACCCCGAGCAAGGAATACGCGGACGAGGTCCTGATCCGCTGCCTGGCCCGCGGGGACACCATCCCCGACGCCGCCCGGGTCGCCAAAGTCAGCGAGCGGACCGTCTTCCGCCGGCTCGCCAACCCGACCTTCCGGGACCGCCTCAGCGCGACCCAGGCGGCCGCCCTCTCCCCGGCCTACGGGATGCTCACCACCGGGCTGACCGACGCCTGCTTCCAGCTGACCCAGCTGGTCCGGCACCCGAACCCGCACGTCGGGTTCAAGGCGGCCAAGGCGGTGGTCGACCTGACCCTGAAGATGCGGGAGCAGGTCGAGCTCGAGGATCGGGTGACCGGGTTAGAGCGGATCGCGAAGCACAAGGCCAAGTTCGGGGAGTACCCGCCACCCCCGGAGGACGACCCGGACGAGGACGACCCCGGGCCCGGCGGCCCCGACACCGGCCCGAACGGCGGTCGACCGGATGGGCCCGGAGCCAGCGGCCCCGCACCGGGTATGCCATTCCACACCCCGCCCGCATCTTCCTGGCAGCCCAGCTCCGGGGCATCGGCGCCCGCGCCGGGAAGCACGGGCGTGCCCGACCCGGTCCCGCCGGCCAGCCCCCGAGCAGCGGACGAGCCGGCCCGCGCGTCCGCTGCCCTGGCGGACCAGCCGGAGGTGTCGCCGCACCCGGTAGGCGGGGACGAGGAGCCGCCGCCAGCTGGTCAGCGACCGGAAAAGCGGCCCGAAGACTGCCAAACACTGACAAACTCTGCCACGGGGCACCGGACCGCGAGCGTTCGCCCGTCCCCGGGCCATTCGCCACCCCCCGATCGCCCGGGGCCAGTCGAACCCGGGCATCGGGTCTTGGAAACGGACAAGCCGAAAGGCGGGCGGGTCGACCCCCGGTGGTCATCCGCCTGCCGCTTTTATCCGCCCTGGCTACGAGCGAGAAAATCGGCCCGAGGGCTGCCAGATACTGACAAACACTGCCAGCGCGACCCGCGGTCGCCGGCCGGACGAGTAGGGCCGGCTGTGCCGGCCGGGTTTGGCTCGACGGCGGCGGCCGCCATAGCCGGCCCTAACAAGGACCGGTCTCCTCGCGACGGGACGGGCGAACCACCCGACACTGGCCCGCAGACGGCCTACCAGGCCGGGTTGCGGCGCGTCGCCTTTGATCCGCGGGTCGATCATACGTGAACGGCGATCGCGGCGACGTCGGCCCGCAAGGTTTGAGCCGGGGTGACCCCTTCGTACCGTTTAACGATCTTGCCGTTCTGGAAGATCAGCAGCGTCGGGACGACGGAGACCTGGAACCTCTTCGCGAGGGGTTTGTTGGTGTCGATATTGACCTTACAGATTTTGAACTCGGCCTCGAGTTCGTTCAGGACGGAGTTCATCGCCTGGCATGGCCCACACCACTCCGCCCAGAAATCGACAAGCACGGACCCCGGGTCGTCCAGGACTTCGCGCTTGAAGTTGTACTCTTCGAGGATCATGATCCGGCCCTCCGAACGGCACCCGAGTGTGACCTCTCATATTTTGAGCTCCCGGCGGACTCGGCACAACTCCTCAAGAGTGGAGTGAACAGACACCCGACGTCTCGCCGGACCCATGCCCGACAAGCCCGCCACGGCCGGCAGGGTCTTTCAAAGTCCGGTTTGGAAAGTAGTCCGCTCGCTCCGCGAGCGGTGGTTTCTTCGTCCCCAACCGCTCAGAAACGATCGCTCGCGGAGCGAGCGGACTACTTTGAAAGACCCTGCTACGGCCGGCTGGTAGTTGCACGACCGCTCGTCCCGACGTAGCATCGGGACACGAGCCCACAACCTTACCATCCACACCACCTCACACCCTCATCATGATCCGCTTGCTCCTCGCCGCCATCGGTCTGACACTCGCCCCGCCCCTGGTCGCCCGGGAGCCCGCGTGGAAAGCGGGGTTCGGGAAGGTGAGCATCACCCCGGGACAGCCGATGTGGATGTCCGGGTATGCCTCCCGCACGGCCCCCGCGGACGAGAAAGAAACCGACCTGTGGGCGAAGGCGGCGGTCCTCCAGGCCGCGGACGGGCACAGGCTCGTCCTGGTCACGCTCGACCTCGTCGGGGTCGACCGCGCCACCTCCCGGGAGATTTGCAAGCGGATTCAGGACAAGTACCAGCTGCCGCGAGCGGCCGTCGCCCTGTCGGTTTCGCACACCCACTGCGGCCCGGTGGTCGGGAAGAATCTGCGGGCGATGTACTTCCTTGATGCCGAAAATGGCCGGCGGGTGGACGAGTACACGGACGCCCTTCCCGGCCTGATCCTCAAGGCGGTGGACGAGGCGGCCGGCCGGCTCGAACCGGCGACCCTTTCGTGGGCGACCGGGACAGCCGGGTTCGCGGTCAACCGGCGGGAAAACAAGGAACCCGACGTCCCGGTCTTGCGGGAAAAGGGCGTACTCAAGGGGCCGGTCGATCACGCCGTGCCGGTCCTCGCCGCACACGATCCCAGGGGCACCCTCAAGGGCGTCGTCTTCGGGTATGCGTGTCACGCCACCGTGCTGAGCTACCAGAAGTGGTGCGGGGACTACCCGGGGTTCGCGATGATCGAGCTGGAGAAGCTCCACCCCGGCGCGGTGGCGATGTTCTTCGCCGGCTGCGGGGCCGACCAGAACCCCCTGCCCCGCCGGACGGTCGACCGGGCGAAGGACTACGGCAAGCAGCTGGCCGACGCCGTCGAGACGGTCCTCGTGAAGCCGATGGCAGCCGTGCCCCCGCAGGCTTCGGCGACTTACAGCGAGATCGACTTGCCTCTCAAGGACGTACCCGGCCGCGAGGCCCTTTTCAAGGAAACGACGAGCGAGAACAAGTACATTGCGGCCCGCGCGAGGATGCTCCTCAAGAAGCTCGACGGCGGCGAAGACCTTCCGGCCGCGTACCCGTATCCGGTCCAGTCGTGGCAGCTCGGCAAGGAGCTGACCCTCGTGACGCTCGGCGGCGAGGTGGTCGTCGATTACTCCCTGCGGCTCAAGAAGGAACTCGGGCCGAACCTGTGGGTCATGGGATACGCGAACGACGTCATGGCGTATATCCCGTCGGCCCGGGTTCTCAAGGAAGGAGGGTACGAGGGGGCCACGGCCATGATCTACTACGGCCTCCCGTCGGTCTGGGGGTCGAAGGTGGAAGACCTGATCGTCGAGGAAGTGACGAAACAAGTGAAGCGGGTCCGAGGGAAGTAAGATGTCTTTCATCCAGCAACACCTTCTTGAATCAGAACCGCCTAGTACTACAGCGCAGTCTGTTTTCCCACTTACTTGGGAAGAGTAGCAAGGCGGCGAGCCGACGCTTTCGGTGGCTGACGAAGGCCCGGCGGTTCCGCTCCTGCCGCCACCGGGACCACCTCAGGATCTCGGCCACGTCCCACGTCC
>JAQGHQ010000254.1 GCA_028288765.1 Gemmataceae bacterium | reverse complement strand
GGACGCCCACTGGCAGCGACGAACCCCGGCGATGGCCGCCGGGTTGACCGATCATGTGTGGTCGTTAGCCGAGTGGTTGGCATTCCCAGCCGTGCAACGAAAGTAGGTCACCACCAGAAATCCCGTTCATCCGGTTATCCGGTCGGAATGTTTCGTCCTCAACTCGAGCACTTCCCCCCCACCGCCCGCACCTCGACCGATCCCCGGGCCGCTGCCGGGCACCGGGCCGCCCAATCGAGGGCGGTCTCCAGGTCCGGTGCCTCGATCAGGATGAACCCGCCCAGCTGCTCTTTCGTGTCGGCGTAGGGGCCGTCCTGCACCCGGCGTTCGCCGCCCCGGAGGCGGACCGTCGCCCCCGTCTCCGGCGGCTGCAGCGCCGACCCGACGACATACAGTCCGGCCTCGCGGAGCGCCTTCCCGTAGGCGGTATAGGCCCCCATGTATTCGTCGTGTCGGGCCGGGTCCTTACGGGTGGCAAAGTCGGACTCGGTTTCGTAAATGAGGATCGCGAATTGCACAGTCGGTCTCCGATCGGAAGGAAACGCCGCGGGCGAGTACCCGCGCCCGCCTCGATGACGGCCGGCCCCCTTGCATTTCGACACGGCCGCCGATTTTTCCCCCGGAGGCCGGGCCTGGGTCGTGAATTCCCCTCCGGAAGAGCCGGTGGGAATTGTACTTCGGCTGTCTGCTCTTCCGAGTTAAAACTCAGCATAAAGACACGAAGAGACACCAAGGACCACGGAGAGCATCCGCCCGGAGGCGGTCACCGGGCATATCGTAAACTTGTCCGGGTCGCCCTGATCTGACGTTCGCCGAGCCCATGTCCGAACTGAGCGGTGAAAAAGCCACAGGCCCCATGAGCGACGCACCCCGCAAACGCCGTGCTCTCACCCATGTGGGCGGCGCGATCGAGACCGAGGGCGACACCGCCGCCGCGAAGCAGCTCGCGCACGCCCTTGATGTCGCCCCGTCGACCGACGAGGACGACGACGTCTCGCGGGCGCACGTCCACGGGTTCCACACGTACCCGGCCCGCATGCACCCCGAGACCGCGGCGAGGCTGGTACGTGCGTTCGTCCCGGCCGGCGGGCGCGTACTCGACCCGTTCTGCGGTTCGGGGACGGTACTGGTCGAGGCCCTCATCCTCGGCCGCACCCCGATCGGGGTCGACCTGAACCCGCTCGCGGTTCGTCTCGCGCGGTGCAAATCGCGCCCGCGGGCCGGGACCGAGCTGGAATACCTCGTCGCGCAGGCGCGAGTGTGTGCCGCTCACGCCGACGAGCGGCGGAAGGCTAAGGCCGGCGCGACGCGGCGGTTCCCCCCCGAGGACGTCGACCTGTTCGAGCCGCACGTGCTCCTCGAACTCGACTCGTTGCGGGCCAAGCTCGGGACGATGCGCGACGATCCCGCGCAGGCCGACCTGTCGCTGGTGCTCTCGGCGCTGCTCGTGAAGCTGTCGAGGAAGCGCGGCGACACGTCCGAGAAGGTGGCCCCGCGCCGCACCGCCCCGGGCTACGCCGCCAAGATCTTTGTGCAGAAGACGGAGGACCTGGCGCGGCGGCTCGCCGCGCTCGACGGGCTCCTGCCCTCGCCCCGGCCGCGCCCCGCGTTCGTCGGGCAGGACGACGCGACCGAATTGAAGACGCTCCCGCCCGGGAGGGTGGACGCGATCGTGACCTCGCCCCCCTACGCCGGAACGTACGACTACGTGGCGCACCACGCGCTGCGTCTCCGGTGGCTCGGCCTCGATGCATCGCCTCTTGTCCGTGGCGAGCTCGGTTCGCGGTCCACTTATCGGCGGATCGCCCCCGGGGACGCGGGCGAGGCGTGGTCGCGGGAGCTCGGGCGATTCTTCCGAGCCGCCGCGGGGGTGCTTCCGAGAGGGGGGCCGTTGGTGATGCTCGTGGCCGATTCGGCGGTCGGCGGCGTCGCGCTCCGCGCCGACGAGATCGTGGCAAACACCGCGCGAGCCTGCGGGTTCATCCCGGCCGCGCGGGCCTCGCAGCCCCGCCCGCACTTCCACGGCCCGACGCTGGCGGCGTTCCGCACCCGCCCGCGGGCCGAGCACGCGATCCTGTTACGACGGAGGTGATCGGGGGCGTCTGTGCCGGAGACAGTGCGACCGTTAGTGCCGACGGGCAGGACCAACCATTAGGACCGTAACGGTCATTTTCGCGTCGTCGACAGTGAAGTAAACGCCAAGGACGTCCCAGTACCACAACCGGGTGTTGACGGATCGCGACTCACCCATGTTGTGTGGGTCACGCCGCAGCGCGTAGTCGGCGAACGCCGCAGCCTGTGCAACGGCTCGCGGGTCGGCCGCGTCTGCGGTGATTTGGTTGAGTTGTTGGATCGCTGTAAGCTTCCAAACGACGGAGTACGTCATTCCCAGCCCAGCCGCTTTTTCACCTCTTCGAAGGTGAAGCCCGGTTCGCCCTTGATCCGTTCAATGTCCTCAAGGGTGATCGTCGGGTCCCAGGGGACGAGTGGCTCCGGTGGAAGGGGTTTCTGCTTCGGGAAGAACGTGCCGACCAACTCCCCGCTGTCGTCGCGGAACTCGATCGGGTGGTTCCGGGCGATGAACTCGGCAATCAACCGATCGGCCTCGGCCAGTGTGCCGACCTTCTCCCCGCCGACGTAGAGTGTGACCATGAGTGCTGCCCTCCTGTGCCCGGATTATACGGCCTGATCGGATCTTGCGCCCATCTCGTCCGCCCGCTCCGCTCAGACATGGGACACGAACCTCTTCGGGGGAGCCGTGTCTTCCCACCACCGGCAATCGGGAGCGGGCATGGAACTGGTCGTGCTGATCGGCCTCCAGGGATCCGGGAAGACGACGTTCTTCCGGGACCGGTTCGCCGCCACGCACCGACACGTTTCCAAGGACCTGATCCGCAACAACCGCCGGCCGGGCCGCCGGCAACGACAGCTGATCGAAGAAGCATTCGAGGCCGGAGAGTCCGTCGCGGTCGATAACACCAACCCGACGGTCGCCGACCGGGCCGAGTTGATCGCCCTCGGGCGGGCCTTCGGGGCCACTGTCGTCAGCTACTTCTTCCCGTCCGATCTGGAGGCCAGTCTGCGGCGGAACGCCGGGCGGGAAGGCAAGGCCCGGGTGCCGGACAAGGCCGTCCAGATCACCGCCCGGCGGCTGGAGCCGCCGACCCGGGCGGAGGGGTTCGACAGACTCTACCAGGTCAGGCTGATCGACGGTGGCGGGTTCACGGTGACGGAGATCAGGGGGGACGACGATGCGGCCGGATGAGCTCGAAGCCCGGATGCGACGGCTGGAGGTATACCACTCCGTCCGTTGTCCCGACGGCGCCTGGGCGGTCCTGCGGATGGACGGCCGCGGGTTCACCCGCTTCACCGAAGAGCGGTGCGAGAAGCCGTTCGACGAGCGGTTCCACGGGTGGATGCGAGCCGCCGCCCGGGCGGTGCTGGAGGACTTCGGCGGCCTGTACGGCTACACCGAGAGCGACGAGATCTCGGTCCTGCTGCCCCGCAACTGGGCGCTGTTCGACCGGGAGATCGAGAAGGCGGTGTCGGTATCGGCCGGGATCGCGAGCGCGGCGTTCTCGCTCGCCAGCGGGGCGGCGGCCCACTTCGACGCCCGGGTCGTCCTCGCGGCCACCGACGAGCAGGTGGTCGACTACTTCCGCTGGCGGCAGGCCGACGCCACCCGGTGTGCGTTGAACGGCTGGTGCTACTGGACACTCCGCAAGGAAGGGCTCGACGCCCGGGCGGTCACGAAACAACTGTCCGGGCTGTCGACGGGCGACAAGAACGAGCTGTTGTTCCGCCGGGGGATCAACTTCAATGACGTGCCGCTATGGCAGCGGCGGGGGATCGGGCTCTCGTGGGAGACCTACCCGCATACCGGCCACAACCCGGTCACGGGCGAGGACGTGGTCACGACCCGCCGCCGGGTCCGGGAGGACAGCGAGCTACCGGTGGGGGACTCATACGCGGCGTTGATCGCGGGACTCTTGGCAGGTGAGGGTTCGGAGAAGCCGAGTGACAATGCGGGCGGTGGTGAGCCGCGAACCTGACCGGCGAGGACCAGTTAAGAAGTGCGGGCTTGCACCGACACCCGGAGTTCCAGCCGAATCCTGTCATTCATGTTGAGCACCCGAACCGTAGCTCGCCCCACTGCGGTCTGCCCCATGATGAGCGGGCCGCGGTGGGCGAAGTCTTCTTCCCAACGCTGCTCACGCGGGTTGAAGAGCGGGGTCAGAGCGTCGCCGAAGGGGTCGAGGCCGGCCAGGTTCGGTCCTTTGTGAAGGTTGCAGTGCGGGCAGGCGAGTGCGAGGTTCGTGTCTTCGTCGCCCCCGCCGTGCTGTTTCGCAATGATGTGTTCAACCTGGAACCGAAAGAACGGCTCGTCGTCCTGGTGTGAGTGGCAGTACTCACAACGGTTCCCGGCTCGCGCCCGGACGAGTAACTTGGTGGCTTCGCCCATCGCGCTACCGGCCACCGAGGACCGAGCGGGCCTTGGCTTGCAGGACCGCGATCAGATTTCCCGCGGTGACGAGAGATTCGTACTCGGCTCGCTCGTCGGGGGTGATGGTGCCCTCGGCGTTCTTTTCGGCCAACTGGTCGAGCAGCGACTGTGTCGCCTCATCGGCTCTGAGCCCGACAAGACGAGCCGCGACCTCGACCGTCAGGCAATCACGAATCGGGTCGAGGAGGCGGTCCAGGATTTTGAGTTCCGTAGTGGTTTGCATAGCACCAGAATACCACGTTTCGGAGAGAATCCGCCATCGCGGTGGTCACTTCCCCTCCGCCTCGCGCAGGAACCGGTCGACGATCGCGGTGTCGCTCAGCTGCTTTGCGGCGTCGCGGAACAGAGCCACCGCCGCCGGGCGGTCGCCGGAGAACCAGAGCTCGTACCCGAGCAGGAATTGCAACGCCGGCTCGGCCGGGTTCGCGGCCAGCGCCTTCCGGAGGGCGGCCAGCTGGGCGTCGAACCGTTCGGGCTTGTCGCCGTAGAGGTCCTTCGGCTTGAACCCGCTCGCCGGCCAGCCCGGGGCCAGCTTCATCCCCTCCCGGATGCTCGCCACCGCCTCCGCGTACTGCCCGGCCGCGAATTGCCCCTGCGCCCGCAGGAAATACGGGAACGAGTCGCCGGGCTTGGCACCAATCGCCCGGTCGAGGTGCTCGACCGCCTGCCCGTACTCCCCGGCCGCGAACGCATCCCGGGCCTGTTTCACCAGCCTGGCCGCCTCGGCAACCGGGTCGGCTTCGGGCTTGTCGGTCTTCCCCAGGACCGGTTGGGGGCCGAACGGGTCGATCCGGGGGACCGGCGGCCTGGACCGGTCGGGCGGCGGGGCGACGCGGTCGATCTTCGGGGTGATGGTTCCCTCGGCAGACGCCTTCCGCGGGCTGATGACGATGTAGTCGCCGGCCGGGGGACGGGACGGCGCGGCGGGCGCAGCTGGTCCGGGGTTCGGGTCGGGGTTCCCCAGCCCGATCGGCGGCGGGGTCGCCTCCACCGGCGGGGCGAGCCCTGCCGGTGGGGAAAGGAAGAACGGGTTGCCGTACCCCGGCCCCCACCCCGGCCCGGCAATCGGTATCCAGTACGGCACCACCGGGGCCGCGTAGAACCCGTGCGAGAATCCGTACGTCCGGAAGCCCGGCCCGCCGAACGAAAACCCGTTCCGGTAAGCGAATCCGCCGCCGAATCCCGGTCCGTACACCGGCGCGTAGATCAGCTGCGCCCGGGCCGCCGGCGCCCCCGCGAGTACGAACACGACCATCGCGACCGCCCATCTCATGGCGGCTCCCTTCCCGGGCACTTGAAAGCCCGAGTTCCTTATGCGGTATCTCTCCCTGAATTATCCATTGGACAGGGCCGGACCGCAACACGGAGCGAGAGACGCCCGGAAGTCGCCGGCACAAGGGTTGTGGCGCGAATGCCTGATTTGCCCGGACGCCCGTCACTACTCTACAATGGGTTGTCCCCTCGGGGTCGCCACCTCCGATGTAGGAAAGCTGTTTCATGCGCTGGCTCACCGCCGTCCCCGTCTACAACGAGGCCAAGCACGTCCGCGACGTCCTCGCCCGGATCCGCCGGACCAGCTCCGACATCCTCGTCGTCAACGACGGCTCGACCGACGGCACCGCCGACCTGCTGGACGCCGAGCCCAACCTCCTGCGGGTCAACCACCCGGACAACCGGGGGTACGGGGCGGCGCTGATCGCGGCGTTCACGTTCGCGCTCGAACACGACTATGAGGTGCTCGTCACGATGGACTGCGACGGGCAGCACGAGCCGGCCCGAATCCCGGTCCTGCTCGAAGCGATCCACGACTGCGACATCGTGTCCGGCAGCCGGTACTTCCGCGACTTCCGCCAGGACACGCCCGCCCCGAGCGACCGGCGGTTCATCAACGCCACCATCACCCGGGAGATCAACACCCGGTACGGGCTGAACCTGACGGACGCCTTCTGCGGGTTCAAGGCGTACCGCCGCGAGGCGCTGGAGAAGCTGCGGATCACCGAGGCCGGGTGGGGGATGCCGCTCCAGCTCTGGGTGCAGTCGGCGCGGCAGGGGCTGCGGGTGAAGGAGATCGGGGTGCCCCGGCTGTACCTCGACCCGACCCGGGCGTTCGGCGGGGTGATGAACGACCCGGACCGCCGGCTCGCGTACTACCGCGGGGTGCTGGCGGCGGCCGAAACGGACGTGCTGCCGGGCCTGCCGACCCCGTGCCGCGCGCTGACGTGTCCGGAGCCGTGTTGATGCCCCCCCACCGCCGGTTCCAGGCGCCCACCGCGAACGGCGAAGTGCTCGCAGCCCCCGGGTTCGACACCGTCCCCGGGCTGGTGGAGGCAAACCGCCTCCAGCTCGGCCGCGCCGACGTGACCGTCGGCGGCCTCCCGCTGCGCGACCTCCGGGCCCTGGCCCGGCGGGAGGTGCTGGCGGCGGCGCGGGAGGGCGAGAATCCCTCTCCTGGACGGGGAGGGGAGCAAAACCCGGGGCTGCCGCCTCCCCCTTCCTTTTCAGGGAAGGGGGCCGGGGGGTTAGGTTCCACGACGGGAGGCGAAGAAGACGTCCCGCTTCTCCTCGCGGGTCACCAGCCGGAGCTATCACACCCCGGCGTGTGGGTGAAGAACTTCGCCCTGAACGGCCTCGCCCGGACGGTCGGCGGCATCCCGCTCAACCTCGTCGTCGACAACGACACCCTCAAGACCACCTCGCTGCGGGTCCCCACCTTCCGCGACCGCGACCCGGAATCGGTCCACCTCGAAGCGGTCCCGTTCGACCGGCTCGACGGGGAAATGCCGTTCGAAGCCCGCGGCGTCCTGGACGCGGAATGCTTCCGCACCTTCGCCGACCGGGCCGCCCCGCTGTGGCAGAACTGGGGCTACGAACCACTCCTGCCGCGGGTGTGGGGTGAGGTGGCGAAGTACCCGACGGCCGTCCCGAGCCCCGGCAGCTGGAACGAGACGGAGAGGGAAGCGACCGTGGGCGAGCGGTTCGCCCACGCCCGGCGCCAGCTGGAGCGGGAGTGGGGCTGCGACAACCGGGAGGTGACCGTCAGTCGACTCGCCCGGACCTCCGCCTTCGTCCGGTTCGCGGGTCACGTCCTGGCCGACCTGCCGCGGTTCCGCGGGGTGTATAACGGCGCGCTCCGGCAGTACCGCCGGGCGAACGGGGTGCGGAGTGCGAACCACCCCGCCCCGGACCTCGGGCCGGACGAAGCCCCGTTCTGGGTGTGGCGGTTCCAGTCGCAACACCGGCACCGGCTCGTCGTCGGGGCCGTCGACAGCGGCCTCTGGCTCCAGTTGAACGCGCGCGACCGGAGCCAGTTGCCGCACCCGCGCGAGACGGACGGGTGGCGGCGGGCGTGGAAAGTGCTCGCCGACTTCGGCTACCGCATCCGCCCCCGGGCCCTGACGCTCACCCTGTTCGCCCGGCTGTGCCTCGGCGATTTCTTCATTCACGGGATCGGGGGGGGGAAGTACGACGAGGTGACCGACACCATCATCCGCGACTACTTCGGGATCGAGCCGCCGGCCTACCAGGTGCTGTCCGCCACGCTGCACCTGCCGCTGCCCGCGTTTCCGGCCGCCGCCGACGCGGACCGCGCCTGGCGGGACCTCCGCGACCTCACCTGGAACCCGCAGCGGCACCTTCCACCGGACGTCGCGGCCCGCCCCGACGTGGCCGCCCTCGTCCGCGAGAAGGCCGCCCTCGCCGCGGCCGAACCGCCCTACCCCGATCACCCCGCCCGGCGCGAGTGGTTCCGGGCCCTGCTCCGCATCACCGACCAGCTCCGCCAGCTCGTCGCCGGCCCGATTGCCGCCGCGGAAGCGGCCCTCGCCCGCACCCGGGCCGAGGCCCACGCCAACGCCCTCCTCCTCCGCCGCGACTTCGCCTGGGTGCTTTACCCGGAGGAGATGCTACGGCCGTTCCTGCAACGGTTTTTGGATCCGTAGGGCCGGCTATGCCGGCCGGGTCGGCGCCAGCAGAGACGTCTACCCGCTCCCGTAGGGCCGGCTGTGCCGGCCGGGTCGGCGCCAGCAGAGACGTCTACCCGCGGCCGGCACAGCCGGCCCTACAAAAGTTGGCTATGCCGGTAAAGCCGAACGCCCCGGGACCACCGTCCCGGGGCGTTGTTGTCCGTCCCCACCCGCCCTTCAATCCTTCGACTTCTTCACCCCGGTGATCATCTCCTCGGTGGCGGCGACGATCTCCTTCACCTGACCGTCGGTCGGGCCGTCCGCGGCCTTGAAGGTCCACCGGTTCGCCACCCGCAGCCGGTTGTAGATCACCACCGTCACCTCGTCGTCCGGCCCGATCCCCCAGGTGTCCGTCGCCTTCGACTTCACCGGGGCCAGCCCGAACACCACGTTCGCCGCCTTCGCCTGGTTCGCCACGTCGCGGACCTCCGTCGCGTAGGCGTCCCTCTTTTCGTCGTCCGGGTACTCGGCGTCGAGCTCCACCGTCGTCTGCGGCGTGTCCGTCAGGGTCACCACCTTCGGCATCCCCTCGATCTTCAGGAACGTCACGAACCCGCCGAGCTTGTACGCCCGGTAATCCGGGATGATCTTGTTCAGCGCCGCGGCCAGCTTGCCGACCCCGCTGTCCGCCCCGAGTGTCTTCGGGTCGACCTTCGCCCCCACGAACACCGCCACCACCGGGCTCAGCCCGTTTTCGCACACCAGGCAGTGGATCTTGTTCGTCCGGTCCCGCGGGTCGCGGTCGTCCTGCGACGTCGGCGGGGACACTTTCGGCGGGAACCGGTCGTCGACCACCATGAACGCCCGGAAGGTGGACGGGACCACCTGTCCGGGCTGGGCCGTCGACGCGGGGGCTTTCGCCCCGGGTGGGTCTTTCGGGTCCTGGGGGGCGGCGGCCGAGACGGCCGCGGCGGCCGACAGTAACCCGCACATCCCGAACAACCTGACGGACTTCATGGTCGCGCTCCGGGGGAGGAGATTACATTCTACCCTGACGCCGCGCGGGCGGGGCGTCAAGATCCGACCCGGGTTGCGCCTTGCCCGATCCCGGTCGGACCCGTTAGGATCGGTAAGATAAACCCACTTCCGCATCTCGCCCCCGAGAGTCGGTTCCCCATGGCCGTCGAATTACGGTGCCCGGACTGCCGGGCCAAGCTCCGCCTCCCGTCGGCCCCCGAGACGGGGACCGAGGTCGAATGCCCCGAGTGCGGAGCCGTGTTCGCGGCCCCCGACCCGGACACCGGGGATACCCCGGACCGCCGGGGCAAGAAGAAGGCGGCCGGCGAGAAGCCGGTGAAGAAGCCGCCGGTCGATGACGACGACGAGGACGACGACCGGCCCAAGAAACCGGCGGCCGACGACAAGAAGAAACCCGACGACAAGAAGCAGCCGAAGAAGCGGAAGGCCAAGAAGAAGGAGACGAACAAGACGGCGATGATCGCGATCATCGTCGGCGTGGTCCTGTTCCTCGCCGTCCTGGTCTCGCTCCTGGCCTGGTTCTTCACCCGCAAGCCCGTCTCCTACGAGATGATGTCCTATCTCCCGGATGACAGCGTGACCGCGACCGGGCTGAACATCGGCCACATGGCCAAGTATTCGGAGTTCATCAAGGTCGTCGAGGGGTCGTACAAGGACCTCGGGTTCAAGCGGGCGGCCGACGCTCTGTCCAAGGTGATCGGGGGCGAGACGAACGACATGATCGACTACGTGGTCATCGGGTCGGGCAAGTCCGGGTCGGGTCTCGTCATCCGGACGAAGAAGGAATTCGACCAGGGCCTGCTGGCGAAGCTCCCCGGGGCGCGGTCGGGCACCGCCGACGGGCGGACGTACTACACGATCCCCGGGTTCGACAAGCTCTGGGCGGGGGCCGCCCAGGAGCTGCGGGTGTTCGCCCCGACCAGCCGGCTGGTCGTGTTCTGTCCCGCCCAGGGGAACGAGTCGACGTTCAAGAAGATGCTCAACGGGAACCGGGACAACCCCGACACGACCCTCGCCGCCCGGGTCGGGCCGCTCGGGAAGCGGACCATGCGGGGGACGTTCTGGCACATCTGGGTGTTCGAGCCGACCAGCCGCCCGACCGTCTCGGAGAAAGACAAAACGTCCGACGGAGTCCAGGGGGCGTTCCAGAAGCAGGCGGCCACCTCGACCGCCTCCGCCCAGGGAATGGGGTTCAAGGCGAGTATCGGCTCCCGGGCGGTCCGGTTCGAGGTGATCATCTGGTTCAAGGACAGTGACGCGGCGAAAGAGCTGTACACGAAGTACAAGGAGAGCGACCTGACGAAGGAGGATGCCGAGCCGCCGAAGTTCTGGAAGGACGTTTCCCAGAACATGATCACGAGCAAGAAGGTCGCCGGCGAGCTGTTCCAGAACCTCGGGGCGAAGGCGTCCGGGGAGTTGTTCGTCATCTACTCCGAGTGCGAGACCGCGGTTCTGATGGAGGTGATCAGTTCGCTCGCGGGCAAGCTCACCGGCCAGAGTGGCGGCGGTGGCATGCCGGGCGGGCCGGGCGGCATGCCGGGCGGGCCGGGCGGGCCGGGTGGTGCCCCGGGCATGCCGGGTGGTCCGCAGGGGATGCCGGGTGCGCCCGGCGGCCCGATGCCGGCCGGGCCGCCGATGGGGCCAAAGCCGTAACCCCCTCCTGTTGAAGGCGACGAGCGACACCGATTGTCGGTGTCGCTCGTTGTTGGGTGCTGCTCACCCTCCGCATCTTCATGCCTACAATGTCCGGGTGACGTCTATTCCCGCGAATCCGGTCGCATCGTGGCCGCCGACCGCCCCCGCAACCCCGCTGGCCGTTCTGGTCAGCGGCGGGCTCGACAGCGCCGTCCTCTTGGCCGAGGCCGTCCGGGTGTACCCCGCGGTCTATCCTCTCTACGTCCGCACCGGGTTGCTCTGGGAACCGGTCGAGCGCCGCTACCTGGACCGGTTCCTGGCCGCCGTCCGGAGTCCGGTGCTGCGCCCCCTACACGTGCTCGATCAGCCGGCGGGTGACGTGTACGGCCCGCACTGGAGCGTCACCGGCGAGGGGGTGCCGGACGCCGCCGCACCGAACGACGCCGACTTCCTCCCCGGCCGGAACGTCCTGCTGCTCGCCAAGCCGTTGATCTGGTGTCACTTGAACGGCGTGCCGGAGCTGGCGACCGCCCCGCTCGCGTCGAATCCGTTTCCGGACGCGACCCCGGAGTTCTACGACCGGTTCGCCGCCGTCGTGAGTTCGGCGGTCGGCGGGCGGGTGACGGTGATCCGCCCGTACGCCCACCTCCACAAGCCCGACGTCCTCCGTCGCGCGCGGGGGCTGCCGCTGGAGCACACCTTCTCGTGCGTCCGCCCGGTCGGCGACCTGCCGTGCGGTCGGTGCATCAAGTGCGGGGAGCGGCGGCGCGGGTTCCGTGAGGCCGGGATGGCGGACCCGACCCGGTACGCGGGGTAAACTCGAAATGGGCGTAACCGGCCGGGCTCGGCTCGGGAGCCGCGGAGCGGCGCCGGCCGGTAGCCCGGGGTGAAACCCCGGGTGGCCTGCTGAGCGGGTAACGGTTCCCTTTCCCGGAGGAACGCATGTTCCGCGTGACCAAAGAGATCCACTTCTGCTACGGCCACCGGCTGTTGAACTACAACGGGAAGTGCCGGAACCTGCACGGGCACAACGGGCGGGCGGTGGTCACCCTCGAAGCCGCGGCCCTCGACCGGCTCGGGATGGTGGTCGACTTCACCGAGATCAAGCGGGTGCTCGGGCGGTGGATCGACGACGCCCTCGATCACAAGATGCTGCTCCACCGCGACGACCCGATGATCCCGGAGCTGCGGCGGCAGGGCGAGCCGTTCGTCGAGCTGGACGTGAACCCGACCGCCGAAAACATCGCCAAGCTGATCTTCGAACACGCCAGCGGGCACGGCCTGCCGGTGGCCGAGGTCGCCCTCTGGGAGTCGGCCCTGTCGTTCGCCACCTACCGCCGCCCGGAGGGGTCAGGCGCGAAGCCGATCGAGATCCGGGTCGTTGCGGGGGCGCCGAAGGCCGGTTAACCCGAAATAGTTTCACCGCAGAGACCGCGGAGGACGCGGAGAGGGACTTGAGATCGCCGCCGTTCGCTCGGTCTTTCGGAACCTCGTTGTGGTCGATCCGCTGCGTTCTCCGCGTTCTCTGCGGTGAAAAACTGGGCTAACGCCCGACCGGTCGTCACAACACCTTCTCGGCGATCTTGTCCTCCGTCTTCTCCCGATCCCCGATCACCGACGCCCCCCGCCCCGCCGCCCGCTCGCTCCGGGCCACGAACACCGCGGTCGTGAGGTCGGCGGTCACGTTCACGGTGGTCCGGCACATGTCCAGCACCCGGTCGACCCCGAGGACGATCGCGATCGCCCCGGCCGGGACGCCGAACCGAACCAGGATCAGCCCGATCAGCGGGAGCGACCCGCCCGGCACCCCGGCCATTCCGGTCGCGGTCAGGATGCACAGCACCAGCACCACCAGCTGTTCGTCGAGGGGAAGCGATACCCCGAACACCTGGGCCAGGAACAGGACAGTGACCGACTCGAACAGGGCGGTCCCGTTATGGTTCATCGACGCGCTCAGCGGGAGGACGAAGTTCGACACCTCCCGGGGCACCCCGAGCTCCTCCTCCGCGCACCGGATCGCGACCGGCAGGGTGGCGGTCGACGAGCTGGTGCTGAACGCGGTCAGCATCGTCCCCTGGGCTTTCCGAAAGAACTCCCACGGGGACATCCCGCCGACGAACCGGACAAGTAACGGCAGGACCACGAACTGGTGGACGGCGAGCCCGCCGAGGACGGTGAGCACGAACGCCCCCAGGGCTTTGAGCAGGTCGACCCCGAACTGGGCGGAGACGGCGAAGATCAGGGCGAACACCGCGTACGGGGCGAGAACCATCGCCCACCCGATGATCACCTCGGCGATCCGGTTCACCCCTTCGAGCACGTCGACCAGCACCCGGGCCGGGTGCGGGTCGATCCGGGTCAGCGCGAACCCGACCAGCAGGGCGGTGCAGATGATCGCCAGCATGTCTTTTTCGACCAGGGCCTTGAGCGGGTCCCGGGGGACCATGTTCACGAACGTGTTGACCCCGAAGTCCGGCTTCTTCTCGACCTTCTTCCCGGCCTCCCCGGCGTACTTCTCCATCAGCCCGTCCTTCTGGTGGGCCGAGAGCTGGTCACCCGGCCGGATGACGTTCACCAGGGTCAGCCCGATGGCGGCCGCGCAGCTGGTGGTGATCAGGAAGTAGGCCAGGGTCTTGAGCCCGACCCGACCGACGTTCGCCGTGCCCCCGAGCCGGGTCACCCCGAGGGCGAGCGACGCGAACACGAGCGGGATGATGGGCAGGAACAGCAGATTGAGGAACACACCCCCGATCGGCTTGGCGACGTTTTCGACCACCCAGGTGACCGCGGCCGGGGCGACGACGCCCCGCTCGGCCAGGGCGTTCGCCAGGCACCCGACCACCGCCCCGAGCACGAGGCCGGCCAGGATGCGGGTGTGCGGAACGGAATGGGCGGCAGCCATGTTCACCCGGCGGTGAGGTGGTGGGGTCGTGGGTGGAGAGGTCGGGAGGTGGTGTTGTACTGCCCATCCGGTCGGCCGCCAGCGCTGGCCGTTCTCCGGCGGGGGGGCTATCGTGTCGGGAGGCACGACCCTACACCCTCACCACCCCACCACCTCTAAACCGAAGATGTTCGACCTGATCATCCGCAACGGCCGGGTCGTGGACGGGTCCGGCCTGCCGTGGGTCCGCGCCGACGTCGGGATCACCGGCGACCGGATCGCCGCCGTCGGCCCGCTCGGCGCGGCGGAAGCGAAAACCGTTCTCGACGCGGCCGGGAAGGTCGTCTGCCCCGGGTTCGTCGACGCCCACGTCCACGGCGATCTCGCGCTCCTCGCCGACCCGGCCCACGAACCCGCCGTCCGCCAGGGCGTGACCACCTACGTCCTCGGCCAGGACGGGGTGGCGTTCGCCCCCGGGTCTCCGGCCACGCAGCAGTACATACGGCGGTACACGGCCGGGTTCAACGGCAACTTCCCCACGCCCGGGAAGGAGTGGCGGACGGTCGCCGACTACCTGGCGCTCTTCGACCGCAGCTGCGCCATCAACGTCTGCACCCTGATCCCGAACGGGAACGTGCGGATGGAGGCGATGGGCCTCGACTCCCGCAAGCCGACGGCCGCCGAACTGAGACACATGCGCCAGCTGGTCCGCGAGGGGATGGATCAGGGGGCGGTCGGGGTGTCGAGCGGGCTGGACTACGTCCCGAGCATCTACGCCGACGAGGACGAGCTGGCCGCGCTGTGCGAGGAGATCGCGCCGTTCGGCGGGGTCTACGTGACGCACATGCGGGGGTACAACCCGCAGAAGGCCCCGGCCGCGCTGGCGGAAGTCTTCAACATCGGCCGGCGGGCCGGGTGCGGGGTCCACGTCTCGCACTTCAACTGTCTCGCCGACCAGACCGTCCCGCTACTCGAAGCCGCCCGGGCGGTCGGCGTCGACGTGACCTTCGACCTGTACTGTTACCTGTACGGCAGTACCATCGTGGCGATGTTGACCCTGCCCCCCGAGGTGCTCGAAGGGGGGATCGACGCCACCGTGGCCCGGCTCCGCGACCCCGCCGTGCGGAAGGCGCTGGAGCCGGCGTTCGCCAACCCTCGGTTCCCGATCGAGACCATTCGTCTCGCGTCGATCCCGAGTGCCGAGTACCGGCACCTGGAAGGGAGCTCTCTGATCGAGGCGAGCGGGGGGCGTGAGTCCCCCGAGGTCCTGGTGAACTTCGTGTGCGACCTGCTGATCGCCACGGACCTGGCCGCCGGGTGCGTCATCCGGCACTTCACCCAGCGCCAGGAGTCCGACATCATCGCCCTGCTGAAGCACCCGCTGATGATGGCCGGGAGCGACGGGATCTACGTCGGCGGGCGGCCGCACCCGCGGGGTACCGGGTGCTTCGCCCGCTACCTCGGGCACCACGTCCGGGCCGGCGACTGGACGCTCGAAGAAGCCGTGATGAAGTGCTCGCACCACACCGCCCGCCGGTTCGGGCTGACGGACCGTGGTCTCCTCCGCGAGGGGTACGCCGCGGACGTCGTGGTGTTCGACCCGGCGGCCATCGCCGACCGCTCCACTTACGACGACGGGAAGGCGCTCGCGGTCGGGGTGGAACACGTACTGGTGAACGGCGCGCCGGTCCTGCTCAACGGCGAGCGAACGACGGCGCTGCCGGGTCGAGGGTTGAGAAAAGGGGATTAACCACAGAGTCACAGAGAGCACAGAGGAAAGATAAAAACAGAGAAAGAATGAATTGAATAGTTTGAGATTTTCTCGGCATTTCTCTGTGCTCTCTGTGACTCTGTGGTTAATCATGTCCGGAGTCCGGAGCCATTCATGAAGCACCTGCTCGGGCTGGAAGAGCTGTCGGCCGCCGAGATCACCCGCGTCCTCGACGCCGCCGAGGGGTTCGTCGGGGTCGGGGTGGGGGACGTGCCGAAGCGGGACGACCTGAAGGGGAAGGTGGTCGTCAACCTGTTCTACGAGCCGTCCACCCGGACCCGGGTGAGCTTCGGGCTGGCCGCCCGCCGGCTCGGGGCCGACACCCTCGACTTCACCCCCGGCGGGTCGAGCACCGCGAAGGGGGAGACGTTTATCGACACCGCCCGGAACATCGAGGCGATGGGGGTGGACGCGGTCGTCGTCCGGCACTCGTCCCCCGGGGCCCCGCACGTCCTGGCCAAGCACCTCCGGCCGCACATCCGGGTGGTCAACGCCGGGGACGGAGCCCACGAACACCCGACCCAGGGGCTGCTCGACATCTTCAGCATCCGCCAGCGGAAGGGCCGGGTCGCCGGGCTGACGGTCGGGCTGGTCGGGGACATCGCCCACAGCCGGGTGGCCCGGAGCAACATCCACGGGCTGATCAAGCTCGGGGCGAAGGTGATCGTGTGCGGGCCGACGACGCTCGTCCCGCCGGAGGTGGCCCGGCTCGGGGTCGAGGTGGCCCACGACCTCGACGCGATCCTGCCCCGGTGCGACGTGCTGAACCTGCTCCGGGTTCAGTTCGAGCGGCAGCGGAGCGGGCTGTTCCCGTCGATCCGCGAGTACCGGCTGCTGTTCGGGGTGGACGGGGACCGGATGCGGCGGGCGAAGCCGGACGTGCTCTTACTCGCCCCCGGGCCGATCAACCGCGGGGTCGAGATCACCCCCGAGGTGGCCGACGGCCCGAGCTCCGCGATCCTCGACCAGGTGACCAACGGCCTCGCCGTCCGGATGGCCGTGCTGAGCCTGCTGTGCCGGGCCGGTCAGTGAGCTCCGGGCGGTATCACGGAGTTGACGACACGAGGCATCGAGGTACGCCACGGTATCGTCCGCGTCCTCATATTTGACGAGATCGCGCTCGAAAATGAAAATTCCAAACCCCCAGCCCAACCCGACACAATCCCAGTAGGTACGAAAAATCCTCCACCCCGCCGACTGGGGTCTCGGCGACTGAGGCGGGGGTGACTCCTCAACCGGGGTCTGGTAACATCGGATGGGGTACCCGTCCGGAGAACCTGATGGCCGTTTCGCTTATATCACTCGGCCTCGACCGCCTCCCCCGGGCCGAGCGACTGGAACTCGTCGAGGCGCTGTGAGATCGTATCGCCGCCGAAAGCTCCCCGGCCTACCGCTTCCGCTCCGGCCGGGTGGTGATACTCGCCGTCTTCCACCAGTCGTGTGACCCCGCGGATTGGCAATCCCGATCCTGACGCCGAATGAAAATCCTCCACACCGCCGACTGGCACCTCGGCGACCGACTCGGCCGGATCGACCGGACCGCCGATCTCCGCCGGGCGGTCGAGCGGGTCGCCGCGCACTGCAAAGACCAGCAGGTCGACGTCCTGCTCGTGGCCGGCGACCTGTTCAGCGAGCTCGCCCGCCCGGACGGCCTGCGGGAGACCATCCGCCACTGGCAGGACGTGTTCCGCGAGTTCCTCGAAACCGGCGGGACCATCCTCACCCTCACCGGCAACCACGACAACGAGAACTTCTGCCAGACGCTCGTCCATGCGATGACCCTCGCCGCCCCCACCGTCGGGCGGGCCGGCGAGTGCATCCCCCCGGGCCGGCTCTACCTCGCCGCCGACCCGACCTTCGTGCGGCTGCAAGACCGCATTGGCGGGTATGATGTGCAGTTCGTCCTGATGCCGTACCCGACCCCGTCCCACTTCCTGAAGGGCGAGGCCGGCCTGAAGTACGGCAGCCCGGACGAGAAGAACCGGATGCTCGTGTCGGCCTGGGCGGACACCCTGCGGGACATCCGCGTCCACCCGAAGTATGACCCGAAGGCCCCGGCCGTGCTCGCCGCGCACGTCCACATCCACGGGTCGCAGATCGGGCCGAGCCTGTTCCGGCTCACCGAGCAGGAAGACGTGGTGGTCGAGGGGGCCGACCTGCCGGAGCAATTCGACTACGTGGCCCTCGGGCACATCCACAAGCCTCAGGCCGTCGGGGTGCCGCACGTCCGGTACTCGGGCAGCATCGAGAAGATGGACCTCGGCGAGCAGGCCGACCAGAAGGGCGTGGTCCTGGTGGAGATCGGCCCGGACGGCCGCGCCGGCGACCCGGAGGTCCTGCCCCTGCCGTCGACGCCGGTGTACGAGATGGTCGTGCGGAAGCCTGCGGACGACCTGCCCCGGCTGAAGCGGGAGTTCCCGGACGCGACCACCGACCTCGTGAACCTGCACATCACCTACACGGCCGGGGTCGATCAGCTGGAGGACGTGCTGAAGGAACTCGACGGCATCTTCCCCCGGTGGTACGCCCGCGACTGGCAGGAGACGGGCGCGCTCGGCCCGTCGCTCGCCGCCCTCGACGGCCAGCGGAACAAGGGGTTCGGGGAAACCGTCCGGGAGTACCTGGGGCAGGAACTGATCCAGCACGACGAGGCCGACCGGCAGGCGATCCTCGTCATCGCGGACGAACTTTTGAAGGACTTCGAAAGCTGAAGACGAAGGCAGGAATGGCCACGAAAAGGCACAAAAAGCCACAAAAATGAAAGCAGAGGAAAGCAATCGAGCGCATTTCATCAATTTCGCCTTTGGCTTTTACTTTTCGTGCTTTTTCGTGCCTTTTTGTGGCCATTCTGCATTCCCTTCCAGGTGACCGGGCGTGATCCCTCAGCGTGTCAAACTCTCCGGGTTCCTGTCCTACAAGGACGAGCAGGAGATCCGGTTCGACGGGTCGCAGCTGTGGATGCTCTCGGGCACTAACGGGAGCGGGAAGTCGAGCATCTTCGACGCGGTCACGTACTCCCTGTTCGGCCACCACCGGGGCGGGAGCCAGAGCGCCACCGAGCTGATCAACAAGGAGTCGAACACCCTCGCCGTCGAGTTTGACTTCACCATCGAGAAGACCCTGTACCGCGTCAAGCGGACCGTCCGCCGCCGGCCGAGCGGGGTCGCCAGCACCCAACAGCTGCTCAAGTACGTCCCGAACGACATCACCGGCGGCGAGTGGGAGCCGGTCCCGGACACGCAGCTGCGGGCCCGGTTCGACGCCTGGGTGAAGGACAAGATCGGGCTCGACTACGAGACGTTCACCTCGTCGGTGTTGCTCCTCCAGGGGAAGTCCGAGAAGCTGCTCGACTCGACCCCCGCCGGCCGGGCCGGGGTCCTCGCCCGGATCGTCGACCTGGAGCGGTACCAGAAGCTGCACGCCCGGGCCGACGAGAAGCGGCGGGAGCTGAAGGGCGCCCTCGAAGGGATCGCCAACCAGCTCGCCGGGCTGCGCGAGGTGACTGATGACGAGCTCGCCGCCGCGGTCGGGCGGATCGACGCGGCCGAGGTGTCCCGCACGCAGACCCAGGAGCGGATCGACCAGCTCAACGCGCTCGAACTCCAGGCCCGCCGCTGGGCCGAAGCCCAGACCCGCCTCGCCGCCACCCGCCAGAAACTGACGACGGCCGAATCGCTGCTCGGGCACGCGGTCGCCATCGAGAAGGACCACGCCAGGCTCCGGGAGCTGCGGGACGTCCTCCCGGCGGTCGGCACCATCGTCACCGAGCGCGGCCGGATCGGCGAATCGGACCGGAAGACGGACCGGCTGACGAAGGACCGCGAGACGAGGGCCGACCTCCGCCGGCAGATCGAGCACGCCCTCGACCAGGCCCGCAAGAAGCTCGTCGCCCTGAAGAAGACGCTGGCCGAGGACGAGGCGCGACAGGGGCAGCTGAACACCCGGCTCCGGGAACTCTCCGGCGTTCTCGAAAAGGTCCGCCAGGTGGAGGAGGCCGAGGCCGAAGCCAGGCGGCTGGAGGACGACCTGAACCAGCTCCCGGCCGACCCCGAGGCCCGGGTCCGCAAGCTCCAGGACGAGCAGGAACGGCTCGTCGTGCTCGGGCAGGTGTGGCCGATGCTCGATCGGCTCGTGGCGGAGCGGTCGGAGCTGTTGCAGGCGGCCCACCGGGAGGAGACGGCCAAAAAAGACGAGGCCAAACTGATGGCCGACGGGAAGCGGGCGAAGGGGGAGTTCGAGAAGGTTCAAGCCGACCTCGCCGGCGCCAGGCAGGCCCGCGAGCAGGCGGATCAGTCGGCCGCCGAGGCCCGCGCCCTCGCCCACCAGGCGAAACAGCTCGCCGACGAGTTCCGCCAGCTCACCGGGGCGAAGACGTGCCGCGCGTGCGGCCAGGCGCTGACGCCCGAACACTTCGACGCCGAGAAGAAGAAGCGGGACCTGGACGCGAAGGTCGCCGAGCGGAAGTTCCACGACCTGACGAAGGCCGCCGCGGACGCGCGGGACAAGGAGGACGCCCTCGCCCGCAAGGAGGCCGACGCCCGCAAGCACCTCGACGAGCTCCGCGACCGGTACAAGGAGAAGGCGGCCGACGTGAAACAGGCGGGGGCCGAGATCACCAGGCTCGTCGCCTCGTGCCGGCAGACGTACCTCGGCCTGCCGGAGCCGTACAAGGAGAAGGTGAGCCCGGACGTGCCCGCCGACTGGGCGGCGGTCGGGTACCCGGCCCGGGACGAGCTCGCCGCCCTCCGCCGCGAGGCCGCGAACATCGACGCCGTGAAGCGCCAGCTCCGCGACGCCCAGGACACGACGACCCGGGCCCAGGCCCTCCGGGCCAAGCTCGATTCCGCCCGCGACCGGCTGACCAAGGTGCGGCAGGCGCTGCCGTCCGCGGACGCGGCCGCGCTGCGGCAGGAGTACGCCGCGAAGCAGACGGAGGAAACGAGCGTCGGCAGCCAGATCAAGGCGACGAAGAAGGAGATCGGGCAGACGGAAACCGAGGTGGACCGCCAGCAGCGGGGGCTCGGCGAGATGGACCGCGACCTGGTCGAGCTCGCGGGCAAGCTGAACCTGGAGGAGTCGACGCGGAAGCACGGCCAGGAGGCGATCGAGCGGGCGAAGCGGACGCTGCCGCCGGCGTGGCAGAAGCCGATCGAGTCGGCCGGGTTGACCGAGCGGGCGAAGTGGCAGGACGAGTTCGACGCCCTGACCACCAAGGGGACGGAGGCGAAGTTCACCCAGCTCCAGGCCGCGCGGAGCGGGCTCGACTCGCTCCGGGCCGAGATCGCCGGGCTGGAGCAGGAGGCCGACGCTTTTCCGGAGGAGGCCCGGCGGTCGCCGGACGAGGTGCGGGGGCAGGTGTCGGCGGCCCGGAAGGACCTCGACGCCTGCAACCGGGAGTTGTTGGACGCCCAGCGGCAGAAGGGCAGCCTCGACGACTTCCGGCGGCAGCGGGCGGACCTGGGCGACCGGTACAAGCTGGCGGACGCCGAGCACAACCGGTACAAGATGCTGGCCGAGCTACTGGGCCGGGACCGGTTGCAGCGTCATCTCGTGCGGCGGGCGGAGCGGCAGATCGTGGACTACGGGAACTCGGTACTGGACCGGCTCAGTGGCGGGCAGCTGTTCCTGAAGCTGGTCGGCACGGAGGACGGGAGCAGTACGGACAAGGCGCTCGACCTGGAGTGTTACAACCGGGTAACGGGGGGTGCGCCGATCAACGTGGCGTTCCTGAGTGGGAGCCAGCGGTTCCGGGTGGCGGTCGCGCTGGCGCTGGGGATCGGCCAGTACGCGAGCAAGCAGCACCGGCCGATCGAGAGCGTGATTATCGACGAAGGGTTCGGCTGTCTGGACCGGGCGGGCCGGCAGGTGATGATCCAGGAGTTGCAGAACCTCCGGGGTCACCTGCACTGCATCCTGCTGGTCTCCCACCAGGAGGAGTTCGCCGACGCCTTCCCCGACGGCTACCGGTTCGAGCTGACCGACGGGGCGACGCGGGTGAGCCGGTTCGTGCGGTGAGGGGCCAAGCCGGGCCGGGCTACCGGGTGGCATGTCCACGGCTCTACGTGGGCATGAGAGCGATGGCGCGATACCGACTGAGCGAATCTCTGTCAAGGCATCGAGGCTGCGTGGCGTTCCTCGCAAGTCACATGTCCCAGAGCCGTGGAGGTGCCTCCCGATCGACCCGGCAACGGCGTGGAACATGGTGCGGACGGGAGGCCCCCAGGTTGACTTCGCCCCGAGACCGGGAGAGAATCTGATTCCGATCTGTCACTTGATACCGATGACTTCACCGGAAGGCGGCAGGGAACTACCGTCCGGAGGACGGATGATCTGCCAGGACCGTGGTGTCGAAGCACCGACCAAACCTGTTACGTGTCGTTTCACCAAAACATCGGCATGCTGGTCGTTCGCTCCTCCCGGTCGGTCGACGGGGATCTGTGCAAGACGTGCATTCACAAGCATTTTTGGGGCACGACCGGGCTGACCCTGGTTCCGGGCCGGTGGGGCACCATCTCGCTCATCGTGACCCCGTTCTTTCTGCTGAACAACGTCGGGCGCTACCTGTTCTGCCTGGGGATGCCCGGCGTCCCGCCCGGGGCAGCTCCGCCGACGTTGACGGCCGACGCCATCGAGCGGATCAAGCCGCACTTGCCGGCGCTAATCGACCGGCTCAACGCCGGAGAAGATTTCGCGAGCGTCACGAAGACGGTCGCCTACGTCGCCGGGGTGACCCCGGGTCAGGTGGTGCTCTTCATCCAGGCGATGGCTCACGCCCGGGCCGGGGAGTCGTGAACTGTCTTGCCCGGCGGACGAGGGCGACCGAGATCGGGCGGGGGGCGAACGGATGACTCGTCGCTGGTGGCAGGGGCTGCTGCTCGTCGCCGGCGGGATCCCGCCGGGCGTGTGGGTCTACGACCGCATTCGGATGATGTCGTGGGTCGCGAGTACCGACCTGGAGGTCGGGTTCGTGGTGACCGAGGTCGGTTCCGGCAACGCCCTTCCCGGGGCGCGCGTCGAGGTCCAATCGGACGGAGGGTTTTACGCGGAGCGGGATCGGCAGGAGTTCGTGCTGGTCGCCGCCGCCGCCGGGGAGGCCGGCAAGGTCTGCCGCGACAGCATGTGTTTCGGCAGACGAAGCGGGCTGGGGTTCACGGACACGTACGCCGTCCACCTGCCGTTCTGGCGCTTCCGGGTGGTCGCCCCGGGCTACGAGCCGGGCGAGTGGGCGGAGCTGGACGTGCCGGCATACCGGCGGCAGGCGCGGGAGGTCGGCCCGCGGCGAGCCCGGCTGGTAGTACCGGTGGCGGTACACAAGTCCCGGAGCGAACCGTCCCGCTGACTCCGCCTTCTCGGACGATCCCGACCCGCCGGGCTCAGTCTGCCGGAAACATTTCTTGGGGATTGCTGACGATCATCTTCCGGTCACCCGGCCGCCGCCCCCGGCGGGACTATAATGCCCCGGACCGCACCCGGGCCGGAGGTGGACATGCCCCGCATCCTGATCGCCGACGACAACCAGCCGAATGCCGAGCTGCTCGAGGCCCATCTCGACGGGGGCGGGTACGAGACCCGGGTCGTGCTCAACGGGGAGGACACGCTCGCCGCCGCCCGGGACTGGAAGCCTGACGTGATCCTGCTCGACGTGATGATGCCGAAGCTGAGCGGGTTCGAGGTGTGCCAGCGGCTCCGGGCCGGGGCCGGGACGAAGACCGTGGGCGTGCTGATGGTGACCGCCCTCGACCAGCCGACCGACGTGGAGAAGGCGGTGGCCGCCGGGACCGACGACTTCATCACCAAGCCGATCAACAAGACCGAGCTCCTGCTCCGGGTCCGGGCCATGCTGGAGAGCCGGTCACAGACGACGGACGTGGACCGGGCACTGGCGTACATGGGCCGGGTGCAGCAGGGCGTTTAGGCGGGCGGGGGGCGTGACCCCCCGCGCGGCTCGCCACAACCTTTACCGATTCTCTCACTCGGGGGGCTCACGCCCCCCGCTCGCCTTTCGGAACGAACAATGTCCACTCCCAAAGTCATCCTGAAGCCCAAGCGCGCCCAGCCGTTCTTCGGCCGGCACCCGTGGGTGTTCGCCGGGGCCATCGACCGCGTCGAGGGCACCCCCGCCGACGGCGACGAGGTCGACGTGTACTCCGGCGGCGGCAATTTCGTCGCCCGCGGGCTGTTCAATAGCCAGAGCAAGATCCACGTCCGGCTCTACTCGTGGGACCCCGGCGTCGCGCTCGACGCCGCGTTCTTCCGCGACCGGCTCGCCCGGGCGGTCGACCTCCGCCACCACGTCCTGAACCTCGCCGGGCCGGACAAGGGCTACCGCGTCGTGTTCAGCGAGTCCGACTTCCTCTCCGGCATGGTGGTCGACCGGTACGCCGACTGGCTGACCGTCCAGTTCACCGCCCTCGGGCTCGCCCGCCGCCGCGAGCTGATCGCCGGCGTCCTCCGCGACCTGCTCAACCCCCGGGGGATCTACCTCCGGACCGAGAAGGGGATCGGCAAGCTCGAAGGGGTCGAACTCTATGACGGCCCGCTGTGGGGCGAGCTCCCCCCGCCGGACCTGACGATCGAGGAGAACGGGCTGCGGTTCCTGGTCAACCTCGCCGAGGGGCAGAAGACCGGGTACTACCTCGACCAGCGGGACAACCGGGCCGCCGTCGCCAGGCTCTGCCCAGGGAAGCGGGTGCTCGACGCCTTCTGCTACACCGGCGGGTTCGGGCTGTACGCGGCGAAGGCCGGGGCGGCCGAGGTGCTGGGCGTCGACGCGTCCGAGCCGGCGCTGGAGCTGGCCCGGCGGAACGCCGTGGTGAACGGGCTCGGGACCGTATCGTTCACCTGCGCGGACGTGTTCCGCCAGCTCGCCGATCTCGTCGCCGCCGGGCGGAAGTTCGACGTGGTCGTCCTCGACCCGCCCAAGTTCGCGCGAAACCGGGCCGCCGTCCCCGAGGCACTGAAGGGCTACCGCCGGCTGCACCAGCTGGCGCTGAAGCTGCTCGACCGCGACGGGATACTGGTGTCGTGCTGCTGCACCGGGCTGATCGCACTGGCCGACCTGGAAGAGCTGATCGGGCAGGTGGCGGTGGAAGCCCGGCGGGACCTGCAAATCCTGGAACGCCGCGGGCCCTCCCCGGACCACCCGGTCGCGATCAGCTGCCGCGAGACCGGGTACCTGAAGTGCGTCATCAGCCGGGTGTTGTGAACCGGGGCGGGGCCGATCCGAGGTTTTGACAGGATTGACAGGATGAACGGGATCAATTCTGAATCCCGTTCATCCTGTCAATCCTGTCAAAACTCTCTTCCTGGAAGATTCGCGTGTCGTCTCGCTCGTCGTCGTGCGGAGTATAGGATCAGCACTATCGTAATCGCGGGCAGGTGTTCCGCGGCGTCCTTCCGGGGGTCGACATGGTCGTTTCCTGGCGCGGGGTGTTTCCCGCCGTATGCACGCAGTTTCACCCCGACCTGTCGCTGAACATCCCGGGCACGCTGGCGCACGTGGACGCCATGCTCGCGGCCGGGATTCACGGGCTGGTGATGATGGGGAGCGTGGGCGAGAACACGACGCTCGACCCAACCGAGAAGAAGGAGCTGTTGAAGGCGACGGTCGGGCACGTCGGGAAGCGGGTCCCGGTGCTCACCGGGGTGGCGGAGTACACCACCGCCCAGGCGTGCCGGTGGGCGGCCGATGCGGCGAAGCTCGGGGCCGACGGGCTGATGGTCCTTCCGCCGATGGTGTACAAGTCCGACGACCGGGAAACGATCGCCCACTTCCGGGCGGTGGCGCGGGCCGCCGACCTCCCGATCATGGTGTACAACAACCCGCCGGCCTACAAGGTGGACATCACCCCGCAGATGTTCGTCGAGATGGCCGACGAACCGAAGTTCGCGTGTATCAAGGAATCGAGCGACAACCCCCGCCGGATCACCGACATCATCAACCTCACGAAGGACCGGTACGTCATCTTCGCCGGGGTCGACGACCTGTTCCTGGAGTGCCTGCTGCTCGGGGCGGTCGGGTGGGTGAGCGGGCTGGTGAACGCCTTCCCGCACGAGAATCGGCTGATCTGGGACCTCGCCACCGCCGGAAAGTGGAAGGACGCGCTCGACGTGTACCGCTGGTACACCCCGCTCCTCCATCTGGACACGCACGTCAAGCTGGTGCAGTACATCAAGCTGGCCGCGGCCGAGTGCGGGTACGGGACCGAGCTGTGTCGGCCCCCGCGGCTGCCGCTCGTGGGCAAGGAGCGGGAAGAGGTACTCGGGCTCATTCGGACCGCGATCGCCACTCGGCCCGGGCGGAAATAATCACAATTTCGACAGGATAGCAGGACATCAGGATTTCAATCAATCATGTCCATCCTGTTATCCTGTCTCCATTCCTCTTCTAAACCATGAATCGAATCCAGGTCATCGATTCTCACACCGGCGGGGAGCCGACCCGGGTAATCGTCGGCGGGGGGCCGGACCTCGGGGCCGGCCCGGTCGCCGCCCGCGCCCGGGTCTTCCGCGAGCGGTTCGACCCCTTCCGCTCGTGCGTCGTCAATGAGCCCCGCGGGTCGGACGTCCTGGTCGGCGCCATGCTCTGTGAGCCGCACGACCCGGGGTGCGCGGCCGGCGTCATCTTCTTCAACAACGTCGGCCTCATCGGGATGTGCGGGCACGGGGCCATCGGGCTCGTCGTCACCCTCGCCCACATGGGGCGGATCGGGCCGGGCGATCACCGGATCGAGACACCGGTCGGGGTGGTCACAGCGACCTTGCACCCCGACGGCCGCGTGACGGTGCGGAACGTCCCGAGCTACCGGCACCGGACGGGTGTACGGGTGGACGTGCCGGGGTACGGCCCGGTGACCGGGGATGTCGCGTGGGGCGGGAACTGGTTCTTCCTCGTCGCCGACCACCGCGAGGACCTCCGCGCCGGGGCCGTCGACCAGCTGACCGGGGTAACCCGGGCCGTTCGGAAAGCGCTGGAGGCGACCGGGGTGACCGGCGCGAACGGCGGGGTGATCGACCACATCGAGTTGTTCGGGCCGCCGGCCGACCCGGCGAACAGCGCCCGGAACTTCGTGCTCTGTCCCGGCGGGGCGTACGACCGTTCCCCGTGCGGGACCGGGACGAGCGCCAAGCTCGCGTGCCTGGCCGCCGACGGCAAGCTGAGGCCGGGCGAGGTGTGGCGGCAGGAGAGCATCATCGGGAGCGTGTTCGAGGGCACGATCGAGCCGACCGCCGAGCCGGGGGTGGTCGTCCCGAGCATCACGGGGTCGGCGTTCGTCACCGCCGAGGCGACGTTGCTGGTCGATCCCGCCGACCCGTTCCGGGACGGGATCCTTCCACCCCGCTAATTCGACACACTTGCAGGCGCACGCATGTCCACGGTTTTGCG
Source organism: Gemmataceae bacterium (assembly GCA_028288765.1). Classification (GTDB taxonomy): domain Bacteria; phylum Planctomycetota; class Planctomycetia; order Gemmatales; family Gemmataceae; genus Urbifossiella. The sequence continues at coordinate 2,735 of JAQGHQ010000254.1, read as the reverse complement.
TGGACATGCCACCCGACGCCGCACCAGAACCGCACCGTTCCGTCGTCCCCGCCCGAAACCAGCCGCTGCCCGGCGGGCGAGAATCCGACACACCGTATCGGCCTTTTGTGCCCCAGGAACGGCCTCACGCGAGCACCCTCATACATGAACCCGGAAGGGTTGTCGCATTCGGTTTGGTAGGTCCGGCGCGACCGGAAAGCACGAAACCCGCCCGCTCCAGCAGGCGGGCCCCGCCCCCTCTACCCGCGCTCACAGCAGCTCGCGGATCGGCTTCCCTTCCGGGCACAGCTCGATCGGCCGGCCGTCCTGGGCGCGGTACCACGTGTGCAGGTTGACCCCGAGGACGGTGTAGATCGTCGCCGCGAGGTCCTGCGGGGTGACCGGACTGTCGGTCACGTACTCGCCCAGGGCGTTCGTCCGCCCGACCACCAGCCCGGTCTTCAGCCCGCCCCCGGCCATCAGGGCGCACCCGGCGGTGCTCCAGTGGTCCCGCCCGGCCGACGGGTTGATCTTCGGCGTCCGCCCGAAGTCCCCGAACCACACCACCAGGGTGTCGTCCAGGAGCCCGCGAACGGACAGGTCGTCGAGCAGGGCCGAGAGCCCGCGGTCGAGCCGGGGCAGGAGCCGGTCCTTCAGGCTCTTGAAGTTGTCCGCGTGGGTGTCCCACCCGCCGTCCGTCACGGTCACGAACTGGACCCCGGCCTCGACCAGTCGGCGGGCGAGCAGGCACTGCTGGCCGAGCATGTTCCGGCCGTACCGGTCCCGCACCCGGTCCGGCTCGGCGGCGACGTCGAACGCCTTCTTCGCGGCCGGGCTGGTGATGATCCCGTGGGCCTTCTCGTAGAACTCGTCCCGGGCCTTCATCACCCCGGAGTCGACCTCGGCAGCCTTCTGGTAGTTCTCCAGGTCGGCGAGCATCGCGTACCGGCGGTCGAGCCGGGCCCGCCCGGCGTCCGCCCCGACGCTCAGGTCGCGGACCCGGAACACCGCCGCGCTCGGGTCCTCGTGGACCTCGAACGGGTTGACCTCGTCCCCCAGGAACCCGCCGACCCCGCCGTTGAACCGCCGGTCGATCGCCTTCCCGAGCTGGACGAACGGGAGCATCCCGTTCACGTACCCCCGCTCCTTCGCGACCACCGACCCGTAACACGGGAACGGGAGCGACGGGTTGAACGGGTGGCCGCTCATCATCAGGTGGTCGGCGACCCCGTGCGACCCGTTCTTCGGGTCGTGCCCGCGGATGACCGCGAGCCGATCCGTCTGCTTCGCCAGCAGCGGGACGTGTTCGACGAACCGGACCCCGGGCAGGGTGGTCGGGACGGTCGCGAACTCGCCGCGGACTTCCGCCGGGGCGTCCGGCTTGGGGTCGAACGTGTCGTGGTGGCTCGGCCCGCCCTGCATCCACAACAGGATGCATCGTTTGGCCTTCGGGGCGGCGATTCCGGGAGCTTCGGCCCTCGCCCGGAGGTACTCCGGGAGGGTGAGCCCGAACGCGGCGAGGCCGCCGACACCGAGGAAGGAGCGGCGGGACAGCCCGGAACAGTCCGACGCGGGGCCGGTGCGAAGGTCGAGCATGGGAGACCGCCCGGGGTGGGGGGAAGGTGGGGGGTGGGTTTGGCAGCTGGCGGCGGGGTCTGGTGAACTCATCGGCCGATGCCGGCGAATCCTTCCAATAGAGTGGCGAGTTTTCCGGGGCCAGTCAACCGAAAATCTCGGGCCTCTGATCCACGAACCCGATAACGCAGTCGCATTGGTCTGGGTGGACATGGTTGGGATTCGTCGGGCGAATACGCTTCCCGATCTGGTTTCCGGGGCGCTCCCGTTTCCACGCCAAGCCGTGTGCCACCCGGAGGCGCTCCCATGTCCACGCAAAGCCGTGGACATGCCACCCGGCACGGTCCCGGCGGGGGCTCATCGGCCCGCCCGATCGGCCGGGTTGGTCGGAACCGCGGCCCGGCCCCGTGCCGGGCGGCCGGACCGACTACAATGTCCCCGGCCGGGAGTCGTCCCGTCCCACGAACACCACGGAGACCCGCGATGGCGCACACCCTGCCTCCCCTGCCGTATGCGTTCGACGCCCTGGAACCGCATATCGACGCGAAGACGATGGAGATCCACCACGGGAAGCACCACAAGGCCTACGTCGACAACCTGAACAAGGCCCTCGAATCCGCCCCGGACCTCGCCGCCCTGCCGATCGAGGAGGTGCTGCGGGTGGTGAAGACGAAGGCCCCCGACTCGGTCAAGCAGGCGATCATCAACAACGGCGGCGGGCACCACAACCACGCCCTGTTCTGGGAGATCATGGGGCCGAACGGCGGGGGCGAGCCGACCGGAGCCGTCGCCGACGCCATCGAGGCGGCGTTCGGCGACTTCGCCAAGCTCAAGGAGACGGTCAAGAACAACGGGCTCACCCAGTTCGGCAGCGGGTGGAGCTGGGTGGTGTGGAACCCGACGGGCGGGAAGCTGGAGGCGGTCAAGCGGCCGAACCAGGACAGCCCGCTCATGGACGGGCTGGTCCCGGTGTTCGGCGTGGACGTGTGGGAACACGCCTACTACCTGAAGTACCAGAACCTCCGGGCGACGTACCTCGACGCGTGGTGGAACACGGTGAACTGGAAGGCGGTCGAGGCGAAGCTCGCCGCCGCCAAGGCCGGGAAGTAAGTGCTCAGTGCTCGGTGTGCTTTGTTGAAACCATCAGGTTTTGTAGGGTGGGTCGAGTCTTCGAGGCCCAC
>JAQGHQ010000244.1 GCA_028288765.1 Gemmataceae bacterium | reverse complement strand
GCTCGCGGAGGAGAACACGGCCGAACAGACGAAATACTCCACCCTCATCGGCTTGCCGGCCAGGACGTCCTCGATCCGCGGTTCGATCATGAGCCGGGCCAGCCGGCCGAGCTTGTCCTGGTCGTCGGGGTGGACCTTGTCGGCCTGGCTGACCGCGACGGCGACCCGGCGGACGGCGGGGGTCGGGACCAGGTCGGTGAGCCGGCCGCGGCCCCCGGTCAGGAACCGCACCACCGCGTCGGCCCCACTCGCCCACCCGGGCTGGCCCGGGGCGAGGGACTTGAGGGCCACCTCGAGCGCGTGGAGGCACCCGTTGTACGCCCCGACCCCCCCCGCGAGGAGCGTCGTGGGATCGATCAGCACGACCAGCTGGTCGCAGGCGAACAGTTTGGCGGCGAGCGGCCGGACGAGTTCGTCCCGGTACCGGGTGTAGTGCCCTTCGAACTCGGTCGCGACGGCCGGGTTGGCGGTCCGGGCCGCCTCCGACAGGGGGGCGAATTCGCACCCCGGCTCGAGGCCGGTGAGGTGGGCCCGGGCCAGGGCCTCCGGGTCCCGGGTGCGGCGGATCTCGGCCGGGACGTACTGCCCGTCGGCCGTCACGAGCAGGGTCGACGGGGTGATCAGGGGCACGTGTTTGAACACGAGCCGGGCCAGCGTCCGCTTGTACGCGGCGACCACCGCGGCCGCGGTCAGGGGACTGCCGGCCTCCAGCATCTCCACAAACCCCGGGCCGTCCGCCCGGGAGTCGTACTGCTCGTCGAGCAGCTCCAGGACGAGGTCCGACCAGCGGTCGTACGCGGTCCCCAGCATGCCCAGGTCGGCCAGCCGCTCGCCCGGAATGTCGACGAGCGACAGCTCGGTCAGGCTCACCGCGTTCTCGAGCCGGTACGGGAGGGGGCCGCCGAAGAACTCGAGCCGGCAGCGGTACTCGCTCACCGCCCGGGTTTTGCTCGGCCACCGCCGGTTCTGGAGCTGGTCCCGGTGCTTCCGGAAATCGAACCGCGGGGTCCCGTTCTCGTTCTCCAGGGCCGAAACGAACTTGACCCGCCACGACCCGTCGCCGAGCGGAAAGTCGGCCGGGTGGTGGTCCCGGAGGTGGTGGATCAGGGACGTGATGAGCGTGGTCTTCCCGGCCTGCTGGATGCCGAGAACACCGACCTGGCGGCGATCGATCAACAGGGACATAGTGCAGTTCCAAGGGGCCCAGTTTGAGAACGGGGTCGGTGCGTAGGATGGGATATGAAGCCACCGCTCTTCGTTCGCCCGTTGACCCCGGCCGAGCGGTCCGCGTTGGCACGCGGCCGCCGGTCCCGGGAGGCGTTCACCCTCCGTCGCGCCCAGATCCTGCTGGCCAGCGCGGCCGGCCGAACCCCGCCGACGATCGCCGCGGTGCTCGGGTGTTCGGACCAGGCCGTCCGGAACGTGATCCGGGCGTTCGCCCGGGACGGGCTCGGGTGCCTGACCGCCAAGCCCCCGGTCCCGAGGCGGCCGGTGGCCGCCTGGGACCGCCGGCACGACGAGAACCTGAAGGACCTGCTCCACCGGAGCCCCCGGGAGTTCGGCCGATCGACCAGCCTGTGGACCCCGGGCGCGGCCGCCGCGGTCTGTCACCAGCGGGGGTGGACGCCCCGGGTCCTGACCGGGGAGGCGATCCGACAGACCCTCCGACGGCTCGGGGTCCGGTGGAAGCGGGCCAAGCACTGGATTACCAGCCCGGACCCGGAGTACGCCCGGAAGAAGAAGCTCCGGGATCGGTTGATCGACCAGGCCGGGCGGCACCCGGACTGGGTCCTCGGGTTCCAGGACGAGACGTGGTGGACCCGGCGGGCCCAGCCGAACCTGTTCGCCTGGACGGCGGCCGACCCCCTCCGGCTGTCCGGGAAGGCCCGGGCCAAGGACGGCCCCCAGGCGGTCGCGTGCTACGGGGTGTTGCGGGCGGATACCGGGGGGATGATGCTCCGGTTCGTGACCGGGCGGCCGGTCAGCCAGGTGACCGAGGACTTCCTGGGGTGGGTGTGCCAGGCCCTGGCGGCCGAGGGGAAGGAGGTGTTCGTGCTCGTCTGGGACAACGCCTCGTGGCACGTCAGCCGGCGGGTCCGGCGGTGGATCGACCGGCACAACCGGCGAGTCCGAAAGGAGGGGGGGTGTCGAATCCGGGTGTGCGGGTTGCCAGTCAAGGCCCCGTGGCTGAACCCGATCGAGCCGAAGTGGATGCACGGGAAGCGAGCGGTCGTCGAGCCGGCGCGGAAGCTATCGGCCGACGAACTGCGGCAGCGGGTGTGTGACTACTTCGGGAGCCCCCGCCACGAGCCCCTCACACAACAGGCGGCTTGATCCCGCAATAGGCAACCTCGGGTGGCAAACGGGTCGGGAAGAGGGTCGGGGCCGGTAGACTGTTCCGGACGCGATACGATCTCCCCGGGGGCTGAACCCGCGAACCCGGTGGCGCGGGAATCGGGGACGGGGTTCGGCCGCGAATCCCCGCGCGGTCCGCGTCGCCCGGGTGGGGCATCCCGTCGATCGCCGCCCGGGTTCCGGAAGAACCGGTCGCGGATCGGTCGCGAGCCCGACGCCCGGGTCCCGACTCGCCCCGCGGTCGTCCGCCTTGGTCGGTCGCCCCGGGTCGGCGCGGAGCAGGGCATCTCTTTCCTCACGGAGTCGACCGCTACGCCGGCAATTTCGGCGGAGTCGGACGTCACCGCACCCGACCGGTGACATCGGCTCGGGAATGCGTCCGGCCGGTCGAGGGGGCCCGGGTCGGTCCGACCAGCACGGATTCCACCTCACCCGGTCCGATGGCCGGGCACCGAAGCCGAGACCGGGTCAGGACCCGCCAAGAGACCGATTGTCCAGCCATAATGCTACTTAAATGCATCATGCTCGGCGGCACGATGGCCGTCAAGCATGGATTTCGACCGGCAACAATTTCTACGGCGGCTCGGCGACCGGATCCGGGACCGGCGGACGACCCTGAACCTGACCCAGGCCGAGTTCGCCGAGCGGTGCGGGTTGCACCGAACGTTTATAGGTTCGGTTGAACGTGGAGAGCGAAACCTTGCCCTGCTCAGCTTGCGGAAGATCGCCGCGGCCCTGCGGGTAACCCCGGCCGAATTGCTGACCGATCCCGCGGATCAGCCGAAAAAACCCAACCCGGAGTGGGTAGCCCTGGACGGAAAGAGGTGAGCTATGTCGAGTTCGGGTACTGCGGCCCAGCGGGGATCTTTATCCGATCAAGAGCTGGCAGACCGAGCACACCGATCCGTCCCCACCTTCGAACTCGACCAGAGCACGGGGCGCAGGCTATTGTGGGAATATCATCATCCCACTCGGACCCGCGAGAATAGTATCGATTCATGAATTATCAACATATTCTGTAATTTCTATTCAATCAATTATACATCATTTTGATGATTATTTGAGTCGGCCCGGTCGCCCGGCACCATCGAATGCAAACCGGCTGTCCGAGAGAACAGCCGGGATGGGTTGCAACACTACACCCGTTCGACTCGCGCCGCAGCCCCTTACCCACCCGCCGAGCCCTTCGTCGACGATTTCCGAATAAGGCCCTTCCGGCGAGTTCGTCCGTCGGGAGCGGTCAGGCCGCGCGAGACATGCCAGTGGACCCACGCCGCTCGCACGGTCGCGATGTGAACTCCCATCTCGCTCGCAATCTCACCGAACAAGGCACCGTGATTAGCACGCTCGACCACTTTCTCCGAAAGTAGCTGATACGACGGCGGCTCCAGATGCTTTGCCGCCAGCTTTGACCGACGCGACCGACCGTCTTGGCGCTCGAGGCCGCGCTCGGCATGCCAGTCGTCAATGATTCCGGCAACGGCGTTCCGATTCATCTCGAGACGCCGGGCGATCTCCTTCACCAACACACCGCTCTCGTACAGCGTCGCGACCTCGGCGACCACGGATGTGGGGACGGACTCCGGGACGTTACGGAAATCGATCTCGATCTCTCGCTCGCCGCTGTCGTCTGAGATTTCGACCCCTACGGCCTTCGCCGAAACGGTCTCGAGCAACCGGCAATGGAACCGGCCGCGTAGCCAACCTCGACGCCGCTTGGGCTCGCCCGCCTGGACGAGATCGATCCGGCCGCCGGTGAGGAGGTCGATTACCGCTCGGACCTGACCCGATCCCGCCGCGTCCGACTCGTTCGCGGCTGCAACCAGAACGTCGGCCAGTTCGTCGATCAACTGCAGGACGTCGCTCTCGGCGGGGACCGTGACCACCCGCGACGCCGCGGCGCGAAGTGCATCGAGTTCGGTCTGGTCCTCGGTCCGCTCCTTTCGCAACCTCCGAAGTTCGACTTCGGATTCGGCTTGGTCGGCGTCCGTCTCGCCCGGGTTTCGGAGGATGAATTTGATTCGTTGCTCGCGCTTCGCCAGACGCGCCTCGATTGCCCCCGTCCGGGTGGGGTCGGGAGCCTGAATCTCGGACGCATATCGACGGCAAGCGGCGACCACTCGACAAACAAGCTCACTGTCCGCCCGAAGCAGGTCCGCCAACCGCGCGCACGTTTTCCGAAGGGCGACCGTTCGCGGCAGTTGCGAATAGAGGGGTCGCTGATCGATCGGCAGCCCCCGGCAATCCTTACACGTCATGTACTTCCCGTGGACCCCGCCAACGTACAGCTTCCGGTTGTGTGCCTGACAGACGAACAGGCCGTTGAGAACCCGCGGTCGGGACATCGTATCCCCGTCCCGGGGCTTTCGACCGGCCGCCCGGCCGGCTTCCTTCGCCAGCATCACCTGGGCCGCGAACCACTGGTCGTCCGAGATCAGCCGGAGATCTTCGATCAGCACTTCCTTGAGGGGTTCTTTGCGGGCGATCTGACGAGCATAGTCCTTGCTCGACAACCACACCGTCTCGGTGACCCCATACCGCCAGCACCCTCGGTACCGCGTGTTGGAGAGGAGCTTTCGAACCGCATCATGGGTCCAGGTACGGTTCGTTGACTTGGGCGGCAGAGGGACCGTCGGGTCGGTGTTCAACCGGCGAACGATCTCGTCGATCGCCGTTCGGTCGACGGAATACCACCGGAAGATCCGCCCGACCCACGGGCCGGCGACCGGATCGACGGCCAGGGACATCCGCGGCTTCCCCCGCCGGGTGTTCGGCCCGTCGAGCGGTCGGCCGGCGTACCCGAAACTGATCGTGCCGAACACCAACCTCTTTTCGAGCAACCCCTCGTGGGCGGCTCGGATGTGGTCCGCGCTCATCCCGACCACGAACTCATCCATCATCGCATGCATGTTGAGCAAGCCGCGCCACCGTTTACCGTCCGCGGTGTCAACCCCGCTCTTGACGAAGACCGCCCTGACCCCCCGCTCCACGACCTGCTCCTCGACAAACTGCAGGGAGCGGTAGGTTTTCCTGAAGAGGCGGTTGGTCGAGAAGAAAAACGCGACACGGACCGCCTTGGCTGCGAGGCACTCCCGGAGCCCGTTGAGTCCGGGCCGGTCGGCCTTTGCCCCCCGCACCCCGAGGTCAAAGAAGACAAACTCGATCGGGATGAATATCCGTTTCCGAAGGGCATCGTCGAAGATCGTTCTGAACTGGTCAACGATCGAATCCTGGAACCGCGAGGAATACCGAGCGTAGGCAGCACCGAGGGCGACGGCTTGGTCGCGCGGAAGTCGGGCATGGAATTCCCCGACGAGGTGACGGACTTCGTCCCCTGTGCGTTGGAGCTTGGCCTGCCGCTCGCGGTCAGGATCGTTGAGAAGGCGGAAGCCGGGATCGGAGTTCGGAACAGCCATCCCGAGAAACAGCAGGAAGCCCAGACCGACGAAAACCATGCCGATACTCTGCCGAACGCGGGGTCCGAATTTGTCCCGGTTTTGGCCCGGTTTGTCACCTCCATAACCGGGATCAACTGGTAATATCGGGGCAGAACCAGATCGCCCGAACTTGTAGCTGGGATTGAGTTTGGTGCCGATTTGCTTTAGCCACTGAGAGTTGCGTAAATGGGCAAGGTTGAATCCCGCCCTCTCCGCTCCGATAATTCACTGAAAACACTTCTCTTTTCCTTCAGAACCCAGGACTGCCTGGGTTCTTAGTGTCTGTGCGAAAACGCAGTGTAAGCCCGTATAATGGGTTATGAGAACCCGACGCTATCCCACCGACCTAACCGACGCACAATTTGCCCGGCTTAAGACGTTCCTTCCCCCGGCCAAGGGAACCGGTCGGCCCCGGACTGACTTGCGGGAGGTCCTGAACGCGATCTTCTACCTGGTCCGGACCGGGTGCCAGTGGCGGTACCTGCCCCACGACGTCCCGCCCTGGAGCACGGTCCACACCTGGTACCGGCGGT
>JAQGHQ010000207.1 GCA_028288765.1 Gemmataceae bacterium | reverse complement strand
GCCGCCGGTTCGAGGTCCTCACGACCCCGGCGTCGGGGAGGTCGGTCGTTCGGCCGCCGCCGCAGCGGGCCTCGCTGAGCTCGACCAGTGCACCCGGCGGTTCGGGGACGCCGCCCGGCGAGCCGCTACTCGAAATGGCGAGTGGCATGCCACGTCGTTGGAGCGAGTCCTCCGGGGCGACGACCCCCGATGATTGGCCCCACCGATGCCAACCACCGTCGAAGCCTACACACCTCCAAGAGCTGCGGCGGCGGCCGAACATCAAGCTCACCGGTCGGCGGGGCTCGGTAAGCGACACGTTCCAGAAAGCCTACAAGCCCCGCCGGTCCGGTGCAGTGTCGGGTTCGGCGCTCGGCTCGAACCCGACGGGTATCCGGCACCTGATCCAGTACGCCGTCCAGCCGGTGTTGTGGTGCTCGAACACCCCGATCCCGATCCACCGATCCTGGTCCGTCGGATGGCTCAACCGATACCACCGGATGCCATCCGGGAACTTATAAGTCCTGGGCGGGGCCGCCCGGCGAATCTCGTCCAGTGGACTGCACCACACTTGTTGCGGATCGGGAGCGGCCTCGACCGCCGTCCGGAGCCGGGTGGCCTCTTCCGGGTTGGCCTCGGACACCCGCAGCCCACACCACGTGCGAAGGTGCTGGTACAGAGGACCCTCGGAGAGCCGAGCATACACCCGCTGGAGGTCGGTCTCTTTGGGCGCGACGGGCGGTGAGGACGACGGCCCCGAGGATGACGGCCCGAAAACGACCAAGATCAGCGGCACGACGAGGACGAAGACGAGCAGGACACGGAGTACCCGAGAGCGATTTGGCATGTCGCGCCCTCCCCCTCTGACGCCGAACAGTGGAGCTCAGCGACGCGCGGACCAGCGATGGTCCGTCCCCGAGAGCGATCCTTGGCGCGTTCGCTGCAGCGGAGGGGTTCGGCCGCGCGCCTCGCGGCTGCGGAGCGCGCGTCGTTGAGCTCCACTGTTCGGCCGCGCTCAGGACCGCGCGTCGCTGAGCTACACCCATACCGTCCGCGCCTCGGGGGTTGGCGCGGGCCGGGTCCACCACTTGGGAAGGGGGGTGGACGTCCCTCGTACCGGCTCGCGCCGACCCCCGTGGGTCTTCGCGCGGCCGAACGATACAGCTCACCGGCCCGGCCGTGACACCCGTGCGCGACTGATGCGCCCGGTGAGCAACGGGAAACAGGTTACGTGGCCGGGTCCGGTGCAGCGGCAGGTTCGGCCCGAGCCTGCTTGACCCAGGGAGCGATGCGCTCGCCCGGCTTGAGGGCCGCGCCACGGTCGTAATAGTACACGGTGCCGAACACGATCTCCACGGTCCGGGCAATGATCATATGCCGCCCCTCGTCACTGCGGATCGTGTACCGGCGCGGGTCGGCGATACTCCCGTCGGAGTCGCGGACCTGCCCCTCGTCCGCGAACGTCGGGCTGTGGAACCACACCGGGCAGTCGATGTGGGTGACCTCGATGAAGTGCAGTTCGAGCCCGTGGTAGTAGCACAGGTCGAAGCTGCCCACGAGGATGAGGCGCTGTCCGTCGAACGACCGGATGTGGAAGTCGCTGTGGTAGAGCGCTAACTCGTTCACGTCCGCCAGCGTGGGTGGTCGGGAGCCATCGAGCGCTTGCCGCAGTGTTTCGCTTGCCTCCGCCACCGGGCCTCCTCTGTGGCCGAACATCAAGCTCAGCAGCCGCGGGGGCCAGCCAAGTGAGCTACGGGTCACGAACCGCCAATGCCCCCGCGGTCTGCTGCAGCGCCGGGTTCGGCGGCTGGGCTACCGGCCGGCGGCGATCTGCTCGGCAGTCAGGCCGATGAACGTCGGCGGCCCGAGAGTGCTGCCGGCCAGCCCCTCGCGAGTACCGCCGGACTCGAAGTACTGGTTGACGGCGTTCATCTCAGCGCTCCGCAGCGTCACCGCCTGAAATCCCGCCTTACTGACCCGCTCCGTGTACCCCCGCGTCGTGACATCGTACCCGACGCCCAGCGCAGTAGAGAAGTAGTGCTCGGCCGCCAGCGGCAACTCCACCCACTGCCCGGCGGCGTTCTGGACCTGATACGTGCTTGGGAACTTGCTCAGGCCCAAGAGCTTCAGCAGGGCGAAGGACAGGCCGCACGGCACGAACCGGATCAGCAACTCGGCGTCCACCTCCCCGATGCCGTCCCGCATCAGGGCGGCGACCGCGTCCTCGTCTGTGATTTGCGGGCGGGCGACGATCAGGTCGATGACCCGCATCACCCGCTCCAGCGCCTGCTCGTGCGAGGCGGGGTAGACCGCTGGTGTCGATGCCATCGCGGCCCCTTCCGCCTCCGACCGCCGAACGACCCAGCTCACCTGCCCGGCGGGCGCGGGGAGCTTGAACCATGAAAAGCCTACATGCCCGCCGGGTCAGGTGCAGCGTTTGGTTCGGCCTGCTTGCCTGCTCCCGACCACCCGCTTGAACTTAGCCACGCTGCGATGTCCCGAACGAGCGGCTCAGACGCCTCGGACTTGGCCACGGCCATGAACTGCATCCAGATGTCCCAGTCCAGGCCGACCACCTGTTCCCCGCGGCGGAAGTCCCAGAACATCTGATCCGGCCCGATGACGATCTCGCCGTCCGAGGCGAGGCCCAGCGCGTCGGCGATACCGCGGCACACCGCCGGGTAGTCGGTGGCCACGACGCCCGGGAGGTCGAACGTCAGCCGCCCGCTGTTGTCGCGCCAGAAGCCCACCGCGCCCTCCGGTGGCCGAACACCACGCTCACCAGCCGGCTCACGCGGGCGGACCGCTGAACCACGAAAAACCGTCAATCGCGTGGCCGGTCTGGTGCAGCGTCTTGTTCGGCCAACTCCAATCGCCTTGCTAGTACATATTCTCAGTAGTTGAACCCGAATATCTCGTCGCCGTGATACACCTGAACGCTAAACGGTTTGTAAAGGCGGAAACTCTCGCTCGTGTTCGGCTGCCCGTACTTGCTGAAATCGATTGCCAACAATGCCTCCGCAGCTTCAAGGAGCAACTTGTGGTACACGCGCCAATCATTAGCCTGTTGGTACTGTTCGATTTCCGCCTTGATCCGTGAATTGTCGGATTCAGCCGAGTAGTAGTATTTCCAGCCACCGATGTCGCGGGGATCGTCTTCCGACGTCTGGACAGTGACCGATGACATCCGATGCCACGGTGTGAAATCGTATACGATTCCCCGGATGTTGGGATCTTTCCATTGTGCTTTGGGCACTTTGCCCAGCAAGTACTTGATCTCGCGTATGAAGTTCTTCTGCATACACGTCACCCCAAGCCGCCGAACGATAAAGCTCAGCAGCCGCGGGGGCCGAGTGAGCTATGGTCTCGAAAACGCTACATGCCCCCGCGGTCTGCTGCAGCGGATCACATGTTACCTTGAACCCATCGCCCGGGCGAGGCCCGGCGGTCGGACCAACCGCATGCAGCGGATGAGGCACAGACCTCGGGAACCAGATTGCGGACCGGCCGCCG
>JAQGHQ010000205.1 GCA_028288765.1 Gemmataceae bacterium | reverse complement strand
CCCCCGCCCGACCGGCCCGACCGGGCGGGCCCGCACCGGCTCCCGGCGGAGCCACCGGCGGAGGTCGTCGGCCAGGTCCGCGGCCCGGGGGTATCGGCGGTGCGACTCCCGGGCGAGCGCTTTCAGGCAGACGGTTTCCAGGTCCCGCGGAACGGCCGGGTTCACCCGCCGGGGGGGACGCGGGACCTCCCGGAGGACCTGTTGCAGGACGGCCGACCCGGACCCGGCGAACGGCGCCCGGCCAGTCAGTAGCTCGTAGAGTACCGCTCCCAGCCCGTACACGTCGGTGCGGGCGTCGGCCAGGTGCGCGTTCCCGGCCGCCTGCTCCGGGGACATGTACGCCGGGGTCCCGAACACCTGCCCGGCGAGCGTCAGGGACGCCCCGTCCGCGCCCACCCGGGCGAGCCCGAAATCGACCAACACCGGCCGGCCGAGACACCCGGGTCGGCCCTCCGGGTCGTCCGCGATGATGATGTTCGCCGGCTTCACGTCCCGGTGCAGGGCCCCCATCTGGTGGGTATAGTCGAGGGCGTCGGCCGCGGCGGCGACGACCTCGGCCGCCTCCCGGAAGGTCAGCCGGCGCGCGCGAAGCAGGTCCCGCAGGCTGGCCCCGGGGATGAACTCGGTGACGAGGACCGGGACCCCGTCGACCACCCCGGCGTCGTGGACGGCCGCGACCCCCGGGTGCCGCAGCCGGGCGGCGGCCCGCGCCTCCCGGCGGAACCGGCTTAGGGCCGCCGGGGAGTCGAGCAGCCCCGGGTGCGGGAGCTTCACCGCGACGGTCCGGTCGAGTTCCGCGTCCCGCGCCCGCCAGACCGCCCCGAACCCCCCGGCCCCGATCCGTTCCAGCAACTCGAACCGCCCGATCCGGCGGGGCCCGGCCGGCCGGCCGACAATCCGGGTGAGGTGGTCCGGGGCGAGGCCGGGGAACCGGTCGGAGTACTCGTCGGGGGTCGGGGTCTCGCCCCGCTGCCGGCGGTAGGCGACTTCGAGGTGCAACAGCTCGGCGATCAGGGCGGCCCGGGCGGGGCCGTCGAATCCGGTCAGCAAGTCCTCGACCCGGGGCTGGCCACCGGCCCGCCACGCGGCCTCGAGCCGGTCGCAGGCCTCGTCCGCCCGCACGATCAGCTCGTCGGGCAGCCCCGCGAATACGGGGCGGTCGGTCATGCGCGGGTCTCCGCGCCCCACAGCCGCCGGATCATTTCCAACTTTCGCTCGACGGTCCGGGGCACGCACCCGAGCCGGACCGCGATCTCCTCGACCGTGTACCCCTCGAGCCGCAACAGGGCGACCGCCCGGAGGGTGTCGTTTTCGAGCCGGGCGAGCAGGCGGTCGCACTCTTCAGTCATCTGGGCGAGTACGTCCGGCGGGGGCTCGGCCGCCAGCAGGTCGGCCGGATCGGTAATGGCCGCGTCGGGGGCAACCGCCCCGCCCCGCTTGAGTCGCCGTTCCCGGCGGTACAGCCCGATGACCTTCTGGGCAACCAGGGTGATCAACAGCCGCCACAGGTTGCCCCGGTCGTACAGGTACGGGAACCGTCCTTGCCGGACCCCTTGACACAGGCTGTCGAAGGCGCTCAGGGCCAAGTCTTCTTCGTCCGCGAGGGGGGATGTCGCCCCGCCCAGCCGGGCGCGGGCCTGGGCTACGAGCTGGCGAAAGTACCGGACCCAGAGCTGTCCGGCGGCGTCCGGGTCTCCGGCCTTCAGTCGGTCGATCCAGGTGGAGACGGAGCCGCCGGAGTCCATGAACATCTCTTGGTGGGGGGCGATCGAACCTCGTTCAAACCGGTACTCGCAGCTGACCGAAGCCGTCGGACCGGGCACCGGCGGCTCGCGTGGCGGGATGAGGCCGGAGGAAACCGGGGCAAGGCATGCAGCGGGTCAATTTGAGTACGGCATCGTGAGTCCGATCGTCCCGGGCGGTCCACGCCCACAGTTGCGGTGGTGGTGTACCCACGAGAAGAACCGCTCGACCGACACCCGACACTTCCCCGGCCTGCTCTCGTGCGGCGTCCGCCGGCGGGCGAAAACTGGGTCTATCCCGCCGCATGCGCCGGCTCCGACCTCCACGGGGCCTGCGTCCACGACCTCGGGCAGGGCGATCACCTCGGGAACGGTGGCGGCCGCAGCGGTGGGCTTGAGGGGTGTTGTGGGGGTCACCGACCTCGTGCAGTTTCAACTCCTGACGCCCGCGGTCCGTCGGGTTCGTTCCGATCGTCCCGTCCCGCGCCTTGGTGCCCGTTGGCGGTCGATTCGGCTCTCGCTTGGGACCATTGGATCCGTCCGGAGTCGTCCAACACGGCCGGGGGGTATTGCGTCCCGGCGACCCAGCACCCCGGCCCGGTGCCAGACCTTCAGATACCGGTGGCAGCGTTTGCCCGGTCCGCACCCCATCCCGCACGGCATGTCGCTCCACCGGACTGCCCCAGTCTGGAGGGCAAACAAGATCCCGGTCAGGACCCGCCAGCGATCGGTGGCCGGGGCGGCGGAATCATCGCCGCATGGGTCGGGGCAGGAGCAGCTCGACCTTGGCCTATAACCCACTGGGTAGCAATGGCTTGGCCATCACTCGGTCCTCCGGCAATGTCCGGGGAGCGAGGGCTACGAATCCGATACCGATCGCTCATTCCGCAACCGTTGCCGAGCCGGTTTACTCTTGAAAGAGAGGAGTTGTGTCCTGGTGAATAACGTTGAAGATGATGCCTCGCTCCCAGGGACACACGCGTGGGCACGAAAGCACCGACGCCCGCTGTTATATCGGTTCGCTGCGCCTCGAGGAAGGCCCTCTGCTCGAAAGGCCGAAGTGCGGCAAACACGGCCGTAGCGGACCTTGACCCAGACCGTTCGCACCAGCGCCTCTTAAGGCGGTTGCCTTCCTAACGGGCCAGTCGGGAACGGTGCCGAGCGGGACGCGGAGGTGGAGCGGTACATGACTGAGGACCGCATGATCGGCTGGCTAAAAGAATGCGGCGACCTCCAGAAGGCGTTCGTCGAGTCCATCACTTTTCGGGGTGTTTTCCGAACGGCCGGTCGAACCCACGAGGGATGGCCGGGGCGAGCATTCCAGCCGCCGGGGCCACGCGTCGGAAAAGAGGATCGATCCCTCCCCTTCCCCATTCCCCGCGGGTGATAGCCGGATATGCCCGCTGGCCGTCGGCCGCGCCGCCCCGGTTGCGGCCGACGGTGCGAGGGAATCGATCAGTTCGATCGGGGTGAAGGACCGGGGCGCTTGACCCGGCGCGGGGCGGGGAGGGTTTCGAGGAACCGGGCGAACGCGGCGGTCGGGTCGACCCCGCACCCCCGGGCCCAGGTGGCGAACTCGGTCACGTCCACCCGCCGGTTCCCGGTCTCGCAGTTGTACACCCAGCTCTGCGGCCGGCCCAGGCGGTCCCCGAGTTCCCTCTGGGTCAGACCGGCGTCCTCCCGGAGGGCCCTGAGGAACGGCGGGAGCCGCTGGTAATCGGGGTCGTGTTGAGCCTTGGTTGCCATCCTGGGGCGAGGATAAAACCCCCGGCCCTTGACACGAGTTCAGTGTCAAGTCACAATCCTCCGTTGGCGGTCGATCGAGCCCCGGGCCGACCCCGCCGGCGGCCTATCAGCCGGATGGGGCAACTCGTCCGTCTACGGCGGAGGGTGAACAGGCTCCGGGACGCCGTTGGCATGCTGTCAGAACTGGAGACGATGTTCGTGCACGGTCAGGACGTTTGTCTGAGTGGGCCCGTGAGACCTCCGAGCGGGAGCCGTCCGGGCTCGCACGGGGACTCCAACAGGGGGCTCGGATGACGAGACTGGTTCTGATCGGGGCGGTCGTCGCGGTCGTCGGGGGTGGGTGCGGCAAGAAAGAGGAGATACCGGCGCGGACCGATCCGGCCGGGGGTAACCCGCCGGCCCTTCAGCCGCCCCGGGCGGTTGTGAAGCGGGTCCCGTGCAAGCTGAAGTTCGGGCCGATTGCCGCCGCGCTGGAGGTCGACCTGAGTGAAGTCCGGAACCTCGCCCTGGACGCCCAACAGTTGTACGACGAGATCGTCCGCGGCAGTCCGGGGCCGACCCCGCCGGCCCCGGACTGCCCGGTGGTCATGGTGGTCAACAAGAAGGGGAACACGTTCACCTACTTCCAACTGACCCCGAGCGTGAAGGAGATCCGGCTCCGGACCCAGGACTCGCGGGAGGTCGAACTGGTGGTGAAGAACCAAGAACCGTTGAAGATCGAGCTGTGGGTGAACACCGACAAGCCGATCGACATCGACGTCGAGTTTAAGGACGGGCAGCCGGGCCAGCCAAAGTCCTGACCGACCCCGACCGGCCCGTCGGAAAGGCCGGCGGGCATGACCGACCAGGGATCATTGCCGCGGAGGTCGGATGGACCCCATTACACTGGTAGCCTGCATCGTCATCGCCCTGTGCATCTTCTCCGCCTGTTGCAAAGACAAATGAGGATGTTCGTACCCGGCCGGGATTGCCTATGCCGCCGGCCCGCGCCGCGGGCCTTCGGCCTCGTCTGCCCGCTCTGCTGGAGGTGCTCGGGGGTGGTGGTCGGGGTAGGGCTGGGCGCCCTGGCGGCCGAGTCGGCGGGGCTGACTCGGGTCTCGCCCCTGGTCCTGGTGGTGGTGGCGGTGTGTCTGGGCAGTCCGGCGGCCGCGGACGTGCTGGCCCAGGTCGCCCTGGGATACCCGAGTCATTCGCGACGGCGACTGCTGACGGGGGTACTACTCGGCCTGGGCATTGTCCCGGTCGGGCGGTTGATCACCGTCTGTGGGGAGCGGCTGGGGCAACTACCCGGCGGGCTGTCCCCGGACCGTGACCGGACCAAACGGCCTCACGTCGTCCGGTCCGGGGGAACGGAGTCCCGCCTTCCCGGCCGACTCGTTCACGACTTCAATCGCCGGGGCGAGGCCACGCCCGGGTCGAGTACGTACCGGCGGTGGCCCGGGGACGGGTTACCCGAGCGTCGCCGGCAAACCGTCGAAGATTCCCTCATGTCCGACGGGGCCGCCGGGAAACGGGATCGGGTCGGTCGGCCGCGGGCGCCCCGACCGGCCGAGAGCGGTGGGTCGGCCCCGGGCTCCGATAACCGGTTATCCGGCCGACACTCGATCACACGCATGGCGGGCTTGTCGGGACGAAAGGGTAAACGGTCCCGTCGCCGGACTCGGGAGGAGTGGGCGGAATTCCTGCCGGGGCGGGGATCGGTCTGACCGCCGCCCCGGGGTTCGCGCGGTTTACCCGCGGGGTTGGGCACCTGCAGCCGAGCAAGGCAAGGAGTCGGGCGGCCCCGGCCGGATGTGCCGGAGCCCCCTACCAGAGAACTACTCCCGCCGCGCTCGAAGTGTCCGTTTTGGAAGGGAGAAGAACGACCCTGGTTTCGACG
>JAQGHQ010000152.1 GCA_028288765.1 Gemmataceae bacterium | reverse complement strand
AGCCTCGCCCGAGCGACGGTGGGACCCATCGGAGCGGGGAAGACCTCGATGCCGGGGTTAGGTTACCGGCGGAAGATGCGATGACCAGGCGGCCGAGCCGCCAAAGACGGACGAATTCGGGTACTCGCAGGTGCCCCCGTACCGGGCTGCGCCGAGCCAACCCAAAACTCACGGAAGTGCCATTCTCACCGGGTTCCTGTATCAGGCGGACGGCAGGAGAATATCGACCCGCACGCACGCTTCGTAGGGCACGCACTGCGTGCCGGCTTTTGGCCTGGCGAAGCGGCACGCAGTGCGTGCCCTACAAGACGGCTTGTCCCCAGTGTCTCCGTCATTCTGCGGGTCGCTTTACACCTGCCGTGTACCTTTACACCTCGTCGACCACGGTGACCGGCGGGGGCTTCGGGGCGTCGAGGTCGGACGTGTCGAGCCGGCCTTCGGCCCGGAGGCGGCCGAAGATCGCGGCCGTCTCCCGAATCCCGTCTTCGAGGCTCGTCTTCGGCATCGGGCCGAGATCCCGCTCGATCCCGGCGTCGGACAGGTCGTAGGCGATGGCGATCTGCGTGGTCCCGAAGGTCACCAGGGTGGCGGCTTCGGGTAGCACCGAGCAGAGCGCCCGGTGGAAGTCCGCGAGGGTAATCACCGCCCCGCGCAGGTTATAGCTCTTCGCCCCGGTGAACGGCCGGTCCAGACTGAGCACGAACGCCTTCGCCACGTCGTCGACGTACTGGAAGTCCGACCAGCCGCCGAAGTTGATGTGGTACGGCCGGCCGAGCAGCACCGCCTTGATCGCCTTGGTCGGCTCGCTCGTCATCCCGAGGTCGCGGCCGACCCCGTACACCGTCCACGGCCGGAGGCCGATGCTCGAAATCCCGTTGTCCTGGTAATAGATCCGGGCGTTCCCCTCGTTACAGCACTTGAACACCCCGTAGTGCGTGCTCGGCACGAGCGGCACGTCGTCGCCGAGCGGCCAGGCGAACGACCCCCCCTCGTTCGGCTGCGGGTACTTGTCCGGCCCGCCGAACACGGCCGCGGAACTGGCGTAGACGAGCCGCCGGACTTGCCGGCCGGCCGCCTTCACCGCCTCGAACACGGCGAGCGTCCCGAGGACGTTCACCTTCGCCCCGAGGATCGGGTCAGCCCGGCAGGTTGGGACTTGCAGCCCGGCCAGGTGAAGGACGTGGGTGATCTCGTGCGCGGCGATCGCGGCCTTCAGAGCGGCCAGGTCGGTTACGTCGCCCGGCACGAACGTGACCCGTCGGATCTGCTCGTCCGACATGATGAGGCGGAGCCGGCGGGGGTCTTCCTTCAGGTCGTAAACCCACACCTGATCGCCGCGGGCGAGCAAGTCCTGGATGATCCACGCCCCGATGAACCCGTACCCGCCGGTGATCAGTACGTGCATGATTTGCCTCGTAACCTCGTCGAATGACTCCCGGGCCTCGACACGCGGCCGCGGCCAGTTATGACACAAGCGCGCGGCCGGGTTCATCCCGGCCGCGCGCCCAGATGTTCCCGTCAACCCGAGCGGCGTACCCGGCTCACTGCGATTCCGGCGCCGCCACGGCCTCCCCGATCGTCTCCCGGGCCACCTTCGCGAGCGAGACGACCCGGTCGCCCTCGGCGAGGTTCATCACCCGGACCCCCTGTGTGTTCCGGCCGACGATCCGGATGTCGTCCACCTTGCTCCGGGTGACCATACCCTGCACGGTGATGAGCATGATCTCGTCCCCGTCGCGGACGGAGTCGATGCCGACCACCTTCCCGTTCTTCGCCGTCACCCGCACGTCGCGAACGCCTTTTCCGCCCCGCCGCTGGCGGCGGTACCGCATCGTCGAGCGGTCGTCCGCCGTCTCACCCTCGGCGTCGGCCCCGGCGTCCCCCGCAGCGGTCTCCGGCTCCCGGGCGACTTCCTCCTCATCCCCGGAGCTGTCTTCGTCCGAGTCCTGGCCGTTCACCCCCGGGCCCTGCTCGTTGACCCCGAACGGGGTCCGCTTACCGTACCCGTTTTCGCACACCGTCAGGAGGAACCCGTCCGGGTCGGCGACCACCATCCCGACCACCTCGTCGTCCGCCCCGAGCTTGATCCCCTTCACCCCGAACGTGGCCCGGCCCATCGGCCGGGCGTCGGACTCGGCGAACCGGATCGCCATCCCGGTCCGGGTGCTCAGCACCACCTGATCCCCGGGCCGGGTCAGGCACACCCCGATCAACTTGTCGTCGTCTTCCAGCGCCATCCCGATGATCCCGCCGGCGCGGGGCCGGCTGTACTCGGTCAGCTTGGTTTTCTTCACCAGCCCCTTGCGGGTGGCGGTCAGGAGGTACGCCCCTTCGCAGAACTCGCGGACCGGGATGATGCCGGAGATCTTTTCCTCCGGCTTGAGCGACAGCACGTTCGCGATCGACCGGCCGGGCGAGGTCCGGGCCGCCTGCGGGACCTTGTACACCTTCAGCCAGTACACCTGCCCCTTATCGGTAAAGCAGAGGAGGTATTCCTTCGTCGACGCGGTAAAGAAGTGCTCGACGAAGTCGTTCTCCCGCAGCCCGCCCTGCACGCCCTTCCCGCCCCGGTGCTGGACCCGGTATTCGGTCAGCGGCATCCGCTTGACGAACCCCTCGTGCGTGACCGTGACGACGTTCTGCTCGTCCTCGATCAGATCCTCGTAGTCCACGTCCCCGGCCTCGCCGGAGATTTCCGTCTTCCGGGCGTCGCCGTACCGGGTCATCAGGTGTTCGAGGTCGGCCCGGATCACCGACAGGATGTTCGCCTCGGCGGAGAGGAGCGTCTCGTACCCGCGGATGTCCTCCCGGAGCTTCGTGTACTCCTTCAGGATCTCGTCGCTTTCGAGGGCGGCGAGCTGGCCGAGCTGGAGCCGGACGACGGCCTCGGCCTGGAGTTCGGTCATCCGGTAGACGGCCGCCACCCCGAGTTCCCGCTGGAGGGCGGTGAACGCCTCCGGCCCGATGGCCCGCCCCATCAGGCCCGCCGCCACCTCCATGTGCTGGAGCCGGACCTTGGTCTCGGCCCGGTTCGGCGACGTGCGGCAGATGCGGATGACTTCCTCGATGTCGGCGATGGCGATCAGCTGGCCTTCGAGGACGTGCCCGCGGCGCTTGGCTTCCCGGAGCAGGTATTCGGTCCGCCGGCGGAGCACCTGGACTCGGTGGTCCAGGAACTTCTGCATCATCTCCTTCAGGGTCAGCACGACCGGCCGGCCGTCGACGAGTGCCAGGAGGATGATGCTGATCGTGTCCTGGAGCGGCGAGAACTGGTAGAGCTGGTTCAGGACGAGATGCGGGTCGGCCCCGCGCTTGAGCTCGATGACGACCCGGACCGGCTCCCCGCTCCGGGCGCTCGACTCGTCCCGGATGCCGCTGATCCCGGCGATCCGTTCTTCCTTCACCAGTTCGCCGATCGTCTCCAGGAGCCGGTTCCGGGTGACCTGGAACGGGACCTCGTGGATGATGATGATCGGGCTCTTGCCCCTCCCCTCCTCGACCACCTCGGCCCTGGCCCGGAGAGTGACCTTCCCGCGGCCCCGGGCGTACCCGTCGAAGATCCCCTGGCGGCCCATGATGACCCCGCCGGTCGGGAAGTCCGGGCCGGGGATGACGTCCAGCAGGTCCGCCAGGCTCGTGTCGGGGTTGTCGATCAGCATGACGAGCCCGGCGCAGATCTCCTTCAGGTTGTGCGGCGGGATGTGCGTCGCCATCCCGACCGCGATCCCGTCCGCCCCGTTCACCAGCAGGTTCGGGAACCGGGCGGGGAGGACGAGTGGTTCGCGGTACTTGCCGTCGTAGTTGTCGATGAAGTCGACCGTCTCGTGGTCGAGGTCGGCGAGCAGTTCGGCCGCGACGGGGGTGAGCCGGGCTTCGGTGTACCGGTGGGCCGCGGCCGGGAGGCCGGCGATCGACCCGAAATTCCCCTGCCCGTGGATGAGCCGGTATCGCAGCACCCAGTCCTGGGCCATCCGGACGAGCGAATCGTAGATGGACGCATCACCGTGCGGGTGATACCGTTTCATCGTCTCGCCGATAATCCCGGCGCACTTGCTCGTGGCCGACGCGGGCCCGAGCCCGAGGTCGTTCATGGCGACGAGGATGCGGCGCTGCGACGGTTTGAGCCCGTCGCGGACGTCCGGCAGTGCCCGGCTGACGATCACCGACTGGGCGTAGGTGAGGTAGCTGTTCTGCAACTCGTCGACGATATCGAGGACGCCGATCGGCTCACCGTTTGCGGCGGCCAAACCGGCCGGGTCGACCGGCTCCCCAGGGGGTGGCGTATCAGTAGCCAACGTCCGTTCCTCACTCGCTCGTCCGGCCGCCGCGCGGGCGTCCGGGAAGATTCCGTCACTGTCTTTGGCGAACCACGTTATCTTATGGGAAAGCGGTATTCCGAACCACCCGCGTAGGCGGCCCGGAGACAACCTTTTCACTCTCCGGAACGTCTTACCAGTAGTGCAGTTCGGGACGGACCCGAGGATTCGAGCGGGAGAGGGACGACGATGCGAATCGCGTTGTTCGCGGCGGTCGTGTTTGCGCCGGCAGTTTGGGTGCCGGTGGCTGCGCAACCGACGACCAAAACCGGTGTGAAAGGTGCCCCGGCGGGCGCGACAGCGGACACGCGGGCGGCCGAGTTGACCCGCACCAAACTGCTCAAGGTGAAGATCACCGTCGAGTTCAAGGGAGTTCCGCTCCGGGAAGCAATGAAGGAGTTCGCCGCCCAGGTGGACATGATGGAGGAACGGCCGGTGCTGTGGACGTACGCCGACGGCGTCCCGGCGGACCAGCCGATCACGTATACCTGCTCGGACAAGCCCCTCGAAAAGGTCCTGGACGAGGTCTTCAAAAAGCACAAGCTCGGGTACGTCGTCATTTCCGTCGACGACCACCCGCGGGACGGGTGGGTACGGATTACAAAGGGGAACGAGCGGGGATTCGGGAAGGACCCGGACCCGGCCCCGACCCCGCCGCCAGCCGACGACGACGAGACGAAGGCCGCCGCCCGGCTGAAGCTGGCGAAGGGCCTGATCGACCAGGGGAAGCCGGCCGACGCGAAGGCGGTGCTCACGCTCGTGGTGACCAAGTACCCCAAGACGAAAGCGGCAACCGAGGCGAAGGAGTTACTGGAGAAGCTGACCAAGTGACCTGGTCGTGGCCGTTCCGCCGCGGGCCCGGGCCGGACCGCGGCGTGCCGTGGATCCCCCCCGAACTCGGCGACCCGGAAGGGCTGATCGGGGTCGGCGGGGACCTGTCTCCCGGGCTCCTCTTGCGGGCCTATGCCGAAGGTGTCTTTCCGTGGTTCTCGGACGGCGACCCGGTGTTGTGGTGGTCGCCGGACCCGCGGGCGGTGATCGAACTAGACGGCCTTTACGTCTCGCGCCGGTTAGCCCGCACGGTACGCTCGGGTAAGTTCCGCACCACCGTGGACCGGTGCTTCGAAGCGGTGATCCGGGCCTGCGGGGAAAACCGTCCCGAAGGGACGTGGGTGACCGACGAGATGATCGCCGGGTACACCGAACTGCACCGCCGCGGTCACGCGCACAGCCTGGAGGTCTGGCTCGGCGAGGACCTCGTCGGCGGGATTTACGGGGTCGCGGTCGGCGGGCTGTTCGCGGGCGAGTCGATGTTCCACCGGAAGACGGACGCATCGAAGGTCGCGCTCGTCAGCCTGGTCGAACGGCTGCGGGAGCGGGGCTACGTCCTGTTCGACGTGCAAATGACGACCGAGCACACGGAGCGGATGGGGGCGGTGGACATCCCCCGGGACGAGTACCTCCGCCGGCTGCACGACGCGGTGCGGATGACAGGCGTCACGTTCGGCTGACCTTCACCCCTCGCCGTCCGCAGGCGCCGCGAGCTTCTCCAGCTGGTCGAGCTGGCGCCGCTGGCCGAGGGCGATAAGGATCGCTTCCGGCTCGACCACCGCGTCCCCGGGGGGGTTGTAGACCAGTTCCCCGCCCGGCCGCTGGATGCCGACGACCATCACCCCGAGGTCCTGGTGGATGCGGGTTTGACGGAGCGTTCGGCCGACAAGGGAACACCCCGGGGACACCCGCACCTCCTCGATCTGCAGGTCCAAAAACTCTGACCGGGTGGCCATTTCCATGAAGTGCAGGACGGTCGGCCGGTAGACCGCCTGGACGGCCCGGTGCCCGCCGGCCAGGTACGGCGAAATCACCTTGTTCGCCCCGACCTTCCGGAGCTTCGCTTCCGCCTCCTCCTCCTCCGCCCGGGCGACGATGAGGAGCTTCGGGTTGAGCAGCCGGGCGGTCAGGGTGATGTACAGGTTCGCGGAGTCCGACCCGACCACGGTGATCAGGGCTTTCGCCCGCTCCACCCCGGCCTTCCGGAGCAATTCATCGGTGGTCGCGTCCCCGGGGAGTGGGAGGCCGTGGGCGAGCGGCAGGTCCTTGACCAGGTCCGGCGTGTTGTCGATGACCACGAACCGCCGGTTCTGCCGGTCCAGCTCGGCGCACACGATCCGGCCCATCCGCCCGTACCCGCACACGATCGTGTGCCCGCTCAGGTTGGCGATTTGGTCGTCCACCCATTGCCTCCCGATCACGTCCCGCAGCTCCCCGGTCACGACAGACCGGATGAGATCCGAGGCGAAGTACGTCAGGGTGAAGATCCCGCTGAAGGCCAGGAACACGGTGAACACCCGGCCGGCGGTGGACAGATCGTGCGTCTCCCCGTACCCGATCGTGGTCAGGGTGATCGCGGTCATGTAGAACCCGTCGAAGTACGACCAGTGGCCGCCCTCGATCACGCGGTACCCGATCGCCCCCGTCGCGAGCAGCCCGGCCGCCACCCCGAGGGTGACCACGACCCGCCGCGGGAGGTGTGTCCGGGCCCACCGCAGGCACAGCCGGCCCGCGGCCCGGGCGCGGGGCCAGAGGCGATGGGGCGACTTCATCCGGGGACCTCCGCTTGCGCGGCCGGGGTTAGTTGTCGGAGTGCCTCGCCGCACCGGGCGACCAGCTGGTCGCGCCACCTCGACACCGCATACCGCCCGTATTGCTCGGCCCACTCGCCGACGCCCCGGACCGCCGCCGCCAGGTGACCGATGTCGGCCGGCCGTCGGGGGAGGGGTTGCCCGCCGGCCCGGATCGGCAGGCACGACGTATGTGCGAAGGCGATTCCGCCCGGGGGGAGCAATGGGCTCGACCCCCCGACCACCCTGGCCGCCACCCACCCGGACTCGGGGGCGGTACACACGACCTCCAGCCGTGCGGCCCACCCGCCACCCTCGGTCGCGGTGGTGCTGCCGACCACCTCGCCGTTCACGACCACGTCGAGCCGCTCGAACGGGTGTAGACTCGCGGCCGACGCCGTAACCGTGAGCGGGCCGGCCGGCGCCCCGGCAATCGTTCCCGGACCGTGACCGCCCACGTCGAGCGTCAGCAACGGCCCGTTGGTCACGAACGTCCGCCCCTTCCGGACGGCTTCGATCCAGCCCTTGTACGTGAACGGCTCCCCGGCCGGAACCCGAGCGTACGTCCGCACCGCGCCGAGCGCCACCGTGTTGCTGTCTTTCCCGCTCCCGCCGACGAGCGGGACCGGAAACCCGGCGTTCCACAACCGGTAAACCCAGGGGATAAGCGCTTGCTGCCGGGGGTGGGCGTCGAACTCGATGGCGTCGATCTTCCCCAGTACGGCCGCGACCAGGGCTTCCCCACCACCGAGGCCCGCCCCCTCGCGGAACGCATCAGTCCAGACGGTCAGGCCCCCCTTGCGGTGGCACTGGTCGCACCAGTCGCAGACCGACCAGTCGTCGGTGTCGTCGTCGCCGCCGAACGACAGGGGGAACACCGGGCGGTGCGAGTAGAGCAGGCCGACGCGCCCGAGGACGGGGTGGGTGTTCAGCGTGTTGATCGCGACCAGCCGGCCGTGCGATTCCAGCGCGGCCGCCTGCCCGCTGAACGCGGCGAGATGGGGGGCGGTGGGGTAGACCCGGCCGTCCAGGCTGGGGAGTGGTTGGGCAGAGGCCAGGAGGTTGACCACGTCGACGTCTTCGGCCGCAGCTTCGAGCAGGGCCGAATGGGGTGGGATGAAGTGGCAGCGGGTGTCCCCCGGGTGCCAGCCGTCCGCCCGGACGGCCGACCACCGCCCGATCGCGAATCGGAGGGCCATTTGCCCGGTGCCGAGGGTGACTGTTTCGTCGAGCGGGCGGTACTCCGGGCCCTTTGTGGCTTGCACCCGCAGGGGTACGCCCGCGGGCAGCTTGATCTCGCACGACCCGTCGGTGTAACACCACTTTTCGCGGCCGACTCGCAGGTGTCCGCCGACGTCCTCGTTCCGCCCGGTGGCGAACTCGGCGAACCGGCCGAACGGCGGGTAGAAGGTCCCGTCCGGGCCGGAAATGCGGAGCCGTACCGGGGTCGGCTTGGCCGTCGCTGTGTCGTTGATCCGGAGGTGAACGGTCGGCATGCACACAGATTAGCGTCCGCCGCGCCGGCCCGCCACGCTGGGCAATCGCCCCGGACGGCGTACAACCGGCCAGAGGGGTTCGCCGGGTGCAAGCCGATCGATCGAGACCTATTTCGACCGGATAACAGGATGAACGCGATTTCAATCGGGTGAAATTCTGCAGGTCCTGGTGTCCCGTCGAGAGTTCGTCGATCCCGATTCATCCGCCCCGGACCCCGTGTCGTCCGCATGTCCCTATCCCCGCCACCGCGGGTGAAAGGAACCGGTCATGGGCGTACCGCCCGGCGACCTGATCGTGTCCGTGTCCGGCATTCGGGGGATCGTCGGCCGGGGCCTGACGGCCGAGGCCGCGGCCCGGTTCGCCGGCGCGTTCGGCGGGTCTGTCGGGGGCGGGAAGGTGCTCCTCTCGCGGGACGGCCGGCCGAGCGGGGGGATGCTCCGCCACGCGGTCATTTCCGGCCTCCTCGGGGCCGGCTGCACCGTCGAGGACATCGGCATCACCCCGACCCCGACGTGCGGGTTCGCCGTGCGGTTCCTCAACGCCGCCGGGGCGATCCAGATCACCGCCAGCCACAACCCCGCGCCGTGGAACGGGCTGAAGATGTTCGGGCCGGACGGGGCCGTGTTGTCGGCGGAGAATGGCGCCGTCGTCCGCGGGCTGTACGAGAGCGGCGATTTCCGCCGGGCCGGGTGGGACGGAATCGGCGCGACCCGCGTACCCCCGGACGTGCAGGAGGAACACGCGAAAGCCGTGCTCGATCAGGTCAGTGTGGCGCGGGTCGCCGGGTGCGGGTTCCGGGTCTTCCTCGACGCGAACGCCGGGGCCGGCGGCCCGCTCGGCGCCAAGCTGCTCGCGGACCTCGGCTGCGAGGTGGTGCAGCACGAATGCGAACCCACGGGCCTGTTCGCCCACGAGCCCGAACCGGTCCCCGCGCATCTCGCCGACGTGGCCCCGTGGGTGAAGCAGACCGAGTCGGTGGTCGGGTTCGTACTCGACCCGGACGCGGATCGTCTCGCGCTGATCGACGAAGCAGGGACGTGTGCGAGTGAGGAGGTGACCCTCGCCCTGGCGGTGAAATACCGGCTGCGGCAGGAGCGGGGACCGGTGGTGATCAACATGTCCACGTCGCGGATGGTGGCCGACGTGGCCCGGGCGGCCGGGTGCGAGTGTTTTCGGGCGGCCGTGGGCGAGGCCAACGTGGTCGGGCGGATGCGCGAGGTCGGGGCGGTGATCGGGGGGGAGGGGAACGGCGGGGTGATCGACCCGCGGGTCGGGTGGGTCCGCGACCCGTTCGTCGGCATGGCGTTGATCCTCAGCCTGATGGCCGAGGAGGGGAAATCGTTCAGCCAGCTGGTGGCTGAACTCCCACGCTACGCGATGCTGAAGACGAAGTACACCGTGTCCCGGGACCAGTTGCCAAGCGCACTCGACGCCCTCGAACGCCGGTGGCCGGACGCCCACGTGGACCGTACCGACGGCCTGCGACTCGACGGGGCGGACTGGTGGCTGCACGTCCGCGGGAGCAACACCGAGCCGGTGGTCCGGGTGATCGCGGAGGCCCCGACCGAGGAGCAGGCGCGGCAGCTGTGCGACGCGGCCGGCGGGGTGGTGACATCACCAAACAAAGCAGACTGATACACTGAGCCGAAGGGCCCCTACTGACAAGCCGGCCCGATCCCCCTTCCCCTCCCACACCCCGTTTACCAATGGCCAAGGCCGACAGCCCCCCCGCTCGTCCCACGGTCACCTTCTGGGGGGCGGCCCGCACGGTCACCGGGTCGATGCACCAGGTGTCCGCCGGCGGCAAGCTCGTCCTTCTGGATTGCGGGCTGTTCCAGGGCCACCGGGCCGAGAGCTTCCACCGCAACCGGGACCTCCCGTTCCGGGCCAAGGACGTCGACGCCGTCATCCTCAGCCACGCCCACATCGACCACTGCGGGAACCTGCCGAACCTCGTCCGGCGGGGGTTCGCCGGCCCGATCTACTGCACCCCGGCCACCCGGGCCCTGGCCGCGGTCATGCTCGGCGACGCCGCCAAGATCCAGGAAGAGGACGCGGCGTACCTGAACCGTAGCCACGGGCCCGACGAGACCGTCATCCAGCCCCTGTACGACAGCCGGGACGTGTACCGGACGCTCCACCGGCTCCAGGCGGTCCGGTACGGGGCCGCGGTGTCCGTCGGCCACGGGTTGGAGGCGAGGTTCACGGACGCCGGCCACCTGCTCGGGTCGGCGATGATCAACCTGCGGATCGACGCCCCGGCGGGCGAGCGCCGGCTGACGTTCACCGGCGACCTGGGCCGGCCGGGCCTGCCGATCCTCCGCCCCCCGGAACCGGTCCCGGAGTGCGACCTGCTGATCAGCGAGTGTACCTACGGCGGGCACGTCCACGAACCGGTGGACGAGACCGCCGAGCAACTCGGGGCGGTGGTCCGGCGGACGGCCGACCGCGGCGGGAAGGTCATCATCCCGGCCTTCGCCGTCGGCCGGACTCAAACCGTGGTCTACTTCCTCCACCAGCTGATAACCACCGGGAAACTGCCGGACATCCCGGTCTATGTCGACAGCCCGATGGCGACCCGGGCGACCGAGGTCTTCCGGGCCCACCCGGAGTGCTTCAACGAGGAGACGCTGGCCCTGCTCGCCCGGGACGCCGACCTGTTCGGCACGCGCCACGTCCGGTACGTCGAGTCGGTCCACGAGAGTGTCGAGCTGAACCGCCTGGCGGAGCCGTGTGTGATCATCGCCGCGAGCGGGATGTGCGAATCCGGGCGGGTCCTCCACCACCTGAAGCACAACCTCCCGGACCCCCGGAACACGGTCCTGATCGCCGGATACCAGGCGGCGGACACCCTCGGCCGCCGCCTGGTCGAAGGGCGGAAGGAGGTGCGGGTGCTGGGCCGCGTCTGTCCCGTCAAGGCCGAGGTCGTGGTGCTGAACGGGCTATCGAGCCACGCCGACCACAAGGACCTCTTGCGAATGCTCGGGCCGCTGGCCGGACGGACGAGCCGGGCCCGTCTCGTGCATGGAGAGCCCGACCGCGCCGCGGCTCTGGCCGCCGGGTTGCAGGGAGCGGGATTCGCCGACGTGGGCATCCCCGACCGCGGAGAGACGACCGATGTGTGAACCGGCCCGGTCATGGGCTTTAGCGCGAAGGCGCCAGTTTTCGTGGGTTCAGGGCGTCGGTATACCTGATTGCGGGCGATCGCGTTTGGGTCCCGCACACGACGGGTTCGGGGGTCTCTCGTGACCGGCATTCAGGCGTTTCTCGAAGTGCTGGCCGGGGCCGGGGTCACACACATCTTCGGGAACCCCGGCACCACGGAACTCCCGCTGAATGATGCACTCGGCCGGGACTCACGGTTTCGGTACGTCTTCGGGCTGCACGAGATTCCCGTGGTCGCCGCCGCGGACGGGTACGCGATGGCGTCCGGGCGGGTCGGGGTGGTGAACCTGCATACCGCCTGCGGGCTCGGGAACGCGATGGGGATGCTCTTCAACGCCCACGCCGCCGGCACCCCGCTCCTCGTCACCGCCGGGCAACAGGACACCCGGATGAGGTTTGACGAACCGGTTCTCGCCGGTCCGCTCGTCGAGATGGCCCGGCCGCTCATGAAGTGGGCGGCCGAGGTGACCCGCGTGCAGGACCTGCCGAACGCGACGCGCCGGGCGGTCCAGGTGGCTCTCACCCCGCCGACCGGGCCGGTGTTCCTGTCGCTTCCGCTCGACGTCCAGATGGCCGCGGCCGAAGGGCTCGATCTTTCGCCGCCGTGGCTACCGGACCGCCGCATCCGGCCGCCCCGCGAACCACTCCAGCAGGCCGCGCAGGCCCTCGCGAATGCCTCGAATCCCGTGATCCTCGCCGGGAGCCGGGTGACCGAGTCCGGGGCAGTCCGCGAACTCGTGTCGCTGGCGGAGACGCTCGGGGCGGTGGTGTTCCACGAGAGCGGGACGTCGCGCGGCCGGCTCCCCTTCCCGACCGACCACCCGCTCTCCGGCGGCCCACTCCCGCTCTGGGCGCCCGAGGTGCGGGAGAAGCTGGCCGGGTTCGATCTCGCGTTCGTCGTGGGGATGAACCTGCTCAGGCTCTACATCCATCAGGAGCCCACGCGCCCGCTCCCGGAGTCCTTGAAGGTCGTTCACCTCGATTGCGATCCCGCACAGGTCGGGAAGAACTTCCCGGTCGAGGTCGGGCTGATCGGCGACCCGAAAGCCGGCCTGGCGGAGATGGTCTGGGAAGTGGACCGGCGGCTCACGGCGGACAACCTCGCCGCCGCGGCGGCACGCGGGCAGCAATACGCGACCCACCGCGAGTCGGACCAGGCGTCATTCCGGGACAAGATCGCCCACCAGCGAAATGCCCGGCCGATGACCTCACTCGCACTGATGGGAGCGCTCGCCGACGTATTGCCGCCGGACGTCGTGGTGGTCGAGGAGGCGCCGACCACGCATCACAATGTCTTCGAGAAGCTGGGAGCACTGAAAGACCCGGCGGGGTCTTTCGCCCATCGGGGTTGGGCGCTCGGGTGGGGTATCGGGTGTGCCCTCGGCGTGAAGCTGGCGTGGCCCGCCCGCCCGGTGCTGGCGCTCCTGGGCGACGGCTCGTCGGTGTACGGCATCCAGGGGCTCTGGACCGCCGCCCGGGGCCGGATTCCGGTGACGTTCGTGGTGTGCAATAACGCGCGTTACAAGATCCTCCAGGTGTGCGGCGACGTGCTCGACATGCCCGGCCTGCGGTCGCCATTATGCCCCGGGATGACCCTCGACAGCCCGCCGGTCGACTTCGTCGGTCTCGCCCGCGCGTTCGGCGTTGAGGCCCACCGCGTCACCGACCCGGACGACCTCGCCGCCCGGGTCCGGGCGTCCTTCACCTCCGACCGCCCTGTCCTGTTCGACGTGCCCATCGCGGAGTGACGCGCGGGCTCAGCCATCGGTTATTCAGCGAGCCGATACCTGAACATGATCGCCACTGCAGCTGGTGTATGGGATGGAATATGAGGCGAAGATCCGGGCCCAGCTGGAGCGGTCGTTGAAGCGTCGGGCGGCGAGCCTGAGATCGGGGGTGAGACTCGGGGTCGAATGAGGTCCAGTGGAGGGCAGGGCCCGAGGTGAGAACCGGCGGTAGGCGTGGAGGGTACGCGCCGGGAGCCGTTCGAGACGATTTCGAGCAGGGCTAACAACGGTTGCCCTCAGAGGACGTTCCTGGGGCGGCCTGCCTTGGCTCCTCGGGCACGAACCGCGGCCGGCGGTTGTACCCGATGGCCGGGTCGTTGGCGCGGAGCAACCGGATGAACTCGAACTCAATGGCAGTGACCTCCTGGTCGGTTGCCGTGTCCGACTCCCAGTGGATCTCCTTGCGGATGATGAAGTCCCGCCGCTGCTCCCTCGTGAAGTCGGCCGAGATCAGGGCGTTCGACGCGCTACCGAAGTAGTTGATACTGTCGGTCACGTCCTGGCCGACGTAGATTTTCCCGTTCGGGTACGTCACCTTGTACACGACCTTCAGACGCATTGCTGCTGATTGCATGGCGCGCGAGTCCCGGACGTGGCTCAGAAGGTCTCGTGATTTTTGCCGATCACCGTGACCGATATCCCGTGCAGCCCCGCGTACTTCACGGCCATCCCGAGCAGCATGTACTCATCGTCATCATAGCCAGCCGCGAATGCGTCTTGGTGGAGGACCATCGTGCTGTCCTTATCGCCCGTGGCAGCGATTTCGGCGACACCGCGGGCGAAGTCAGGCAGGTACTTCTTGACGGTCGCACGAAGCACCTCGATCCGCTCGTTCTCCTCGCCCGTCGATGGAGAGGGGCTATCGGTGCCCATTCGCAGCCGCTTTGCTTCTGCCACAGTATCACCTTTCGAGTAACGCCCCGTCGCCGCCGAACAACATGCTCACCTGCCCGGCCCGCTCGGTGAGCTACGGATCTGGGAAAGCCGAAATGCGGGCCGGATCAGGCGCAGCATCTGGTTCGGCGCTATCTGCCCACGCCAGTCTGCCGGATGTATTCCATCAGAACGGACACGGCGCTGCTGCCTGCGATCGGCTCGCTGATCCCGAACGATAGGCCCGTGAACTCGATGCTCTTGTCCGCGAAGCAGAGGACGATGTGGTGCTGGTCGTAGCCCATCGCTTTCTCGGAGCCGTGGACGCGGTAGATCGAATGAATCTGGAGGCCACGCTCCTCGGGGGATGCGCCGCGGTAGTCGTAAAAGTCCGTGTCCTCCGACGCCATGGAAGCAACAACATACCGGAGTGGCTCGCCGTCTTCGCTCACGCGGTAGCAGACGAAATGGTCTCGCACCGGGTTGCCATCGTCGTGGTAGAGGAAAGCCAAGTCTTCTACGGCAGGCTGGGGAGCGTTGGAGAGTTTCTCGTACCGCATGGGCAGAGCGCCTCGCAGATGAACAGTACCCGCCGCAACTTCGCCAGCCCTGCAACCCGCCGCCGAACATCAAGCTCACCGGCCCGGCCGCGTCGGTGAGCTACGAGTTTCCAGAAACGCACCCCGCGGCCGGGTCCGGTGCAGCGGCGGGTTCGGCACGATTGCCACTGCCAGCCGCCGACTACTTACGCGGGTGTGTCTTCTGCCACTCATCCAAAAACTTCCCTACCACGTTGCCTTCCTCGCTCCCATCGGGACGGGTGATGAGCCAGTCCACCAGTTCGCCCTCCGGGAAGGTGTACGGGTCGCCGTTCTTGAACCCCTTGACCCCGATGATGTCGCTTGCGATGCGGCCCGTGATGTGGTCGCCCTTGATCTCCGCTACCGCGACGAACACCTGCTCGGAGGTGCCAGACCCATCGCGGAGACTGGTGACCGCGAAGAAGTGGTGTCCCGCGGGTAGGCCGGCGAGATACCGCTTCTTGACGTCCGGATACGTCCTCCGCCCCTGCTCGACATACGGGGCAATGGCGACACGATACTCCTCAGCCTGGGCCTTGCCCTTCACATCGACCGGCTGGTCTGGCGGCGCGTTCGGCGAAAGGGTGGGGTTCGGCGGCAAGTTGGTCGGTTTGGAGTTGCCACCGCATCCGGCACAGAAGGCCGTGACGAGCATCACCGGAAATGACATGCGCTTCACCACCCGGTCATCCTCCTGTCGCCGAACAAAAAGCTCACCGGCCCGGTCCGCGCGGGCGACTACACGCTCGAAAACCATGCAGCGGGCCGGGTCAGGTGCAGCACATGGTTCGGCCTGGCTACCTCTCTTCCCCACGTGTCGAGTCGGCGGCTTCGCCTTTTCCGCCTGTGGGCTTCACAACGTCAGCCCGCCCCTTCCGCTTGGCTCGCTTCTTGTCGTCCCGCAGCTCCGCGTACAGCATCGCCTGATTGCTGAAGCCTTTGTAGGCCTTGAGGGCGGTTACTATCTCGTCGCCTGACACGTCGATGTCACCCGGGAACTTCGGGTGCGTCAGCCTGTCCCGGACCTTGATCGACGACTTGAGGCACGACCACCACTCGATCGACGGATCGAACTGTTTGGCCACGCCGAGAGCCTTCTCCTGTAGGGCAAACGCAAATCGGATGTTGTCGCCGAGCCTGATGTGCGCCGGCCGCTCGACTATTTCCCCCCTGTCCGACAGCATGTGTTCGATATCGACCGCGAAGAATCGCTCCGCATCCGTGATGGGGCGCTTGTGCCGGAGGGCGTACTCGGCAGCCTTGACCTTCACCGAAAAGGTTACCGCCTCGATGAACGCGAAGATGGCGCGGATGAGTTGGCGGGCGTGGTACTCGTAGTTGGCGTGGACGTCGCCGTTGGGGTCTCGTTCACCTGCGTCAATCGACGCGATAAGTTCTCGGTGGCACCGACTCACATCCTCCCCAAGAGCCTCAATCAGTTCTCTGGTCGTCCGTTCTTTCATGGCCGTTGCTCGGTCGTGGTCGCTGGCTCGCCATCAGTTCTGTGAGGGCTACGCCGCCCTCACCAAATGGTAGAAGTAGCGACACACGCCCCAGACTCCCGGTTCGTTGCTCCGGTGGCCGAACATCAAGCTCACCAGCCCGGCCCGCGCGGTGGGCTATGAATTCCCCGAAGCCGACCCGTGGGCCGGGTCCGGTGCAGCGGCGGGTTCGGTCTGCTTGAGCTCGCGGACCTTGGCAATGACGAATCCGAGGACGATTGCGAGGACGACCAAGAACGCTACCGGAGCCAACAGCCCGAACCAGAAACTTACCGACCGTGCTCGCTCGCTGTCCGGCCATCGCTCCTCGATCCAATCCCGAACCGCGAACACGCCGAAGCGGAACAGGATCAAGGGCGATGCGACCACGCAGGCAACGGCGAACGCGGCGATGTGGAGGCCCAATGCCATGCGGGTCAAGAGTCGCTGCATCCCGCGCACACTCCACTGGCCGAACAACTTGCTCACCTGCCGGCGGGGCTCGGCGAGCGATGCTTCCCAGAAAGCCTATCCGCCCCGCCGGTCAGGTGCAGCAGCGGGTTCGGCTGGCTTGGTTGCCCGCGATCGGCACTCGGTGAGCGCGCGGAGCGTCATGCCTTTGGCGTACTCGTTGAATGACTCCACGCCCCGTGCCCAGCTCTCCAGCGCGGCCAAATTGTCGGGCTGGGTCAGCCGCTCCCAGGCGGCATGGACCTCCGGGTTTGCAGACTCCCACGGCCAACACTGCCACTCCCGAAGCAACAACCGGTCGAGATCAGACCAGAGAGGCAGGAGCGGGTTCGCCGACCTCTCCATCAGCTACGCCTCCGATGGCCGAACAAAAAGCTCACCTGACGGCGGGCGGCTTTGAGCCCGCCGTCAGGTGCAGCGCCGGGTGCCCCGTTTCACATTTGCTGACCGTCCAACATTCTGGCCGGCTTTGGCATCTCCCGGAGCTCCATGCACCGGGCCCGCGGACACCGACTCGCCGGTCGCCAGCATCCGCCGGATGATGGCCCGGTCCGTCGGCCCGTCGTACAAGGGCCCCGGCGGCGGGGCCGACCCGAACGTCA
>JAQGHQ010000144.1 GCA_028288765.1 Gemmataceae bacterium | reverse complement strand
GTCTTCCCGCTCATGACGCGCCCTCGCACGATCGGACGGGCCGCATTGCTGAGCACAGGGCAAAATAAGTCGGGCGATACAAAGACCGAAACTGTATAGCATTCAGGCACGGAAGTGCCATTCAACCCATCGACGGTGTCCCATCCTCTAAGGCGTTCGGCGTGAGGTGATCTACCCGCCGGTTGGGGTTCCCTCGGTGCGGTGAAATCGGGAGAGTGGTTGCTCACGTTCGTGGAGTTCGAGGGGGTGCCGGCGGATAACAACCATACCGAGCGGACGCTCCGGGCGGCGGTCCTGATGCGGAAGGCGAGTTACGGGAACCGGAGTGCGGCCGGGGCTCAGACCCGGGCCGTGTTGATGAGCATCTATCGGACCCTGAAGCAGTGGGACCCGGACCCCTGGAGATCACCGTTCAGGCCCTCCGGGCCTACGCAGCAACAGGGACCCGACCCCCGCTCCCAGAGAAGACCACTTCAAAAGGCTGAAGCGTTACCGAGCAGCAATACTTCAGCGATAGATCCTTCTCCAGCTCCACGACAAAGGAAGAGTCCGCAAAGAAGTCGGTCAAGTTAAGGCCAAAGAGACGAAGCCAGTGTCCCCCAACTCGCGGCTAAGGCGATGCTCAACGATAACTTGACCCCTTTTGCAAGGTGTGTAAGCGGCTTGTTCGTGTGGGTGTGGTTCCACAGGGGCGGAACCTTCCGGCGCTGCAGCCGATGGGTCAAGTTATCGTTGAGCATCGCCTAAGGGAGGCGGGTCAGTCCGCTTTTTTCTTCTCTTCTTCCGGGGCCGCCGGCCCGGCCACCTTCGACTTCAGGATGGTCGAGGTCCGGGTCCGGTATACCCACGTCTCGGACGGACCGTTCTCGTCGTCCGGGCGGATGTCGGTGATCGCCTGGCGGTTGTCGTCGGTCGGGCGGATGAAGTCGATCCGGAGCGTCTTCTTCTTGATGAGCGTGACCACCTCGTTCTTCGGCGGGATCGGCTTGGTCTGCTCGGACGCCACGCCGTTCGACAGCCCGGTGACGTACACGCTGAACCGGTTCGTCTTCGGGGCCTTATCGGCCATGTCCGTCCAGACCGCGAGCCCGGACACCAGCTTGGGGAAGCCATCGGGCTTGGTCGCCGGGATCGGGCGGCGCGAGATCTCGATGGTGCTCAGCAGGTTCAGCTCCCCGTTGGGCTTCTCCTTGATGATCGTCCGGTCCTCGAACTTCTTGACCTGCTCGAAGATGTACGGCTGCGGTTCGTCCAGGTGGGTGGTGTTCAGGTCCTTCGTAACCAGCTCGAACTCGGGGATGAAGTACACCGGTTCGCCGGACCGGTTGAACACCTGATACCACATGTACCAAACGGTCTGCTTGGCCGGCTTGCCCTTGGCGTCGAACCCGTCGACGGTCGTGATCCGCGGCGGCTTGTACCGGAAGTGCAGGGTCCACACCCCCGGCTTGTCGAGCGGGAGGTCGATCGGGTCGACCCGCCGCTCGCCCGCTTGCCGGCCGCGGTCGTCTTGTGCGAGGGTCGCCGGAACGCCGGCCGCCGCGGCAAGGGCCGCGGCGACGAGCCCGGCGCCGAAGAGCCGCCGGTAGGATTTGCGTATCATAGCTGCCCGCCCGGGTTCAGGGAAATGCGCGCATCGGGGGCGATGAAAGTCGCTTCCTTGAACCATACCCGGGTCGGCGGCCGGGATCAAGCGGCCGGTGCCTGTCCAAACGGCCCCGGTCGCCCTTTCCCACCGCACAGCCAGTACACGGTCACCGGTCCCCGCCCCGGGTGATCCCAGCCGAGCCCGCGGTCCGGTCCGTGGTGGGGGAGGTGTCGCCGCTCACGGCCGACCCGGGGGCGGCCGTGAAGTCGAACAGGCAGGCAGCTGCGCCGGGGGCCGTCACCACCTTCTCGCAACGGCCCATCCCCTCGGCGTAGGCCCGGATGACCGCCTCTTCACCCCGGTGCCGGTGGCTGAACACCAGCCAGACCCGGGGCGACCCCTTCAACTGTGTCAGCTGCGCCTGGTATTCGGCCCGCTTCGCCCGGGCTTCGGTGCCCAGGACGACCGCGTCGGCGGGGAACGGGTTGTCGCGGGTGTAAAACTTGAACGCCGGCACGGCCCCGTAGTAGACGTACATCCGGTCGCCCGGCTTCCAGTTCTCACGGACCTGGGCCAGCATCGGGTCGACCTGCTCGTACCGCAGCGGCTTACGGAGCTCCTGGTACGCCTCCAAACACGGGGCGGCGCCCAGCACCACGAGGAAGGCGGCCGCGGCGAGCGGCTGGGTGCCCCGGAGGGCGGCCCCGACGGCCCACGCCCCGCGGGCGACCCCGAGCATCATGAGCGGGACCAGGAAGAGGAGCAGCCGGCCGGCGAACGGGTATTTGTGCAGGCCGGAGGCGAGGAGGG
The DNA here is from genome assembly GCA_028288765.1 of Gemmataceae bacterium. GTDB lineage: Bacteria > Planctomycetota > Planctomycetia > Gemmatales > Gemmataceae > Urbifossiella. Next base: position 9,614 of record JAQGHQ010000144.1, on the reverse strand, counting down.
CGAACGCGGCCGGGAGCACGACCGCGGCAGCGACCACCCACCGCTCCTTCCACATCCCCCACACCCCGACGACGAACAGCACCCCGGCGATCCCGCCGGCCCGGATCTCCGTCCCGCCGAGCCCGCCCGGGTAGCCGAACGGGGAGAAGTAGTGGTCGGCCAGCCAGGCCAGGTCGCCGGGCGACTTCGGCGGGAGCGGCAGGAAGTGGCCGTCCCAGTAGTCGAGCAGGTACTGGTTCCCGCCGAGCTGCCGCAGGAACAGGAAGTAGCATGCCGCGAAACTGAGCAGCCAGAAACCGACCGTTCCGCCCGCGGCCAGGAGTCTCGCGCGGTCCTTCTTCAATCCCGCTTCGAGGAGGATCGCCGTCCCGATGCCGCCCAGCACAAACACCGCCGGGTGCGAGAACCACACCGCCGCCGCCCCACCGATCCCGAGGCCGACCCACCGGCGGGTGCCGGTTTCACCCCGCAACAACCCGGCCGAGAGGGCGAACAGGCCGGCGGTGGTGGCCGCGTCGGAGGCGTACTGCTTACACTCCGCCGCGTAACTCATGAGGTACGGCGATACGGCCGTGAGGGCGACCGCGAGCACGGCCGCCGGCCGGGGGAGGAGCTTGACGGCCAGCAGGGCGAAGGCGGCCAGGCCGAGAAGGGAGCTGACGAACGGGACGAGCCTCAGCCCCACTTCGGACGCCCCGAACTGGGTGATCGCGCCCTTCACGAGGAGCAGGAACCCGACCGGCGCGCCCTGGTTCCAGTCGAGCGGTTCGAGCAGCTGGGCGGGGGCCCGGTCGACGAGGTTCAGGGCCAACATGGCCTCGTCGATCCAGAGGTTCCGGTCCCTGGCCAGTGCGACCGACCGGACCCCGATCCCGAGCAAAACGAGGGCGACGAGGACTGTGGTACTCGTCCACCAGACCCGGAGCGGGGCGGCGGCCGGGACGGCGACGATGACCGGCGGGAGGGTGGTTTCCAGTCTGTTCGCGAGCGACAGGCGGTCGGTAGTGGGACCCACGGGGCACCTTCCTGGTGAAAAACACGGGCGATCGCTAGCGGCGACGGGCGGGGAGGGTAGCATGCGATGAAAGGACGGGTCAACCGCAACCACCGGGCGGCGACGAAATCCGAAGTCCGCCAACCGCCCGCCCAGACCAGAGCGGGAACCCTGGGCGGGCTGCCGGTTCCCGGAAAACGAAACCGCCCGGCACGTCGCCGGGCGGGCGGAGTCGTTCGGGGGTTACTTCCCCTTGTGGGCCGTGTGGCACGCCTTGCACGAGGCCCCGATGGCCCCGAGGGCGGTCTTCGTGGCGTTCGCGTCCTTCTTCTCGGTCGCGTCGGCGACCGCCTTCGTGTTATCGGCGTATTTCTTGGCCAGTGCCTCCCACGACTTCACCTCGCCGCGCTTCGGGGTGTTCTTGCCGAGGGCGGCGCCGTTGTCGGCCAGCGTCTTCGCGGCTTTTTGGGCGTCCTCCCACTTACCGTCCTTGTACGACTTCGTGATCTTGGCATAGAGGGCGTCGTCCCCTTTATGGCCGGTCGACATGATTTCCTTGATGGCGGGCACCTCGTCGCTCTTCTTGTCGTCGGCCGAGAGGCCCGGGCCGACGGACTGGGTGGCGACCGCCGCCCCGAGGGCGGCGACCAGGGAGAACCGGGTCAACTTCCGAACCATCGTGATCGTTCCTCAGCGTGAGAGAGCTGATCCGGACCGCGGCCGGGCGACCTTCGCCCGGCCGTCGGGTCGGCCTCTCGACTCTCCCCGGTTGAGACGCGACCGGCCCGCCGCCTATTCACGCGAAGCCGGTCGGACCGGAAAAGTGCCCGGTCCGTCAGGTCGGCGCGGGGGCCGGTTCGGTCCCACCGGGGCCGGGCACTTCCCACTGGATGCGGTCGAAGATCGCCCGCAACTTGCGACCGCGGGTCGGGTTCACCGCCGAGACGTGCGACACTTTCCCGGCGAGGTGGGCCCGGAAGTCGGGCCGGTTCTCCCGGTTCTGCGACCCCGGGGCGTGCCGGGCGCAGTTGGTCAGGATCGCCTTCAGCCGGTCGAATTCGGCCCGCGGGACGTTCGGTCGGGCGTTCACGACCACGCCGGTGACGTGCTGCCGCCCGCCCCGCCGCATCACCCGAATCTTGCGGTAGTTCAGGGTGAAGCCTTCCTCCCCGCTCACGACGGCGACCGCCGCCGCGAACCGCTTCACCCGGCGGGCGAGCTCGTCGCCGCCGGAGAAGGTGAGGTCGTCGGCGTAGCGGGTGTAATCGGCCCCGACGGTAGCCGCGAGCTTCGCGAGCCGGCGGTCGAGGCGGAAGGCGGCGAGGTTGGCCAGAGCGGGGGAAGTGGGCGCCCCTTGTGGAAGGTGCCGGGCCGCGAGCCGCTGCCACGTCGAGTGGTCGGACCCGTCCCCGGGCGGATTCGGGCGGGCCGCCCACCCGTCGGCTGGGAGACACGTGGTACACAGTCCCGCGAGCAGCCGGGCGACTGTTTCCGGATACCCGACCGTGCGAAAGATGCGGACCACGCGGGCGACCGGGACGGACGGGAAGAAGTCGGCGAAGTCGAACCGGAGGACGATCCGCTTGCCGCAGTGCGGGACGGCGTTCGTGACGATCGAGTGGCCGGACCGGAAGCCGTGGGTGGAGGAGTGCAACGGGATCTTGGCCAGGATCTCGTCGAGCACCTTCCGCTGGATCTGCTTCAACCCGGGCTTCGGGATTTCGAGCAGGCGGGCCGGCCCGCGCCGCTTCGGAACCCAGCGATACCGGTAGTGGCGGAGCGGGCCGGCCGGGTGTTTCCGGTTCCGCCCGGTGAGGTCGGCGTACCACCGGAGTTTGCCGTCAGACAGCCCGAGCCAGGTCGCGAGGGCCGTTTCGGTGGCGAGCGGGGGGATCGACAGCGGGCCGAGCCTCGCGGGCGGTTGGCCCATGACCTGGGGACGGATCGGGCGCGTTCGCCGTCGGGGATTGGGATTGGGCCGGCCGGTCAGGCGGTTCAGTGCCCGCGTCATCCCGGGGTCGAACGCCAGGAACCCAGATAGTGCCCCGAATTCTGGAGGTTGGGGATATTTCGCGAGGAGACGGGGGATCAGGCCGGGCACCTGGACCGGCCGGTCGGCGGTCGCGGCCTTCAGGGCCGCCCGGAGGGCGGTGGCCGTCCACACGCCGGCCAGGAAAGCGCCGGCCAGGCTGGACAGGAACCGCGCGGTATCGAAAGTCGGCATGGTGAGGGGGTTGCGGCACGATCCGTCCGAGAGAAAACCGCGGGGCGGCCCAACGAGTCCCGTCCGGCGCGACAAATGGGGCGTGGTAGCGCCCGGACTGTCGCGCGCCCATCGGCTCAGGTGGTACAAGGCCCCCGGGGTAACCCCGGGGCGACAGTATTCCCGCTCCGGAGAACGGGTCCGCTGTCGTGCTTGGGACCGCCCCGCGGCGTGTCGAATGGTCCCCGACGGGTCGCCGGGTGTCAAGACCCGTAGCGTCCGGATCGCGGTGTGGGGAAGCGGGCCGACGTTCCGCGATCCGGTGGTTCCGCGTCCGACACTCGCCACCCACCGGACAGCTGGTACAACTCCCGCATCCTCCCACCTGCCGTCCGGTCGGGTCGCGTGGCTCCGCCTTCGGGACGCTGCCACCCGTGTTCGCCTGTCACCATCACCGTTCCACGAATCGGGGACCGTCATGCGTCTTACGCCGCGACTCGCCCTCGGGCTTTGTCTTCTCCTGGCGGTCCCCCGGGGGGTGTCCGCCGCGGATCTCGAAACCCGCATCACCGCCCTGGCCAAGGATCACAAGGGCAAGGTGGCGGTGGCGGTGAAGCACCTGACGACCGGCGACGAGTTCTACCTGAACGCCGACGAGGTGATGCCGACGGCCAGCCTGATCAAGCTCCCGATCATGGTCGAGACGTACTGGCAGGCGGCCGAGGGGAAGGTGAAGTTCGACGCCACGCTCACGCTCACGAAAGAGGACAAGGTGCCCGGCAGCGGGGTCCTCACCCAGCACTTCTCCGACGGGGCCACGTTCCCGCTCCGGGACGCCGTCCGACTGATGATCGCGTTCTCGGATAACACCGCCACGAACCTGGTCCTCGACAAGATTGGCATCCCGGCCACGAACGTCCGGATGGAGACGCTCGGGCTGAAGAATACCCGGATCAACGCGAAGGTATTCAAGGGGAGCACGACGAGCGTCGACCCGGACCGGACGAAGAAGTACGGCCTCGGCTCGACCACCGCCCGCGAGATGGTCCGGGTGTTGGAACTGATCGACGCCGGCAAGGTGGCGTCGCCGGAGGCGTGCAAAGAGATGGTGGCCCACCTGAAGAAATGCGAGGACAAGGACATGTTCCGCCGGTTCTTGCCCCCTGCCGTGGAGCTGGCGCACAAGACCGGGGCCGTGAACAACGCCCGCACCGACGCGGGGATCATCTACCTCAAGTCCGGCAAGTCCGGCCCGGTCGCCCTGTGCGTTTTGACGAACGAGAACGAGGACCAGCGGTGGGCGGTCGACAACGCCGGCCAGGTCCTGCTGGCAAAGATCGCGAAGGAGGTCCATGACCACTTCGCGGAGAAGAAATAACAGCCAAAGAGGAGCCGCACGATAAACGCAGAATAAAGACACGATAAGAATAAGAGAGATGATAGAGACAAGAATTATTAACCCCTAGCCGGCGAGCCCGCACATGACCCAGTTCGACCCCGTCGTGTTCCCGCACCGCGAGCTGACCGAACGGATCATCGGGGTCTTCTTCGAGGTCTACAACGAACTCGGATTCGGGTTTCTGGAGAGCGTCTATCATCGGGCGCTGGTGATCGCGCTTCGTGCGGCGGGTCTCGAGGCCGAGCCCGAGGCGAAGTTGCCGGTGTATTTCCGCGGGCAGCCGGTCGGCGAATTCGAGGCGGACGTCTTCGTCGAACGGAAGGTCATCCTGGAACTCAAGGCGGCGGACGAGTTCTGCCCGGCCCACGAGGCCCAGCTCCTGAACTATCTCAAGGCTTCTTCGGCCGAGGTCGGGTTACTGCTCGACTTCGGGCCGAAGCCTCGGGTCAAGCGGTTGGCGTTCTCGACCGACCGGAAACGGTCGCGTCCGCCGGTAATCGTAGATTGAGAGTCTTGATCGTGGCTTTCTCTGCGTTTATCGTGCGGCTCTCTTATATCTGCGGCGATCTTGCCCCACGGAGGCTCTCCCAATGGCGAAGAAAGAGTTGCGGGTCGGGATGATCGGGTACGGGTTCATGGGCCGGGCTCATTCGAACGCGTACAAGCAGGTCGGGCAGTTCTTCCCGTCCGAGCACCGGGTCGTCCTCAAGGCCGCGTGCGCGCGGAACGCCGACCAGATCAAGGCGTTCGCCGACACCTGGGGGTACGAGTCCACCGAGACCGACTGGCGGAAGCTAATCGCACGAAAGGACATCGACGTCGTCGACATCTGCACCCCGAACAACCTGCACAAGGAGATCGCCCTGGCGGCCGCGGCCGCCGGGAAGATGATCCTGTGCGAGAAGCCGCTCGCCATGAATACCGCCGAGGGGCGGGAGATGGTCGCGGCGGTCGAGACGGCCGGGGTCGCGAACATGGTGTGGTACAACTACCGCCGCATCCCGGCGGTCACCCTGGCGAAGAAGCTGATCGACGAAGGCCGGCTCGGGAAGATTTTCCACTACCGGGCCAAGTTCCTCCAGGACTGGACGATCAACGCCGACCTGCCGCAGGGCGGGCAAGGGCTCTGGCGGCTGGACGTCGCCGCCGCCGGGAGCGGGGTTTCCGGCGACCTCCTCGCCCACTGTATCGACACCGCGGTCTGGCTGAACGGGGCGGTGGACAGCATTTCCGCCCTCACCGAGACGTTCGTCAAGGAGCGGAAGCACACCCTGACCGGGAAGGTCGAGCCGGTCGGGATCGACGACGCGTGCATCTTCATGGGTAAGTTCGCGAACGGGTCGCTGGCGAACTTCGAGAGCACCCGCTACGCACGCGGGCACAAGGCCCTGTACACGTTCGAGATCAACGGCGAAAAGGCGTCCCTCGCCTGGGACTTGCACGACTTGCACCGGCTCCAGATGTTCGACTACAAGGACGAGGGAAAGATCCGCGGGTGGAAGTCGATCCACGTGACCGACAACGGCGGCGACCACCCGTACATGGACAAGTGGTGGGTGCCGGGGCTGGCGATCGGGTACGACTCCAGCTTCACGCATCAGGTGGCCGATTTCATCCAGGGGCTGGAGACCGGCAAGCCGGCCGGCCCGACGTTCCGCGACGCCCTGGAGACGCAGGCCGTCCTGGACGCGATCCTGGACTCGGCCAAGACCCAGAAGTGGGTGAAGGTGGCGAAGGCGTAAAATGGCCATCGGCGAGCGGGGGTAAACCCCCCGGATACCCCGAGGAATCCGACATGGCGACCGTCGAGACCAAAAAACTCACCGCCGAGGAATTCTTCCAGCTCCCGGACCCGAAGGACGGCTCGAAGCTGGAACTCGTGCGGGGGGAGATCGTCGCCATGCCGGGACCGGGGGTCGAGCACGGCGAGGGCCAGCTGAGCCTCGGGAGTCTGATCAAGGTATTCCTGAAGACGAACAAGATCGGACGCGTTCTCACCGCGAGCGGCGTCGTAACCGAGCGGCAGGACGACACCGTCCGCGGGCCGGGCATCAGCTACTACAGCAAGGAACGGCTCCCACTGGATCTGCGTGTCGTCGGATATCACGACCAGCTGCCGGACCTGTGCGTCGAAGTCGTGTCGCCGTCGAACACGAGGAAGCAACTGCGGGAGAAGATCAAGGAGTACTTCTTCGCCGGGGTCCGGATGGTGTGGGTCGTCGAACCCGAAGACCGGAGCGTGACGATCTTCCGGGCACCGGACGAAGGCCGAACTTTGTACGGCGACGCCGTCCTCGACGGCGCCGCCGTGCTCCCCGGGTTCTCGTGCAAGGCGGCCGACCTGTTCGCGTGACCCGACCGAACCGGGCTGGACAGACCCCGGCCGCGGCCCATACACTTCTCCATCCCAGGACTCGCCCCGCCTGACGCAAGGACGCGCCACGGGCCATGAACCTCGTTCATCTCACGTCGAGCACGTTCTTCGGCGGCCCCGAGCGCCAGATGCTCGGGCTCGCCGAAACCCTCCCGGAATCGGTCCGCACCACGTTCGTCAGCTTCGCCGAGGGCGGGCGGTGTGGGGCGTTCCTCGCCGAGGTCCGGCGCCACGGGTTCGAGGCCGTCGGGCTGCGGAACGACTTTCCCCGCGTAATCGCCACCGTGCGGGAACTCACCGCCGTCCTCCGCGCCGTCGGGTGCGACGTGCTCCTGTGCCACGGGTACAAGGCCGACGTCCTCGGCCGGGTGGCCGCGCGCCGGGTCGGCATCCCGGCCGCGGCGGTGTCCCGCGGGTGGACCGGCGAGAACCGGAAGGTGCGGGCGTACGAGTGGCTCGACCGCCGGGCCCTCGCGCTCATGGACCACGTCGTCTGCGTCTCCGACGGCCAGGCCGAGAAGGTCCGCCGGTGGTGCAAGGTGCCGGCGCGCGACCTCACCGTGATCCGCAACTCGGCCCGACTGGGCGCGTTCGCCACCGCGCCCCACGACGCCCGGGCGAAACTGCTCGGCTTCTTTCCGGCCGACCGGGCCGTGTCGAGGGTCGTCCTCGCCGCGGGCCGGCTTAGCCCCGAGAAGGGCTTCGCATACCTGATCGAGGCCGCCGCGTCGGTCTTCCGGGACGACCCCGGCGCGGGCGTCGTGCTCTTCGGGGAAGGGGTGATGCGGCCGGACCTGGAACGCCGGATCGCCGACCTCGGGCTCGCGGGCCGATTCGTAATGCCCGGCTTCCGCACCGACCTCGATTCGCTCACCCCGGGCGCCGACGTGATGGTGCTGCCGTCGTTCACCGAGGGGTTGCCGAACGTGCTACTGGAGGCGAGCGCGGCCGGAGTCCCGGTCGTCGCCACGGCCGTCGGCGGGTCTCCGGAAGTCGTCGCCGACCGGGTGTCCGGCTACCTCATCCCGCCCGGCCAGTCCGCCCCCCTCGCGGCGAAGCTGGCCGAACTCCTCCGGGATGCCGCCCTGCGGAAACAGATGGGCGAGGCCGGTCGCGCCCGGATGCGGACGATGTTCACGTTCGAAGCCCAGGCCGCCGCGTACCTGAAACTGCTGGCCCGCCTCGTTCCCGCTTCCCCCGCGGGAGAAGGTCAGCCCGTCTCGCCCGCCGAAGTCGCCGCCTGAGAAAGGAACCGGATGTCCGCACTGCTCGCGCCCCGCCGCCCGTCCGTCGCCCCGGAAGCCGACCCCGCCGCCGACCCGGTGCGGGTGTGCTTCATGATCGACCGACTTACCCGGGCCGGGACCGAGTCTCAGCTGCTCGCCCTCGTCCGCGAACTCGACCGCCGCCGGATCGAACCCACACTCGTGCTGCTCGACGGCGAGGACGACATCTCGCGGGCGCTGGAACCCGCCGACTGCCCGGTCCTCCGGCTCGGGGTGCGGAAGTTACTGAGCCGGGCGGGCGCCCGCGCCGCCGGCCGGCTCCGGTCGTTCTGGCGGGAAACCCGCCCGGACGTCCTCCAGGTCTACTTCATCGACTCGGCGTACCTGGGCGTCCCGGTGGCGACCCTCTGCGGGGTGCCGAAGGTGCTCCGGGTCCGCAACAACCTCGGGTACTGGGTGACCGAAAGGCACCGCCTCTTCGACCGCGTGCTGCGGCCCCTGGTCAACGCCACCCTCACCAACACCGCCGCCGGGAGACAGGCCCTGGTCGAACGGGACGGGCTGTCGCCTGATCGGGTCGTGGTGTTGGAAAACGGCGTGGACACCGTGCGGTTCAACCGGTTCATGCTGCCGGACACGTCGAAGCGGCGGGTGCGGGTGGGGTGCGTGGCAAACCTGCGGCCGGTGAAGAACATCGACGGGCTGATGCGGGCGGCGAGGGCCGCCCTGGACCGCTTCCCGCAGCTGGTGTTCGAGGTCGCCGGGGATGGCGAACAGCGGGAGGAGCTGGAACGGCTGCGAACCGACCTCGGGCTCGGCGACCGGTTCGTACTCCGGGGCTCGGTGGCGGATGTCGCGGGCTTCCTGCGGAGGGTCGACATCGCGGTGCTGCCGTCGCACTCGGAGGGGATGTCGAACGCCCTGCTCGAGTACATGTCGGCGGGCCGGGCCGTGGTGGCCACCGATGTCGGGGCGAACGCAACGCTCGTGCAGCACGGGAAGAGTGGGCTGATCGTTCCGCCAGGCGACGGGGCGGCGCTGGTGGAGGCGATCGGGCAGCTGTTGGCGCACCCGGTCCGGGCGGCGGGCTATGGGGCGGCGGCGCGAACGCGGGTCGAAAAAGAGTACAGTCGCGACGCGATGACCCGGCGGTTCGAGACGTTCTACCAGGATCTGGTGAAGTGAGCCGGGAGTAACCGGCAGCCCGCTCGCGTCGTTGATGGGTGTCGCTGCACCGGTCTGGAGACCGGTGCCACAACGGAAGACGGAACTCCTCCCCCGGGGGCTCTTCTCGTGGCACCGGTCTCCAGACCTTAGAACTGGTCACATTTTTTGGTGTGGTTGACCGCCCGAACCCCTTGTGCCATTGTGGTTAGTTCTCTCCAACCGGCCCACAACACCTGCCACCCGGGTGGGCT
>JAQGHQ010000127.1 GCA_028288765.1 Gemmataceae bacterium | reverse complement strand
TGTTCGGCCACCGGAGGCAGAGGGCGGGCGGTGAGCGGAACAACAACCCTACGACAGCAGTATGTGTCCGTCTGGCGCGAGTTGCTGTGCGGTTGGCTCGGCTGGCCCGACGACCGGTTCGCGGCGTTCGTCGCCCGGTACGATGCCGACCTCGACGACCGCGGCAACCCGCTGTTCTACCACTACGACGAGCTGTACTTCGTGCTACCGCAGATCATCCCCGCCGACTTGGCCGAGCGGCTGTCGCGGGAGCGGTCGGCGACCAGCTACAGCGCCCTGGGCGAGTTGATTGGGGAGCTGGACTGGGCCATCACTGGGCGGCCGTTCAGCCCCGAGTGGGACACCCCGGCGTTCGACTGGCGCGCCGCACGCGAGCGGGTGTCGGCGGTCCTTAGGCGGCACGGGACATCGCTGGGCCCGTGAGGCAGGCCGAACCCGCCGCTGCACCGGACCGGTGTCCAGAGCGGCGGCCGCAGGTGAGCTTTATGTTCGGCCGGCGGGCCGGAAGGCGACGGGATGGAGCGACAAGGGCTGCCGATGTTCTCGGACGCGGAGTTGGCCATCCTCGACCGCATGCCGTTCGAGCCAGCGGCACGTGGGGTCTTTGAATGGCTATCGGGTGGGCTGATGTGGCCGGACGAGTTCCCCTTCGGCACCCCGGAGCGTCGGGCGATGTCGGAGGCCGGGTCGATTGGTTGTCTGCTCGCCTGTCGGGCCTCGCTCACGCTGGGACAGCAGACCGGCCTCTATCCGCTCTGGGAGCAGGTCCTCCGGCACGCCCCGAACTGGCCAGGGCTTCGGCCGGAGAGGCGCGGAGCGGCGGCATTGCGGCGACTCCGGGCGGCACTCCGCAAACAGGATCGGTGCTTGGGAGCTCTCGAAACGCAGCAGGACGCCAAGGCCGAAGAGGCCGAACCGCTCTCATGGCCCACCGACTTGAGAAAAAACGAACCCCCGGGGACGGCCTGACAGGTCGTTCCATCGCACGCCCGAGCACCGTCCGCCCCACTCGCGTACCCCACAGGATCACCTGGCTCCGCCGGGATGGTCCGCTCGCGGCATCCGCTCGGGCGTCGCGACCCGACGGTCGAGACCGACACGGTGCCAAACAGCTCTACGGGGTCGGCCGGGGCCACCGTAGGGCGGATGCCTTTGGCTGGAGGTCGGGGTGTAGCGCACCATGACCGCCTCGGGGTCGGCGTATAGTTCTTCAGGTCCCGCGCACATCCGCCCGGACCATCCCCCGAGGCCACCACCATGCCTGTCCGGTACATCTCCCGCCTGATCGCCGTCCCCACCGAGAGCGGGAAAGTCCGCCTCCGGTAAAGGGCGGCGACGGAACGGTAGATGGGGCGGGCGTGGTGGTGGCCGACGCTCGAATGCCGTACGCGGCGCTCGAAACTCGGCCCAGATGGTCAAGTTGCCAGGACGTTGACTTGCTTGCGGGCGACGTTGAGCTGAACCGTGACCCCGAGCTTCCGTACCTCGGCCAGCGCCTTCAGGGCGGACACATACCGCTTGTGGGCCCGGTCGATGCACTTCTGGTAATGCTCGGCCAGCGGCAGGCTCATGGCCCCCTTCCCGGCGTACACCGCCTCCAGGTGGTACACGTGGAGCCAGCACGCAACCGCCCGCTCGGCCAACAGCCACTCGATCGGGGAAGGGGTCGGGCCGGCGAGCTCCGCCCGCAGGGTGGCCATCTTCCGGCCGATCGCCTCCCGGCGGAACAGATTCTGGCCGCAGTGGGCCTCCACCAGCACCCGCTGGGCGGTCTCGGCCAGGTTCCCGCCGAGTTGGTCGACCGCCGCGGGGTTGCCGAGCAGCTTCCGCAGGGGCGGCATGGCCGTGGCGTCCCCTTGCTCGGCCCGGTCGATCAGGGCGAGTGTGGCTTCGGTCGAGGCCGGGAGGTCATCACCCTTCGCCGGTGGGGTGGTCTTGTCGGACACGGCGTTTCCTCCACGGCCCGCGGTGGTGCCGGTGGTATCCCGCGGCGAGCAGTGCCCCACGGGCGAGGGCGTCGGCGAGCTCATCGAGCGCGATCAGGGCTGCGTCGAGGGCGTTCAGGTCGGCACGGGCCTGCCGCAGTTCGGCGGCGGCCTCTTCCCGCATCGCCCGGCGGTCCGCATCGACCAGGGCTCGGGCGGGGGCGACGAGCGGGTGGATGTACTCCTTGACCACCCGCCCGTTCACCCGGCGGGCGGTGTAGTAGTAGCTCCGGCCGCCCCGCTGTTCCCAGCTCATGCGACACCTCCCTCTTACACTCTACCCGCTACCTTGTGCAACACCCCGGCCGGGTGCCCCGCTCACCCGTATGGACGGCGGGGGCAGGCCGCCGCCACCCAGTAAACCGATGGGCTGATTCTGGTCTGCGGCGGCCGCATCAGCGGGCCGCCGCTTCTGGTCCCATTCTGGGATGGCGGAACCCCCGTTCCGCAGGAAACGCACCATCCGTTCCGGTTACAACCGGAACCCGGGTTCCGGTTAGCCGACCTCGCCAGCCATGTCGGTATTACCTCGGCATCAAAGCTGCTCACCATGTCAGGTATCGTGCTAACTTGGTAGCCCGGAGAGCGGCGGCGTTATGGCTCCGGGTGTTCGTGTCGGCGAGTGGAGGAACGGATCATGGCCATCACGTTGCCCGACGCCCGCCAGTTGTCCGATGAGATTCTCCAGGCGCTCCGCCTGCGGGCCTTGCGGGGGCGCGAACTCGGGTTCACCGAGGCGGACCTCGCGAACCTGCTCGGGGTCGCCCGGGAAACCATCTGCCGGTGGTGGGCGTCTTACGTGGCCGGAGGGGTGGACGCGATCCCCCACGACCGGACCGGGCGGCCGGTCGGGTCGCTGCGGGGATTCCGGTGCGGATCGACTACCGGTACGCGATCATGCACTCGAAATTCATGGTGGTCGACGGGGTGACGGCGGAAACGGGGAGTTCCAATTTCACCACCACGGCCGAGGAGCACAACGCCGAGAACGTGCTGATCCTTCGGGAATACCCTGCGGTCGCGCGATAGTACGAGGCGAATTGGGAGAAGCTGTGGGCCGAGAGCCAACCTGAGGTCAAGAACCAGAAGGTTGCTCTTTCAGCAACGCTAGTTCCGCTTCTGCGAGACTGATTTTAGCTGTTTCCAGAGCAATCTCCGCCTGCTCGATGTTCAGCGCCGTGCCGTCACCGCCTTCAGCGCTTTTTGTAATCCGGGCGACGATTTTCTGCGCAAGTTCGACTATTCTCTGACGCGAATCCCTGATTGCAGTCAGATGCTCCAGTGCGGTTTTCTTCGGCTGCTTACCCACTTGTAGCACCTCATAAAATCCGGATGATTCCAGGTCTCGCATAATACACAAGGAGATCGCTCTTCGCTAGTATCTCGCGGATTGCAATTATTTAGACTTATGCACCAATGTTTAAGTGATCTTCCAATGGTTTTCCTTGCCGGAGCTTTCCACTTCTGACATCCTTCGGGGATGACCGACCTCTCCGACTTCTCGATCGACGAGCTTCGCCGCTGCGTCCGTATCCTCGGCCGCGAGCGGGACCTGTTCCATCGGGCGGGCCCGCTGGCTGCTCGGGATCGCGGTGATCGAAGCGGTGGTGATCGTGGGGCTTCTGGTCTGGTAATCCCTTGCGCGATCCGCTTCGATCCGGCATTCTCCCGAAATGCGGACCGAAATCTTCACCGACGGGAGCTTCGACGAACAGACCCGGACCGGAGGCTGGGCCGCGGTCATCGTCCGTGCTGCTTCAGGGCAACACCCAGCGAAGACAAGCAAGGAAACGGAGTTCCGTGCGCTGATCGAGGCCGTCAAGATGGCCGAAGGGCCCTGTACCTTGGTCAGCGACCACGAGGGGATCGTCCGGACAGCCCAGCTGGGAAAGGTGCCGGTCTGGTGCAAGGACCAGTGGGAAGAGCTTTACGCGGCGATGGCGGGGAAGGACGTCGCGTTCGAGTAGAGGAAGCGGGACCAGGTTCTCGGCCAGCGGCTGGCACACCAGCTGGAAAGGGACGCGGCAAAGGGCAGGTCATTTGGGCGTTCCCCTTCAAGTCGCGTGCTTCACGACTAGATACCTCCCAGCAAAGACGGAAGTGATGTCCGCCCTCCACTCCCCGGCGGACTTCGCGGGAACGGCCCGGGCGGGGCACGGAAGAGTCGGTCGAGTACAGTAATCGGTGCCGCCCGATCGTCGGTGGGCCGACCCATGACCCGTCTCCAGCTGACCACAGCTCAACGCCAGGAACTGCTCGACCACTACCGCCGGTCGAACGACCCCGACGTCCAACACCGGGCCCACCTCCTGCTGCTGTTGGCCGACGGCCACCCGTGGGCGACGATTCGGGCCGTCCTGTTCTGCTCGCTCGGGACCATCAGTCGGTGGAAGGCCCGGTTCGAAGCGGATGGGGTCGACGCCGTGTTCGGCCGGCCCCGCGGCCGGCGGCGGTCCGGGGTGAAGATCTGGGCCGCCCTGGTCGTCAGATGGGTCCTGTCGTGTTCCCCGACCGAGTTCCGGTTCGCCCGGAGTTGGTGGAGTTGCGAGACGGCGGCCGTGGTTCTGCGGGACGACTACCAGGTCCGGGTCGGGCGGGAGACGGTCCGCCGGTGGCTCCGGGAGGCCGGGCTGGTGTGGCGACGGCCCCGCCCCGTCATCCG
>JAQGHQ010000070.1 GCA_028288765.1 Gemmataceae bacterium | reverse complement strand
AAGTCTTCCCGCTCATGACGCGCCCTCGCACGATCGGACGGGCCGCATTGCTGAGCACAGGGCAAAATAAGTCGGGCGATACAAAGACCGAAACTGTATAGCATTCAGGCACGGAAGTGCCATTCGTCGGTGGGTTCCTGTATGATACGCCCCTTGATGAAACCGCAGAAGGGCCAGCGTGATCGAGAGCCGCTTGGCCGAGTCGCGTGATCCTCGACCCGTAACGCCACGTTCCCTCGGGGGTCGGGCGGTACACCAAGCAGGACCGAGCCAGGGGCGGTGGCGACTTGAAGGACATGACCCGTGCCCGGAAAGCTGAAGCCCTCGCACTCCCTCTTGCAGAACGTCAGAAATTCCTCTGTCTTCTGAGTGGTCTCGCGAGCCGCCTCGGTTGTACGGTCGGCTTCCGCCTGTCGTGCCCGTTCCTCGGCGTCGGACAACTTCCGGGCGTCGGCCTTCTCGCGCGTCAGGCGTTCGAGGTACTCGAGGCCAAACTTCTCGCTCATAGCTGTCGTGTCCTTGGCTGTTCTTCACGCGGTGATCAAGTTGATGCCACCGCCCAGGCTTCCGGCGCGGGCGAACTCTCCACCGTTAGTGCGACCCGGAACTCGATGCAGAACGAACTGGCGCAGATAGGTACCGGACCCGTTATGCGGCCGCAGGGCGACTGGCCGCGAGCGCCTCGATCCTCGGGGGAGGCCGTCGAGAGACACCCTGTCAAATAGGGTCGGCGCGAGGTGGGCTCCGCGAGGCCATCTCTTTCCATACTCTACTTTTGTTCACTCCTCAGGAGTCGTGCGGTCGCGATGTGTTTCTCCGCGGCGAACCGGGTGCGGCGTGCTTTCGGCTTCTTCGGGCCGCGCGTCCCCTTCCAATACCGCTTCAGGTTCGCACCCCGAACCACCTCGCGCAACCACGCCGCCATCTGCTCGGCCGACCAACCCGTGCTCCCCGCCCACGTCTCGTCCGGGACCGCGATCTCCAGTCCCGGAGCCATCCCCGCGATCTCCAGCCCGATGTGGTAATCCGACACCGGGGTCGCGCCCGGGTGGGTCGCCCGGACGGCCCCGGTGACCGCCGCGTACACGTTCCTACTGGCCAACGCGACACAGAACCCGAACGGGGCCGCCGACGGGTACCCGAGGGTATTCACCTCGCCCTTCGGGACCGTGGCCAACCGCTGGAACAGGCCCTCGATCGTCCATCGACCCCGGTACAACTCGGCCACGGTTGCGGCACTCGCTTCCGCCACCGGCAGGTTCGTCAGGATCTCGATCACCGTGTCCCCGTCCGGGGTCGGGCGGTCCACGGTCAGCCGGATCCGCCGGCCCGCCCGCTCGTCCCGCCCCCGGCCCGACCAGCCAGATCCTCTGCTCGGTCAGGGCCCCGGTCCCAGGTCAGGGTCGAGGCGTGCCGCCGGAGCACGAAGAACCCGCCCCGCCCGGCGATCCCGAACACGAGCCCGGTGGTGCAGAAGTTCCGGTCCGCGACCCACACGTCCCGGGCGGCGACGATCGCCAGGAGCGGGTCGAGCAGGGACCGCTCTTGGGCGTGCCCGTCCTCCGACACGACCACATCCAGGGCCAACCCCAGGGCCGGGCCGAGGACCACCACGGCCTGCCCCGGGAGCGGACCGGCGGGCCGCATGATCGCGGCCGTGATGCTCGGCCCCGCAGAGATCGAACTGGAGTTTCGCCAAGAACGACAAGCGGCTGGGATCGAGGCGGCAAAGAAGAGGCGGGTCTACAAAGGCCGGCAGAAGGGCTTCACCAAGGCGAAACCGATCCGTGCCAAGGAACTCCGCGATGAGGACCTTACCGTCCCCGAGATCGCACGGGCTCTGGGCACGTCTGAAAGAACCGTGTGGCGATACCTGAAGGATACGACTTTCCCCGACTGAGGGATCGACCGGAGCCACTGAACACACTGTGTTCAGCGGCATCACGCCGCCGCGGCGGCGTTCTTCTCGGGCTTGACCACGAGGTTGAGGAGGTCCAAGAACCGCTTGGCGTTGGCGAAGATGATTCGTGCCTGCTTCGCTGCCTCCTTGATGGCGGACTCCTCCAACAGGAGTCGGGGCTTGTCGACCGTCGCGAGGTTCTCATCGGCGTTCTGGTTGCGACGGCTCTTTTTCGGCAGAATGGCAAGCACCGCTCGGAGTGACATCTCCTTCATAGCGGCTCCCATCTTCCGTTGGATCTTGTCCCACTCGTCTGCGATCCGGATCAGCCGGTCGGCGTGCTGAACCGTGTATTTCGGACCATGCTTCGGGCACCACTCCGACCAGTGGATGCCAGCCCGACCGCAGTCGGCCTTCGCATCCCGGAGCGCTTCCCCGACTTCCTTGGCACGCATCGCGTAGGCCTCGCCAGCCGCCCGGAGCTTCGCATCCGCGGCATTGATCCGCTCCGCATGCTCCCCAGCGGCGGCCAGCTTCGCCTTGGTGACTTTGACCTGCTCGTCGGCTGCGTTCTCGTTCGCGATCACCCTGCTCGCCATGACACATTCTCCGGCGGACGGCTCCCGCGACCCTGTTCGCCGAATTATTGGCCGTCCGTGAGATTATTTTATCTGTTTCGGCTGGTTGCTCGACGGCCAGTTTGTCCTCACCGGGGTGGTCGTGCGGATGCTGTAGAGCGTACCACCGCCGGTGATGTAAAGCGTCTTCAGGTCGTCGCCGCCGAAGGCGCAGTTGGTCACCTCGTCCGTCGGTACGCCCTGGAAGGCGAGCAGTTTCCCGGATTGCGGGTCGATCACGTAGATGCCGCCTTTGACGTCGTCGGCCGGTTCGGCCGGCGGGTTCGGCTTGTTCAGCCCGGCGGCCACGTACAACCGGCCGAGCCGGTCCTGCTTCACCCCGTCCGGCCCGCGGCCCTTGCCCCAGTCGTAAAGAAGCTTCTTGCTCGCCGGGTCCACCGTCCCGTCCGGCTTCAGGTCGAACCGCCACAGCTTCCGGGCCCCGCCGACCGCGTCGTTGTTGTTGTCCGCGACAAAGAGGAACTTGTCGTCGGCCGACACCAGGACCCCGTTCGCCCGTTCCACCTCCCGACCGATCACCCGGCTCACCTTCCCGTCTGGATCGATCCGGTACACGCCCTCGATCGTCTGCCCCTTCTCGTCGCGGATCTCCATCCCCTCGCGCGAACCGTACCGCGGGTCGGAGAAATAGATGCGCCCCTTCGAGTCGATGGTCAGGTCGTTCGGCTGGTTGTACCGCTTCCCGTCGAACCGGTCGGTGAGGACGGTGAGCTTGCCGTCCCGATCTGTCCGGGTCACACGGCGCTGTTCGGGCTCACACGCCACCAGCCTGCCCTCCCGGTCGAACAGGAGGCCATTGGTCCCGGCCTTCTCGCGGTAGACGGTGGATTTCCCGTCGCGGCTCAGCCGGTAGATGTTCCCATTCCCGCTGGTCAGCACGCCGAGGACGGGGTCCCAGGCGGGACCTTCCCCGGCGGACCCCTTCTCGGCCTCGACCTTGAGCTTCGCCCCCGGCTCGAAGATCGGCTGCTCGGCGGCGGGCGCGGGGAGGAAGGCGACGGCCAGCACAAGGATTGGGAGGGTGAAGCGCATCGGGGATTCTCGTTTGCGGAACGGATCACACACTCGGACGGACGGCGACAACATAGCCCGGTCCGACCCGCGGGGAAAGGCGAACCACCGGGTTGACTCCGCCGCCGCGGGCCACGACATTAGGACGGTCCCACCCGTAGCTCCGAGGACCGCGCGTGTCCGCCTCCCCGATCCGGGCGACCGTCGATTTCGACCGCCCCGGCAAGCAGCACGGCCACCTGTACATTCCGTACTCCCACAACCTCGGCGGGTGGGCGAACCTGATGGTGCCGATCACGGTGATCGGCCGCGGGGCCGGGCCGACCGCCCTGGTCCTCGCCGGCAACCACGGCGACGAATACCCGGGGCAGGTGGCGGTACTCCGCCTGATCCGCGAACTCCGACCCGAGCAGGTGACCGGCCGGCTGATCCTGATCCCCGCGTTGAGCGTGCCGGCGTCGAAGGCGGCGACCCGCCTCTCCCCGCTCGACGGGAAAAACTTCAACCGCTGTTTCCCCGGCAACCCGGCCGGCGCGGTGAGCGAGATCCTGGCCCACTACCTCTCCACGGTCCTCTTCCCCCTCTCCGACGTCGTGGTCGACATCCACACCGGCGGGCGGAGCACGGATTTTGTCCCGTGTGCCCACATGCATCTCGTCCCCGCCGGACCACAGCGGCAGAAGATGCTCGCCGGGGCCGAAGCCTGGAACAGCGACTTCTGCTTCCTGTACGCCGACGTCGCCGGGACGGGGCTCTTGCCGGTGGAAGCAGAGAGCCAGGGGAAAGTGGTAATCACGACCGAGATGGGCGGGAGCGAGAACGTCACGACGGCGGTCCACCGGCTCACTCAATCCGGGCTCCGGAATGTGCTCGTCCTCTCCGGCGTGCTGGCCGGGGAAGTGGTCCCGCGGCCCAGACCGGCGCGGTGGGTGCAGGCACTGAACTGGGAAGACTACCGGTTCGCCCCGGAGTCCGGGATTTACGAGAACCTCGTGCCGCTCGGCGAGGACGTGGCGGCGGGCCAGCCCGTCGGCCAGATCCATTTCCTCGAACGCCCGGACCGCGACCCGGTGCCGGTCGTGGCGGCGTCCGCCGGGGTGCTCCTGGGAACCCGGGCTCCGTCGGTCGTGGGCCAGGGTGACTGCGTCGCGTGCGTGGCACACGACGTCGATCCGCGGAAGTTGCCGTGAAAACCAAGAAGAATGGCCACAAAAAGCCACAAAAAGCCACAAAAAGCTGAACAAAGACTTCCAAACGTCATATTGACCCGGTTCTTATTTTCATGGCTTTTTGTGCCTTTTTGTGGCCATCTGTCTTCCACTGTGAGCCCTCCATGAAGATCACCGAGATCGTCTGCCAGATCCTCCGCATCCCCAACATCCAGGCCAAGACCGCGAGCAGCCAGGATTCCGTGCTCGTCCGCGTCCGGACCGACACAGGCCTCGAAGGCGTGGGCGAGGCGGACTCGTCGCCGGAGGTGGTGAAGGCGATCGTGGACGCGCCCTTTAGCCACAACATCGCGTGCGGTCTTCGCCAACTCTTGCTTGGGGAAAACCCGCTGGAGAATGAGCGGCTGTGGCAGAAGATGTACCGGCGGACGATGTACTTCGGCCGGAAGGCGGTCGGGATCACCGCGATGGCCGCGGTCGACATGGCCCTGTGGGACCTGAAGGGGAAGGCGTTCGGCCAGCCGATCCACCGGCTGCTCGGCGGGAAGCAGCACGACCGCATCCGCGGGTACGCGTCGATCCTCTTCGGCCGCGACGGGAAGGAGACCCGCGACATCGCCCGGCGGTGGGTCGGAACTGGGTACACCGCAGTGAAGTTCGGGTGGGAGCCGATGGGCCAGAGCGAGGCGGTCGATATCGACCTTGTCCGCGGGGCCCGCGAGGGGTTGGGGGACGCGATGCTCCTGATCGACGCCGGGTGCGTGTACGACGCCCGGACGGCCCTCCGGCGGGCGCACGCGTTCGCCGAATACAAGCCAGAGTGGTTCGAGGAGCCGCTGCGGGAAGACGACGTCGACGGGTATGTCTGGCTGCGCGACCGGTCTCCGCTCCCCATCGCCGCCGGTGAAGGAGAATGCGGGCGGGAATCGTTCCGGGAGTTAATCGACAAGCGGGCGCTCGACGTGTATCAGGTCGACCTGTCGCGGTGCGGGTTCACCGATGCCGCCTACATCCGGGCCCGGGTGGAAGAGATCGGCGCCCGGCTGTGCAACCACTGCTACACCAGTCCGCTCACCGTCGCCGCGAGCATCCACTGGCTGAGCACCTGCCGCGACGCGTTCGTGTTCGAGGACTGCGTGGAAGATTCCCCCCTCCGCCACGAGCTGACCGTCGAGAAGGTCCAGTCGGTGAACGGCTGGATGGAGGTCCCGGATAGGCCCGGGCTCGGGGTCACACTGGACGAGGGGTTCGTGAAAAAGTACCTGGTGGCCGAATCACGGTGATCTTTTCTCCGACAGACCGACCGGAAAAGGCAGTTACATGGGCCAATCACCAGCTGGTCCCGCGCGGGCGTGGGGGGTCACCGGGGCCGGGATGGCGGTCAACCTGTGCCTCGGCATCCTGTACGCCTGGAGCGTCTGGAAGGGGAACCTGATCGCCCCGAAAGGCGTCGAGCCCGGCACGCCGATGACCGGCGTGAACGAGGGCTGGGTGTACCTGGACCCGGCGGAGGCGACGTGGGCGTATGCGATCTGCGGGTTCACGTTCGCGCTCTTCATGGTCCCAGGGGGGCGGCTTCAAGACCGCTACGGGCCGCGGGTCGGGGCAACGCTGGCCGGGCTGTGCCTCGGGGCCGGGTGTGTACTGGCCGGACTGATGAAGAGCTACCTCGGGCTGGTCCTCGGGTTCGGGGTCCTCGGCGGCATCGGGATGGGTTTGGGTTACGCGGCGGCTACCCCGGCGGCCGTGCGCTGGTTCGGCCCCCACCGGCGGGGTCTGATCGTCGGACTGGTTGTCGGGGGCTACGGCGGGGCAGCGATCTATATCGCCCCTCTCGCCCGGGAGCTGATCCGCGAGCACGGCTTGAGCGGGAGTTTCGTCGCGCTCGGTGTGCTCTTCGCGGTGGTCATCGTGGCCGCCGGACAGTTCCTCAAGATGCCGCCCGCGGGGTACACGCCGCCTGCGGCCGCACCCTCGACGAAGGCCCGACCCGCTGTCACCGCTTTGGACCGCACCGCCCCCGAGATGCTCGGGACGTGGCAGTTCTTCGCGCTGGTGTTTCTCTTCGTAGGCTCCGCCCAGGCCGGACTGTTGGTGATCGCGAATGCCACGCCGATCCTCAACAACACGGCGAAGGCCATTGCCTTCTTCGCCGCGAACGGGTGGCTGCTCGCGTCCTACGGCGGGCTGGTGAACGCGAGCGGGCGGGTCGGAACCGGATTCTACTCCGACGGGGTCGGCCGGACGAACGCCTTCGCCCTCAACGGGCTGGCCGCGACGGTGTGCCTGTTCCTGCTCCCGTCCGTGATCGCGGCGGGGAACGTGTGGCTGTTGTTCGCGGCGGTCGGGATGGTGTACTGGCAGTACGGAGGGACACTCTCGTTGATGCCCGCCCTGACGGCGGACTACTACGGGTCGAAGAACCTGGGACTGAACTACGGCCTGGTGTTCCTCGGGTGGGGGGTCGCGTTCTTCATCCCTCAGCTCGGTGGGTACATCGAGAAGGAGACCGGGAGCATGGACGGGGCGTTCTACCTGTCCGGCGGCCTGCTCGCGGCGGCGGTGGTGGTGAGCCGGTTCGTGCGGCGACCGGCTTGATGGGCCGCCGGCCGCCCTGCCGCCCGGGCCGGGGTGATGGGTGGCCGGCCGCCGTATCGCCCGGGGCGTTGCCCCGGCTAAGTGCTCCCAGCCCTTCAGGCTGAAAACGAATGCATCTCAGGAATGGTTTTCACCCCAACGGGGTGACATCTCTTAGCCCGGGGCAACGCCCCGGGCGATACGGCGGCCGACCCGCGACGGACCATTCCATCATTTCAGCGCACCGATCACCCCCTCCGCGTCGGTCTTCTCGGTGACGACCAATTCCTTTTGTGCCTGCAACAGTTCCCAGACCTTTGAAGCCGGCCGATAAGCGTTCTGCAGCTGGCCGGCCGTGAGCGGCTTGCCGTTGCCAGCGACCCCGCCCGCGATCACCACGCGCTTCGGCGCGGCGAGCGCGGCGACGTGCGCCACGTCGCCCACATCCCGCAGGATGCCCGGGGCCATCACGCCGAGGCGCTGACCGACGTAGGGTTCGTCGGTGACGTAACTCGCGAGCGTCCCGACCGCGGCGGCTTTTGTCACCCGGGCGTCGGTGGCCGCGGCACAGAGCGCGACCAGCCCGGCCGGCCCTTCGCCGATCACGACCACCTCCGCCGGCAGCTTCCCGTCGACCTTTTCGATCGCGTTGAGCAGCCGGCGGACGTCGAACGTCCACTGCCCGATCAACGGACGCCCGATCCACAAGCCCCACTCGGCCGTGTTGTGGTCCAGCGCCCGGCCGATGGTGTCGCCCGGAAGGGCCAATCCGCCGGTGGCCCTCAGTTCCAGTCCGGCCACCGTCCAGCCGGCTTTTCGGGCTTCGGCGGCCGTCGCGCCGGTCGACGCCTTTGCTCCGCCCTCGCAGCTCAAGACGACTGCGAGTGGCGCGCCCGCGGTCCCGGGTTCGACGACCGCAACCAGGTTGAGGCCCGGCTCGGGCTGGAACTGGATTCGCCGGCCGCCGCCATGACCGGGCGGGAGGACTTTGGGATCGGTGGGCGGGACTTTCGGGAATCCCCCCAACGCCTTCCCGATCAGGTCTGCCCGACACTTCTCGGCCTCCTTCGCCCACTCGCCGGCGTTCGCTGGCAGCGTCTTCGCGTCGACCAACTTCTTCGCCTCGGCGGCGGCGAATCTGGGAAGCGTCACCCAGTCCTTCGGCCGCGTGTCACCGGGGTAGCAACGCAGGTCTTCCGGGTCTTCCGTCTTGATCTCGGGCTCGCGGACCGGGGATCCGTCGCCCTCCCCCTTCAGGTGCAGCGCCATCCACCCGTACATCTCTTCGCGCATCGCCTTGCTGTAATCGTGGGCCGACTCGAAGACCGCGTGGCGGACGTTCCCGGGCTTGCCGGACAGCTTGAAGACCGGGTCGGCGAGGGCGAGCGACTTCTTCGCCTCCCCGACCGAGAACTGGAAGGCGTCCCGGGTCGCGCTGACCACCATCAGCCCCCGGGGGGCAACGAGACCGAGCACCCCCGCTTCCTCGGTGAACCGCAACGCGCCCGGAACGACCTCGCACATACAACACGCACCGCCGAGGTACGACTGGTAATTCCCGACCGAGCACACCGGCACCGCCGCCTTGAACCGCTCGTCCCACGCCCCGGCGTACATCGTCTGGTTCCCGCCGCCGCTTGCACCGGTGATCCCGAGCCGATCCCTGTCCACCTCCGGCCGGGTGAGCAGGTAGTCGACCGCCCGCATGTTCTCGTAGACCTGAAGCCCGGAAAGCGGCAGGCCGACGGGGAAGAGCGTCGCGGCGGTCATCTCGCCGTGGTACTCGCCGAGCTTGGTGCCGATCCCGCGTTCTCCTGCTCCGAATGCGTCCACGCACAGGACGAAGTACCCGAGCTTCACCGCCCCGATGCACCGTGACTGGACAACCGGGTCCTGCTTCGCCCCGCGCCAGTGGCCGTGGACCATCAGGATCGCGGGGAGCTTCCCCTTCCGGTCGGGCACGTAGGCGTTCGCGGTCATCCGGACGCCGGGCCGGGTCTGGAAGGTGATCTTTTCGACCCGGTAGCCGTCCCGCTTGAGCTCCCCGTGCCCCCGCGGGTCGAGCGGGCACGGCTCGGCCGGGAACCCGCCCCACGCCGCGAGCAGGTTCTTTCGGATCTCCTCGTTCCGCTGCTTCCACTCCGCGAGCGTGGCCGGTGGTGAGTCGCCCGCCCGCAGGCCAGCGGCCTGCTTCTTGACGAAGTCCAGGTACTCCTTCCCACCCGGCTGCGGGTCGGCGGCATGAGCCCACCAAGAGGAGGGTATCAAGACGCCGCAGACCGCGGCGGCGAGGAGGGCGGGGAAAACGAGTGAGGTGGTCCGGGGCATGAAAGGCTCCTGTTGGCGGTGCGTGTCAGTGTCCTCGGGCGCGACCTCGTTGGCAACACCCGATCACCCGCCACCCGTCACTCGTTCCTGAACTGCCCCTCGTGGGTGATCGACAGCCGGCGGGGCTTTTCTCCGCGGCCGGCGGGACGGGTAATCCCCGCCTCGAATCCGCCCGTGGTCGTTTCGATCGTCACCGGCCCGGCGAGCGGGGCGCTCGCCCCGGTCACCCCCAGTGGTCCGGTCGCCGGGGCATATTTCCCGTTCGACTTCTGGTAAGCGCGCTGGGCGTAGTACACGCGGTGCAGAAGATCGCGGACCGGCCAGTCCGGGTCGGGACGGAATTCCGTCTTACCGGGTGCGGTGCTGCTGAACTGGAGGTAGCCCCACCGCTCCGGCCGGTGCATGTCGATCAGCCCCTGCGGCGACCACACCCAGTTGTGTTCCGGCCGACCCTTCACCTTCTGGTACTTCCCGCCCGCCACCTCGACTTCCCATTCGACGCGCGAGAAGTTGATCCGCCACTGGTCGCCATCCCGCGGCGGGATCGGGTTGCGGGTGAGTTCACCGAGCCCGGCCCACGGCCAGCGGATCTCGACCGCCCAGCCGCGGTCCCTGTCGCCCGGTGTGTTTAGCGTCCCATCGACCCGCACGGCCGTCTTCAGCCCGGCGATCTCCCACGCATTCACCGCCCGGCCGCCGTCCTTGTACGGCTTCGGGAGCAGAAGGTCCCAGGTGGTATTGAGGGCGTTCACCTCCAGCTCCGCGTACAGGTGGTTGTCGCCGTCCGGGTCGAGGAACAGTTCGAAGTCGTTGTCGTGGAAAATCACGGAGTCGTGGGCGGTCAGCGTGGCCCACACGTTGGGGTCTTCGATCTCGGCGAGGACGTAAAGGGCCTCATCGTCCCAGAGCATCTTCACGCGGGTCCGGAGGGGCGGGACCGGCTTCTTGTCCCCCTCGATGTCCACGAACGGGTCGGTCCAGGGGGCCGCATCCCACGCCGCTTCCGCCATCCCGTCGATCGTGATCGGCGATCGGGCGCGGTGGCAGACGTACCCCTTCGGGTGCGGAAACGGGTCGAGTTCGGGCGGGGTGTCGGGTTCGGCTGCACCGGGGAGAGCGACCGAGAGGAAGGGGACGAGTGCGGCAGCCATCAAGGACCGAACATGGGGTCGCATCGAATAGCCGGGTAAAAGGGTCGGGGTGTCAGGGCAACCGCCAGGCCTGGATGTACACGCGGACCACCACGCCGGCTACTCGGCCCATCGCAGCCGCTTGAACACCGGCGGCTTGTTCGCCGGGCTCATCCCGTTCAGGACAAAATACTCGACCCGGTCCCACCCCGGGAGCACCTTTCCGCCCGCGTCACGGAACTGCCCCGGTTCCATCCGCCACGTCCGCCACGCACCTTCGCCGGTCGCGGGCGGGAGCACGGCGGTGAACTCGGTCGGGTTCTGGCCCGGAGGACGGTGGGTGAGTCGGACCGTCAGCTTCTCCGGCGTGTTCGACGCGGGGTGATCCAGGAGTAGGGCCGTCCGTCCCGTCCCGCGGAACTGCGGGTCGCCGATCTTGCGGGTGCCGAAGTAGTACGTCATCGGGCCGGCGTGGTTGAATGTCTTCGGGTCGAGCGTGAACCCGCGTTCCCCGCTCGGCCCGGCCCAGGCCGCGAAGAACCGGTCCTCCCGGCACGGGTCGGTGTACGCCGGGACCCAGTTCCAGTCCGTCGGGGTGTCCATCGCGTCGATGATCACCTGCCGTTCGAGCGTCGGCTTCGCCCCGGGAATCTCGCCGACGGCCTTCTTGACCAGCTGGGAACTGACCCGGACACCGGACTTGTAGCTCACGTTGGCGAACACATAGAGCTCATCGGTCGGCAAAAGGACCGGCAGCGGGCCGACGAAGATGTCCTTCTCCCGTCGGACGTCGGGTACCGTCCGCCAGAACCGTGTCATCGGCCAGTCGTTGTTCAGGCTGTAGTAGACGTCCACGTGCGCGACGCGGCCGGGGTCCACCGGGCTGACGCGCGCGACAGGGACGCCGTCCCGGCCGCCCTCAACCGTGACCCGCGGCGTCGCCGGCCACGGCCCACCCGTTCCCTTCAGGTGGGCGTCCATGAATAGGGGCAGCGACCGCCCCTCGGCCGGCTCGACGTGGTGGTCGTAGTTCGCGCTGAACACCTGACTCTTGACCGCGGCGGGCACCACACCGAGAGTCCGGAACGCGAGGTCCATCTTCCCGTGCCCGTCGTTGGTGCCGCTCAGGTACAGTACCGGACACGTCACCTTCGCCGCATGGGCTTCCGGGGCGATCAGCTTCCGCCACAGCCTCAGCTCGTCCGCGACCGGGGCGGCGGGGTCGGGCGGGTACGGGTAGAACTCCCACCCGCACCCGTAGATCGGGGCCGCGGCCTTCACCCGCGCGTCCAGCGCCGCGACGCTCCAGGTCAGCGTCCCGCCGACCGAGATGCCGAAGATCCCGAGCTTCTCGCCGTCCACTTCCGGCCGTGTCTCCAGGAGCGTCAAACCGCGGCGGGCGGCGAGCGTCCAGTGGTACCACGGGTTGTGCCGCGGCGTCGGCTTCATCTGCGTCCCGCCGCCGATCTTCATCATGTCGGCCGGGACGTTCCCCCAGAGGGTGTACCGTTCCCGTTTGTACCCCGGGCCGAGCTCCGGCAGGTTGGTGTTCCCGCAGAAATCGAAGCTCAGGCAGGCGTACCCCCGCTTCGCCCAGAACCGCGGCCAGTCGAGGACCGCCGTCTGCCCGCCGCCGTGGATGTGCAGGACGGCCGGGATCTTCCCGTCCACCGTCCTCGGCCGGCCGAGGTAACCGAAGATGCGGGTCTTCGTCCCCTCGAACACCTCGCCGGTGAAGTAGAGCATTTGGAGATGGACGCCGCCCTCGTCCCACGTCTTGACCACCTCGACATCGAGGGGCACGGCCCGCGGGTCGAACCCGGCCCACAGCCCGTCGATCGTGGTGATCGCCGCGGGCGGCGGCGGGTCGGCCGCGGGCCCGGGGAGCGACGCTCCGGCAAGTACCAGGCCGATCAGGATTCGTCGCATGGCAGAGCCTCCATGACTCGAAGACCACTATCGCATGCATGCCCAGGTCGTTCAGGTGGGGACGGGGAAGGACCGAAGGCGTCCCGTGGCAGGTTCTGGCAGGTTCTGGCAGGTCCGGTGACATCCGTCGCTCATCCCCGTCCTCCGCCGGGCGGGGCACTGATGAGAAATGGGTTCGTTCCGCAAAACCCCTCGCCAGGTCGTCCGGGGCCGACCCGGATTTGTGAAGGGGCGATGTCGATTGGGTTCGTTCCGCACAATCGACCTGAGCCGGCCGGCCCCGAGTCACCGTGGCCCACAGCGGGAAATGGAATCCGGAATACCAGGGCCGAAGGCGACCGGGTTCCATCCCGTCTTCCATTTTGGAATCGGGCTCGACACGCCCGCGGTTGCCGCGGGGGTTGAGAACGAATCCCCGCCCGCTCGCCTCCGCTTCGGATTGGCAGGTGGCCGGTTCTGGCGGTCCGCCGCCGGTCTGGCTTGCGACATTCCGGACCTCCACCGAGTGTAACCGCTGCAAGATACCGGCCGGCTTTGCCTGCCGGTCTCAACTCGGTCGTCGATCGAGGTTGGCGTATCTCTAAATGCCGCGAGCTGCGCGGCACGGGTCGGCCGCCTCGGCTCGCCGGTCCTGCCCCGATCGAACACTCCCGGGCGTGCTGCCTTCTTGTCATCCGTTCGAGCCTTTGATATATCACTGATAGATCGCTGTCCAGGGTGGGCGGGAGAAGTGTGGTTATGGCTGCGAAAAAGCCGGCCGGGCGGAAGGACGCCCAGACCGCCCTGGCCCGGGCGGTGTTCGAGGGCCTGCGGGACGAGATCACCGGGGGCAAGCTCCGCCCGGGCCAGGTGTTGTCCCGCCGGCAGGTCGCCAGCCGGTACGGGACGAGCTACATCCCGGTCATCGAGGCAATGGCCCGGCTGGAGAGCGCGGGGCTGATCGACGTGGAGGCCCGCCAGGTCGCCCGCGTCCGCACGATCACCCTCGAGACCATCCAGGACGACTACGTCCTCCGGGAGGCGTACGAGACCCAGGCCGTCCGCCTGGCCTGCGAGGCGGCCACCCCCGGTGAAATCGAAGACCTGTATCGACTCGCCGATGCGGTCGACGAGTACGTCGCCGCCGGGGGGACGAAGCGGACGGGCGACAAGGAGGGCCCGCTCCTTCACTGGCAGTTCCACCGCCGGATCGCCGAGGTCAGCCGCTGCCGGGCCCTGGTCCGGGAGCTGGAACGGATCGAACTGCTCCGTCGACTCCAGGCCAACTGGTACTTCGCGCCCGAGGTCCCCGACCTCCCGCGCTGCCACGCCCTGCTGGTGGACGCGATCGAGAGCCGCAATCCCGCCGAGGCGGACGCTTCCATGCGGGCCCACGTCCGCAGCGGGCTGGAAAAGGAATTGTTGGCCTACCGCATGAACGTGACTCCGGGAACCCGGTAGGGGTCGCCCGGTCCCTCCCCACGTATGAAAGGACGGCCCATGAGCCCGACCACACCCTCGCGTCGTGAGTTCTTCCAAGCCGCGGCCGGGGGCAGCCTGTTGCTGACCGCCGCCTCCGCGGGCCGGGTCCTCGGGGCGAATGACCGTCTCAACATGGGCGTGATCGGGTGCGGGGGAATGGGGACCGGCCACCTGAACGGCCTCGTCAAGCGGGCGGAGGCCGACAAGGTTCGGGTGGTTGCGGTCTGCGATGTCTACCAGCGGCGGCTCACCCGGGCGAAGTCGATCAGCGGGGCCGAGGCCCATCTCGATTACCGGAAGGTACTCGACCGGAAGGACCTCGACGCCGTCCTGATCGCCACCCCCGACCACTGGCACGGGAAGATCTCCGTCGAGGCCGTGGAGGCCGGCAAGCACGTCTACTGCGAGAAGCCGTTGACACACACCGTCGAGCAGGCGATCGCCGTCCGCGAGGCCGTGCGGCGGACCAAGAAGGTGTTGCAGGTCGGGCCGAACGCGACCGCCAGCGACGGTTACTGGCAGGCCGGGGAGGCCGTCCGGGCCGGCCGCATCGGGCCGGTGACGTGGGCCCAGGGGAGCTACAACCGCAACGCCCGGACGTGCCTGTTCAATACCCACCAGAAGATCGACCCGACGGCGGGGCCGGGTAAGGACGGCGACGACTACATCGACTGGGATATGTGGCTCGGCCACAAGTACGGTCTGGCCCCGAGGATCGACTGGAACCCGGAGCACTTCTTCCGGTTCCGGAAGTATTGGCCGTACAACGGCGGGGTCGCCACCGACCTGCTCTACCACAAGCTCGCCCCGCTGCTCATCACCCTGGCCGGGCCGGACGGGGCCTACCCGCTCCGGGTGAACGCCGCCGGCGGCCAGTACGTCGAGAAGGACGGGCGGGACATCCCCGACACGTTCCTGCTCACCATCGACTACCCGCAGGAGTTCTCCGTCCTCCTGGTCAGCACCCTCACGAACGACGCGCAGCTGCCCGACCGGGTGTACGGCAAGCACGGCACGTTGGACATCGAGGGCGAGCCCCGGCTGCGGTTCAACGGCGACTTCAAGGAAGAATTCAAGGCCAAGAACGGGGGCCAGGAGGAGGCCAGGCTGGCCATCAAGCCGCGGCGGGACATGGTCGGGAACTTCCTGGACGTGATCCGCGGGAACGGCACCCTGCATTGCAACGTCGAGCTCGGGGCCGCGACCATGGTGGCGATCAAGCTTGGGGTCGAAGCCTACCGGCAGCGGAAGACCATGACCTGGGACGCCAAAACAGAAAGGGTGGTGGGGTGAATGAAACCTCTCTACGGACTGCTCCTCCTCGCCGGGCTGGCCGCCCCGGCCGCGGCGGCGGACAACGAGCTGACCCCGCAGGAAAAGGCCGACGGGTGGGTCCTTCTGTTCGACGGCAAGTCCCTTGACGGGTGGATGACCAGCGCCGGCAAGCCTGGCAAGGCCCCGGTCGAGGACGGTGCCATCAACCCGCACAAGTGCGGCCACTACATGATGGTCCACAAGGACCCGTGGGAGAATTACGTCCTGGCGCTCGACTTCAAGATCAGCCCGAAGTGCAACAGCGGGGTCTTCATCCGCACCTTCTCGCTCACCCCGCGGCCGGGCAAGGACGTCGGGTTTAACGGGATCGAGGTGGCGATCGACGACACGCCGGGGGCGGGGCTTCACGACACCGGCGCGCTCTACGACCTGGTGAAGCCTGCCAAGGCGGCGCGGAAGCCGACCGGCGAGTGGAACCATCTCGTCATCACCAGCAACAAGACCCTGATCGAGGTCGAGCTGAACGGCGAGACGGTGAGCCGGATGGACACGAGCGAGTGGCCGAAGCCGAACCTGCGGCCGGACGGGACCCAGCACAAGTTCGACATCGCCTACAAGGACCACCCGGTCAAGGGGTACATCGGGCTCCAGGACCACGGCTCGCCGTGCTGGTTCAAGAACATCAAGCTCAAGCCGCTGAAGTGACAGTCGACTGAAACGAGAACCCGGCACTCGGGATACCCCCAACTCGTCATCTCCCGGGCGCACCGTGGGCCCGGGTCATTTTCGGCCAGCCCACTTCTCATCGATGACCGACCTTCCAAAAAAGCCGGGTCATTTGCTCCCGACCGCCTGCCCGGCCACCCGTGACAACGGCGCGGCCGGGAATGGATCTCACCGACTCGAGCGGAAAACCAGTGGCACCCGGTCTGGGTGGTGTGCGAGGATGCCGTCACCGAGTCCGTAAGGCGTTCCCGGAGAACCTGAACTCATGCTCAACCACCGTCACCTTCCGGCGCTCATGGCCGGCCTCGCCTTTCTGTTCTCCTCCACAGGGGCGAACGCCGCCGACCCGAAACCGGTCCGGGTCGGCGTGCTGGGGCTCGACAACTATCAGGCGGTCGCCTACACGCAGCTGTTCAACGACCCGAAGGCGGCCGGCGATCTGGCGGGCCTGCGCGTCGTCGCCGCGTTTCCTGCGGAAGCGAGCCCGGATATCCCCGAGAGCGTCGAGAGCCTTCCCAAGTGGAAAGCGGAGATCGTCAAGTTCGGTGTCGAGCTGGTCGGGTCCGTGGACGAATTGGTCCGCCGGTGCGACGCCGTGATGATCATGAGCCTCGACGGGCGCAAGCACCTGGAACAGGCGACCCAGGTGTTGAAGGCGGGCAAACGACTCTTCATCGGTCGGCCGCTGGCCGCGTCCTTGACCGATGCGGTCGCGATCATGAAGCTGGCGGAACAGACCAAGACCCCGTGTTGGACCAGTTCGCAACACCGGTTCAGCCCGGGGTTCTTCGGCATGCGAGACCACCCCGAGGTCGGCCGCGTGCTGGGGTGTGACGTCTACGGCGGGTGTCCCACCGAGCCTCATCACGCCGAGCTGTACTGGCACGGGGTACACAGTATCGAAACCCTCTACACGATCATGGGCCCCGGGTGCGTGTCTGTCAGTTGCACTTCGACCCCGGTCGCCGAGTCGGTCACCGGAACGTGGGAGGACGGACGGGTCGGGACGTACCGCGGGATCAAGAAAGGTGCGCTCAAGTACAGCGCCACCGTGTTCGGCGACAAGGGCGTTTCGGTCGCCGGCGTGTACGGGCACGGCGTCCCGGTGAAGGGGGTCGTCCCGACGGGCGACAAGTACATGGGGTACGAAGGGATCGCCATCGAGATGGCCAAGTTCTTCAAGGGCGGCCCCGCCCCCGTTTCGGCGGCCGAGACACTTGAGATCTTCGCGTTCATGGAAGCGGCGCACGAAAGTAAACGACAAAAAGGCGCGATCGTGCGGGTAGCCGATGTCCTTGAAAAGGCCCGGAAATAGGGAGACTGGAAGAGCCGCGGTCTTGGTCCACCCGCGCCGCAGTCACGCCAGGATGTCCTTCACCACCACGCCGTGTACGTCGGTCAGGCGGTAGTCGCGGCCGGCGTGGCGGAACGTCAGCTTCTCGTGGTCGAGCCCCATCAGGTGAAGGAGCGTGGCGTGGAGGTCGTGGACGTGGACCTTCTTCTCGACCGCGTGCCACCCGAACTCGTCGGTGTTCCCGTAGCTCAGCCCGCCCTTCACCCCGCCCCCGGCGAGCCACATGGTGAAGCCGAACGGGTGGTGCTCGCGGCCGTCCGTCCCCTCGCCGGTGGGGGTGCGGCCGAACTCGCCGCCCCAGACCACGAGCGTGTCCTGTAGGAGCCCGCGGGCCTTCAGATCCGCCAGGAGGCCGGCGATCGGCTTGTCGGTGGCGAGGCAGTTCGCCGGGAGCTCGGTCCGCAACCCGCCGTGCTGGTCCCAGAGCTGACAACTCGACCGCTTCGCCGTCTGCGTGTGGTACACCTGCACCACCCGCACCCCGCGTTCCACCAGCCGGCGGGCCATGAGGCACTGCTTGCCGAAGATATCGGTCGGGGCGTCGCCGATCCCGTACAGGTCCCGGGTCGTCTTCGTCTCGCTGCCGATGTCGAACGCTTCCGGTGCTTCCTTCTGCATCCGAAAGGCGAGTTCATAGCTGGCAATGCGGGCGGCCAGTGCGGTGTCCTCTTCCCGCCCGCCCTGGTGCAGCAGGTTCAGCTGCTTGAGGGCGTCGAGCTGTCGCCGCTGGGCGTCCGGCGAGGTGCCAGGCTCGGCGAGATTCTCCACCGGCTTCGCGAGATTGGCGACCAGAGTGCCCTGGTACGCGGCCGGTAGAAAGCTGTTGCTCCAGAGCGGCGCGCCCTGGGCCGGCTGGCTCGGGCTGAGGACCACGAACCCGGGCAGGCTGCGGTTCTCGGTGCCGAGCCCGTACAGCAGCCAGCTCCCCATACTGGGTCGGGAGAACGCCTGTTCCCCGGTGTTCATCTGGAGGCAGGCCCCGTTGTGGTTAATGTTGTCGGCCACCATCCCGCGGAGCACGCACAGGTCGTCCGCCCGCTTCGCGAGATGGGGGAAGAGTTCGCTGATCTCGATCCCGGCCTGGCCGTGTTTCGCGAACTTGAACGGCGTCGGCTGGCAGTTCACGGTGCGGGTGCGGACGAGCTTCGGCTGATCGAACGGCAGCGGCTTGCCGGCGAACTCTTTCAGCTTCGGCTTGGGGTCGAACAGGTCGACGTGGCTCGGCCCGCCGGACATGAACAGGAAGATGAGCCGTTTCGCCTTCGCCGGGAATTGCGGCGGCCGGACCGCGAGCGGGTCGGCGGGGTTCGGGTCGGCCGGGGGGCGACCGGGTTCACTCCGGCCCTCCTGGGCCAACAGCCCGGCGAGGCCGACGAGTCCGAACCCGTTGGCGAAGGTACAGAGGGCATGGCGGCGGTGGGGGAGCATGCAAGCCTCGTCGCGACGAGTGACTCTTCCGCCCCAACGGGGCGGTAGACAATAGCCCAGGGCGTGAGCCCTGGGTGACCGTGACGGCTCAGGTGCCCCAGGGCCCACGCCCTGGGCTACTATCCTCGGCCCCGTTGGGGCCGGAAATCACGCTCTACCACCCCACCGGGGTGGATGTGTGACCGCGGCGGTTATTCCACGGTCACGAACTCATTGGCTTGGAGCAGCAGGTGGCACCATGCCTCCCACACCTCGCGGGTGGTGCCGCCGGCTTTGAGGAAGTCGAGCCCAATGGCCTTTTCTTTCTCGCTCGGGGGGCGGCCGAAGGCGAGCTGGTGTGCGAAATCGAGCTTGTCCGCGTCGGACCCCGCCCGCGCCAGCACTCGGGTCGCGAACCCTTTCGCTCGGGTCTTCACGAACGGGTGATTCATCAAGAACAGGGCCTGCGGCGCGACCGTGGACACGGTCCGCTTGTCGACAGGGGCGGTCGGGTCGGCGGCGTCGAAGAGCGGGCCGAACCCGGTCCGGTCGGAGCGGATCGTCATCTGGTATAGAGTCCGCCGGGGGTTGTTGAAGTCGCGGGTGGCCGGGCCGCCGCGGGCGGCGAGGTCGAGGTCGCCGGAGACGGCGAGCAGGCTGTCCCGGACCGCCTCGGCTTCGAGCCGCCGGCGCGGATAGCGACCCCAAAGCCTGTTGTCTGGGTCCGCCACGCGTGTGTCCGGGTCACCCGAGGCGGATTGGCGGTACGTCGCTGAGAGCAGAATGTACCGGTGCAGTTTCTTGAGTGACCAGCCGTTCCGGACGAACCACGTGGCGAGATGATCCAGCAGCTCCGGGTGGGTCGGGCGTTCACCGAGGACGCCGAAGTTGCTCGGGGTGCGGACGAGCCCTTCGCCGAAGTGGAACTGCCAGACGCGGTTCACAATCACGCGCGCGGTGAGCGGATGGTCCGGGCGGGTGAGCCAGTCGGCGAGTTCCTTCCGCCCGCTGCCGGACACAACGGCCGGCGCGTTCGCGACCGAGATCACCTCCGGGAACCTCCGCGGCAGGAGGTCGCCGAGGCGGTCGTACCGGCCCCGGATGTGGACCTTCACATCGTGCGCCCCGGCGTGCGGCGAGCCCGGGACACCGCCTTCCTGAGCACCATTCGCCGCCATTTTGGGAGCGGCGAGTTCCGTCCGGATCGCCGCCGTTTCACGGCGCAGCTGCGCGAGTTCGCCCCGGTCCTTTGCGTCGAAGAACGCTTCTCCCTCGCCGCCCGCCGGGATGAACGGAATCCCGTCGGTCCCGGCCACGGCGTCGGCGAATGCCTTCGCCGCGGCCTCCAGTTTGGACCGGTCGAGCTTGCCGTCGGCCGCGGTCTTCCGGGCGAGCTCCCAAACCCGGGCGGCTTCAACTGCCTTCGCGGGAAGTGGGGATATAGCACCGAGATCGACCACCGACCACGGACCGAGCTTGGCCGAGGGCGGGGGCGGCGCCGCGAGCCAGTCCGCCGCGAGGTCCCACTTCCGGTCGTTCGTCGCGACCGTGAGCTCGACGCCCGTGGTGTCGCAGCTGTACTCCGCCCGCCGCTGGACGACGAGAAGGATCTGGTCGCCCGCCGCCACCTTCGCCTTGATCGGAATAGGTTTTCCGAAGTCTTCTCGTCGGCCGTTCTCGACCACCCCGCCGGTGAGCCTGATGACCGCGCCCGCCCCATCCATCACCCGCAGCTCCCATATGAACCCGTCTCCGCAGACCGCGTCGAAGTCGGTCGCACTCCCGCGGATCGTCACCTCACCGCCGACCGGGCTCGTCCACACGACGGCCACGTCGGATGCCGGGCCGGGGTGAACGGCGACCGACTTCGCCGGCATAATGATGGTAGAAAACCGAGCCTCCTCCCCGGTCGCATTGACCAGGAAGCTCGGAGGAACGGGTGCGGTCTGCCAGGAGTGCAGCCCCTTCTTCCCGGCCACGTCGGGAGCATGGTTCGCGAGTACCACTCCGGGCGTGGGCCGGATGCTGCTGGCGGCGAGCTGGGCCCATCGGGGGTCTACGCCGTGGGCCTTCGCCACGGCGCCGAGCTTCGCCGGGTCGCTCGCCCCCGCCCCGAGATCGTGGATCGCGAGGAGCAGCCCGGGCAGACCACTCCGCAACCGGGCGACCGCTGCCGCACGTGCCCGCTGGGCCGTCGCGCCGATCGCCGGCTCGATGGCCTTCAACCTCGCCTCCTGCTCCGTGTGCCGCTTCTGCTCGGCGGGGGAGTCGATCGGAATCCGCATCATCGGCGGGCCGTTCGTCTTCGGGCCGACGTTCGGGAGGATGTGGGTGCTGAAGAAGATGCCCGAGAGGGCGTAATAGTCGCGGGTCGTGATCGGGTCGAACTTGTGGTCATGGCATCGGGCGCAGGCGAGGGTGAGCCCCATGATGCTCCGCCCGACCACGTCGATCTGGTCGTCAACGATGTCGGTGAGCAGCTTCTCCTTGTCGGCGTCGCCCCCGCCCCAGTTCCCGATCGCGAGCAGGCCCGTGGCGATGATCCCGTCCGCCCGCTCGGCGTCGTTCAGCGGGATGACATCGCCGGCGATCTGCATCCGCACGAACGTGTCGTAAGGCGTGTCGGCGTTGAACGCTTTCACCACCCAGTCGCGGTACCGCCAGGCGTCCGCGCAATCGCCCTCGCCGCCGATCCCGCGGGCGTCAAATGAGTCGCAGTAGCGGGCGAGGTCGAGCCAGTGCCGGCCCCACCGCTCGCCGTAAGCGGGCGACGCCAGCAGGCGATCGATTACCTTCTCGTAGGCACCGGGGGACTGGTCCTTGACGAAGGATTCGACCTCCTCCGGCGTCGGCGGGAGGCCGGTCAGGTCAAAGGTGACGCGCCGGATCAAGGTCCGCTTTTCGGCCGGGGCGGCGGGCTTGAGCCCCTTCGCCTCGAGTTTCGACAGGACGAACGCATCGATCGGGTTGCGAGGCCAGGGACCGGCGTGCGACCCGCGGAGAACCGGCGCCGGGGGGTCGGCCGCTGGCTTGAGGGACCAGAGGTCTTTCGCCGGTCCCTTCGCGGTGTCGGTCGTTCGGTCGGCGGGCCAGGGGAGCCCGAGCGACACCCACCGTTCGAGGTCGGCGATCTCCTTTTCGGCGAGCTTGCCCTTGGGCGGCATCTTCAGGCCGCCCGCCTGATGGACCGCCTTCACGAGCGTGCTTTCGCCGGGCTTCCCGGGTACGACGACCGGCCCGCCGTCGCCACCGGCGAGGAGAGCGGCGCGGCTGTCGAGCCTCAACCCACCCTGTTGCTTCTTGGGGCCGTGGCAGGCGGCGCATTTGTCGGCCAGGAGCGGGCGGATGCGATTCTCGAAGAATCGCTCGTCCTCGGGTGGGGCACCGGCCGTGAGAGCGAACAGGGTGAACAGGCCGGTCATGGGATGGGCCGTCGGGGTGGGATGGAACGCCTGTGCTCCATCTGTTTTAACGTGTGCGGCTGCGTGTCTCAACGGGGGATTCCGGACGCTCCCGAGTTGCGGCGCGGATCGACGCGATGAGTCGATGGGAGTTGGGGGAGAATGAAACACGGGCGGACGAGCCGCCCGTGCCAGGATGAACGGAGGGGGGTCGGATCAGCTGTCTTTCCGGCTGAACCGATTGCGGGCGGAGACGACGCCGAGTGTGCCGACTGCGAACATGAGCCACGCGGCCGGGGTCGGGACTGGAGCGGGCGGAGGCGATGAAAGGTCCGCCTCGATTGTGACAGGAGCTGGGAGTGTGGACAGCGGTTCACCGGGAAGGTGAAAGGCGTTGAACGTCGCGCCCGTGACCGTCACGGTGATCGGAGTCGTCAGGGTAGAAGCGGTCGTTACTGTCACCAGTGCGAGGTAGTCATTCCCTCCGACCGTGGCGACGGCGGACCCGCCGGCCGAATCGGAAAGCTGAAGACTGAAGGGGCTCGGGATGGGGGTCACCAGCTGTCCGACGCTGAAGTGCGTGGCATCGGGGAAGGGGTAGTTCGCGAGTCCCGGGGGTGGTGTCACACTGACGGTAAGCGGGGGCGGGTTCGGCCCTGATTCCAGCTGAAAAGTGAGGTTGTAACTCGTCAAGCCGATCAGTCCCGGGGCGTGGAGTTCGAACGAGAACGATCCGCCGGGAACGTACGTGGCCGGGGCGTTGACGATGAGCGGAAGCGTATCCGCCCGGACCGGTCCCGCAGCCGCGAGAACGGCCGCGACCGCGCTGACTGCCATCAACCGCATGGTGCATCCTCCGTGAGGGGGGCAGAGGCGACCATCGTTGTAGCACAGGCCGACCGCAGACGGCCAGTTACAACCGGCAAAACCGGCAAATTCGCGCCAGCCGTTAAAGTCGAATCCCAGTGTTAGCGCTCGGTCGGCTATCCGAGCCAGGCCGAGACGAACTCTAGATATGCCTCACGGATCGTGGGGAACTGCGTCACATTCGGGATGTGATTGCGAATGATGGAAACCGCCATCAGATTTGCGACGACGCGCCGGTTTGCCGGTTCCTGCCCCGCCCCGGTCGCCCGAAGTTCCTGACGGGCTTGAACTAGAACCAACCCCCAACTCACCTTTCCCCGGAGCATACTGCGCGACATAATGCATTCGTTTTACTCCAGGCCTTCTCGACCCCCGGAGACGCCCCATGCCCACCCCGAGCAAGGAG
>JAQGHQ010000493.1 GCA_028288765.1 Gemmataceae bacterium | reverse complement strand
GACGGCCTCCTGGCGCGGCGGGGAAAGTCGCCCGTCAGTCCAAACTACACCGAAGTGAACTGATTTCCCACCAACTATTGCTGTGCCTACCCCCGACCCCTTGGTGCGGGCGTTCGTCCTGGTAATGGGCCACGAATTCCTTGAGAATATATCGAAGGTGCTTCTCCCCGCAGACCAGGAAGTGGTCCAGGCACTCGCTCCGCAAGGTCTGAACCCAACGTTCGGCGTACGCATTCATATTCGGGGCGACCGGCCCGACCCGCTCGACCTCGGTCCCGTCGGCTTCGAACACCGCGTCGAACGAGGACGTGAACTTGGTGTCGTGGTCGAGCAGCAGATGGGTCGCGGGGAGGCCGTCTGGGGCGAGGAAACGATAAGGTTACATCATATGACGGCCGACACGACCGGGTTCCCGGCCCGGCGAAACTAGGGTTTCTCGGTCGTGGGACGAGACGCTATCTCCTCCCAACATCAATTCCTACTGTCGTCGGAGTGATAATCGGCGGGAGGGTTCTCACGTATCCGCGAGGTCGAGGTCTCCCATGCGACAACGAGTGCCATGGTTCGCGACAGCGGCGGCGGTCGCGTTTCTCCTGTTGATGCCCGGGTGCGAGCAGAAGCCGAGTCCTGAGCCGGGCGATCCTACGGAGCCGCCGCCGGACCCGTCAGGCGCTCCGGCACCGTTGTACGAGGACGTCACAGCGGCGTCCGGGGTGGACTTCGCCTACCGCAACGGCGAGGATACGGCGGACAACCTGTCCATTCTGGAGTCGCTCGGGGGCGGGGCCGGCCTCATCGACTTCGACCGGGATGGTCTGCTGGACATCTTCCTGCCCGGCGGTGGAGGGTTCGCCGGACCGGACAAGAAACAGATCGTCGGCCGCCCGTGCAAGCTGTACCGGAATCTCGGCGGGGGTAAGTTCGAGGACGCGACCGCCACGGCCGGGCTGGACCAACTGGCCGGCGGCAAGCCGTGGTTCTACACGCACGGCGTCGCTGTTGCCGACTACGACCGGGACGGATGGCCGGACCTGTTCGTGACCGGCTGGGGGGGCGTGACCCTGTTCCGCAACGTGCCGGCGGACCCGGCCGACCCGAAGAAGGGGCGGCGGTTCGAGGACGTTACGGCCCGGGCCGGGCTGGACAAGGGGATCATCTGGGCGACGAGTGCCGCGTTCGCCGACCTCGACGGCGACGGATACCCCGACCTGTACGTCTGCCAGTACGTAGACTGGTCCTGGGGAAAAAACCCGGTGTGCAACTACGACACGAAGACCCCCGACGTCTGCCCGCCCCGGCACTTCAACGGGCTCCCCCACAAACTCTACCGCAACACCGGCACGGGCGGGTTCGCGGACGTGAGTACGGAAGCCGGACTCCTTCCCGGCGGGCCCTACCAGAGCAAGGGCCTGGGCGTACTGCTCGTCGACGTCGACGGGGACGGCAAGCCGGACATCTACGTGTGCAATGACACCGTCGATAAGTTCCTGTACCTGAACAAATCTCGCCCCGGGGTGCTGCGGGTCGAGGAGTGCGGGCTGCCCAGTGGGACGGCCCGGGACGACCGCGGGGCGCCGAACGGGAGCATGGGGGTGGACGCCGGTGACCCGGGACGGACCGGCAAACCGAGCCTCTGGGTGACCAACTACGAGAACGAACTCCACGCCCTCTACCGGAACGAGTCCACCCCGGGCCGGCCGTCCTTCCAGTTCCACACCGCGGCCGCGGGCATCGCGGCCATCGGCCAGAAGTACGTCGGCTGGGGGACCGCCTTCCTCGACGCCGACCTGGACGGGTGGGAGGACCTGTTCGTCGCCAACGGCCACGCGATCCGGTACCCCACCGGCCGGCAGGCGAGCCGCAAGCAGCACCCCGTCCTCCTGCTCAACCAGCTGGGCCGGTTCCGCGACGCGAGCGACCGCATCGGGGACTACGCCGCGACGCCCCGGTTGGCCCGAGGGGTCGGGTTCGGTGATCTGGACAACGACGGTCGGACCGACCTGGTGATCTGCCACGTGAACGAGCCGGCCGCCGTCCTGCGGGGGGTCGGCGGGAAAGACCACCACTGGCTGGGGGTCCGGCTGGGGGGAAAAGGCCACAGCTGTGTTGTCGGCGCCCGGGCCATCTGGGAGGCCGGCGGGCGGCGGCAGACCCGGTTCGTGAAGGGCGGCGGGTCGTACGCCTCGTCCGGGGACCGGCGGCTCCTGTTCGGGCTCGGCCGAGAGACCGCCGGCCGGCTGGTCGTCCGGTGGCCCGACGGGACCGAACAGCGGTTCGACGGACTCGCGGTCGATCGGTACTACCGCATCACCCAGGGCCGGCCGGAGCCGGAGGCCGGGTCCGGGGAGGCGAAATGACCGACCGCGTCACCCGGGCGGTACGACGGCTGGGTCTCCGCCGGGCCCTCCTCCTCGGCCTCCTGCTGGTCGCGGCCGCTGCCGCGACCGGGTCCGTGGTCCGGTCCCGGCGGCAGGCCGCGGACCTGCTCCGGCTGGGTGAGGAAGAGCTGGCCGCCCGGGACTACCCCCGGGCCCGGGATCACCTCGACAGATACCTGGTGGATCGGCCGGGCGACACCCGCGCCCGCCTGCTGGCCGCGCGCGCCGCCCGCCGGCTCCGGGCCTACTACGACGCCCGGGAGCACCTCCGGCGGTACCGGGAAGAGGGCGGGGAGGCCGAACCGGCCGAGGTGGAAGAGGCCCTGATCGACGTCCAGATGGGGGACGAGCAACCGGTAGGCTACCTCCGCGAACGGGCCACCCGGAACGACGACCTGGCCCTGGTGATCCTCGAAGTCTTGGTCCAGCACGACCTCGACACCTACCAGTTGGGGCTGGCCCTCGACGGGTTTACCCGTTACCTCGGTCGCCGCCCCGATGACCTTCAGGCCCTCATGGGTCGGGGCTTCGTCTGGGAGCGGTTCCTCTACTTCGCCGACGCCCTCGGGGACTACCGGAAGGCGGTCGCCGCCCACCCGGGAAACGAGCCGGCCCGGCTGAAACTGGCCGACACCCTCCTGATCGCCGGAACCCCCGCCGAGGCGGCGGCCCACTACCGGTGGCTCGCCGAGCGGTGGCCGAACCGGCTCGAGGTCCGGCTCGGGCTGGCCCGGTGCCACCGGCGTCTGGGTCAACCGGAGGAGGCGGCGAAGGTGCTGGACGCCGTCGTGGCGGAATTCCCCGGACACGGCGAGGCCCTGTGGGAGCGGGGCGAGCTGGAGCTGGAGCAGGGTCGGGCGGCGGCGGCCGAGCCCCTGCTCCGCCGCGCGGTCCGCCGGCTCCCGTACGACCGCCGGGCCCACTACGCCCTGTACCGGTGCCTGGCCCGCCTCGACCGGTCCGCGGAGGCGGAGGCGGTCAACGCCCGGGTCGGGCAGCTCGACGCCGACCTCCGCCGGCTGAACGAGGTCCGCCAGGAGGTGATGAAGCGGCCGAACGACGCCGCCCTGCGGTGCGAGGGCGGGCTGCTGTTCCTCCGCAACGGGGAACGGCTGGAGGGGGCCCGCTGGCTGCACCTGGCCCTCCGGCTCGACCCGGGGAATGAGGCCGCCCGGGCCGCCCTGGCGGCAGTCGACCTACAACCGGCCCTCGATTTCCCGTGAACCGCGGAATCTCGAAAACTCGACCGGAATTTTCTTGACCGCCATCTCGCGGGGAGATAGAAGGTGGGAGGTAGTTGGTATGAAGAAATGGTTAGAGGAGTGTAGAGCTCTCTACTATTGGTGTACACCTCAAAATCGAGCGCTAAGTCGACCACGCTGTACTGTGGACACCGCCCTTCCTCCCCCGGGGTCCTTATGCCGCACTTGCACTCTCGCTCTCGTCGCCGACTGGCCAGCTTCACCCTGATCGAGCTGTTGGTGGTAATCGCGATCATCGCGATCCTGATCGGCCTCCTCCTGCCCGCCGTTCAGAAGGTCCGCGAGGCCGCCGCCCGCGCCAAGTGCCAGAACAACATGAAGCAGATCGGGATCGGGTTGCACAACCACCACTCGGCGTACGGCAAGTTTCCGCCCCTCTGCCGGCTCAATAACGACGGGTCGGACCGATCCACCGTGTTCTACTACATCCTGCCGTACATCGAGCAGGACGCAGTCTACAAACTCTCACCCCTCCGCAACGTCCGGAACCCCAGCATCGACAACGGGGCCACGGCGGCGAACGCCTACGCCTCGAAGCCGATCTCCATCTATCTGTGCCCGTCGGACGGGACCAACCAGCCGGCGGCCCAGTGGACCAACGGCTGGGTGATCACCAATTACGTGGCCAACCACGACGCGTTCCACAACCCGACCGACGGGGGTTGGATGTCGAACTGGGACAGCGGCAACGGCTCGTACCAGGCGTCGATGCCGGCATCTTACCAGGATGGCACTTCCAACACCGTCGGGATCGCCGAACACTACGCCAAGTGTAACGGGAACGGGAAGCTCTGGGGCCACGAAATGGTCAGCCTCGAATGGGGGGCCATGTACAACAGCTGGAACGCCCGCGGCACCGCCTCCAAGTTCCAGGTCCAGCCGACCCAGGCCCAGTGCAGCCATTACGTTCCGCAGATGATCCACACCGGCGGGATTAACGTCCTCATGATGGACGGGAGCGTGCGGGGCGTGGGTCCGTCGGTCTCGCCGGCCACCTGGGCGGCCGCCCAGACGCCGTCCGGCGGCGAGGTGCTGGGGAACGACTGGTAACCCGGTTCGCCCGCGTCCATGCCCAGTCCCCGCCCCGTCCCACGCGGGGGCGGGCGACGGTTTTCCGCAAACACTCGCGCGTTCCAATCTCATACCCGCCCGGTCCGCGGCGGCAATGGAATCCCGGCGACCGGCGTCCGGCCGGTCCGGGGGGTTTCCCATCGGCCGCGCAGCTCGACCGAGGCCGCCGCCCGGCCGGGGGTATCGTTTATCCAGTGGAGTCTTTTATGTCCTCTCGCTCGACTCGTTTCCTGACCGCGGGAATGCTGGTCGTTTTGTTCTGCGCCCTGGTGGGCGGCTGTGGCCCCGATTACAAGGCCCGCGCGGTTGTGAAGGGGAAGGTGACCGTGGGCGGGAAACCGTTGACCTCGGGCACCGTCATGTTCTACGGCAACAACAACAACATCACCTCCAGTGCGGTAATCGACACGGACGGGAGTTACGCCATGAACGACGCCCCGCTCGGGCCCGTCCAGGTGACCGTCACCGTCGCCGGGATGCCGCCGGGACCGGGCATAAAATACACGCCCAAAAAAGGGTTAACGGACACGGAGTCGAAGAACCCATCGGGCGAAGGGGAGAGCATCCCGCTCATGTCCAAGATGCCGTCGACCGTCGTGCGCATCCCGGACAAGTTCTCGAAACCCGAAACATCCGGTCTGACGTACACCGTCGAGAAGGGCGAGCACGCCCACAACATCGAGTTGTGACCCCTTGGCGCACGCACCCTCCTCTCCAACGCCGCCCCCAACAGTCCCCGCCGGCGAGGCCGGCCCGGGCCGGGGGGGCGCAGGTCCGCTTCCGCCGGCCAGGACGGGTCGGCGGAAGGCCCTCATCCTGTTGGCACTCGCGATCCTCGTCGGACTCGCCGCGGCCGGCTTCCGGGGGCGGAACTGGTACCGGGCCCGGGAGGAATGGGCGGCGATTCGGGAGGCCCTCGCCGGCCGCGACCTCGCCGCCGCGTCGACCCACCTGGACCGCTACGTCGGGCTCCGCCCCGATGACCCGGCCGGCTGGTTCCTGGCCGCCCGGACCGCCCGCCGGCGGGGACGGTTCGCCGAGGCGGAACGACACCTCGACCGGTGCGAGCAGGCGGGCGGGGTCACCGACCCGACCCGCCTCGAGCGGGACCTCCTGGCCGTCCAACAGGGCCGGCTCGGCGAGATCGACGGCTACCTCCGGGCCACCATCGGCCCCGACCACCCCGACGTCCGGCTCGTCCTGGAGGCGTTGGCCCGGGGCTATCTGGCGGCCGACCGCTGGGCCGAAGCCCGCCAGGCCTGTGAGATGTGGCGGGGGCTGGAGCCCGACCACCCGTGGCCGTGGCTGTGGTCCGGCTGGATCTCGGAGCGCCTGGGCCAGGTGGAGCAGGCCGGCGAATTTTACGGCCGCGCGGTGGACCTCGTCCCGGACGCCCGGGACGCCCGGGTGGCGCTGGCCCGGGTGCTCGTCCGCCGCCGCCAACCCGCCCCGGCCGCCGACCACTACGAACGGGTTCTCGCGCGGGCCCCGGACGACCCCGAAGCGCTCTTCGGCCTGGCCGCGTGTCGGGTCGACGAGGGCCGGGCGGACGAGGCCGTCCCGCTCGTCGACCGGGCCCAGGCCCGGGACCCGGCCGCGTTCGCGGGGCTGGCCCTGCGGGGCCGCGTGGCGATGGAGCGGCGCGACCCGGCCGGCGCGGAGGGGTGGTTCCGCCGGGCCGTCGAGTCCCAGCCCGGCGACCCGGAGGCCCTCCACCTCCTGGTCCTCAGCCTCCGGGGCCAGGGGAAGGACGCCGAAGCCGCCCAACTCACCCGCCGGGTGGAGGACCTCCAGCGGGACCTCCGCCGCCTCGG
This sequence comes from Gemmataceae bacterium, assembly GCA_028288765.1. Lineage (GTDB taxonomy): Bacteria > Planctomycetota > Planctomycetia > Gemmatales > Gemmataceae > Urbifossiella. The sequence continues at coordinate 3,292 of JAQGHQ010000493.1, read as the reverse complement.
GGAACTGATCCGGACGATCAACCCCGGCCTGGAAGATGCCGCCCCCTGCCACGAGGCCGGGGTCATCGCCCTGCGGGTCGGCCGCGCCCGGGAGGGCGTCAACCTGCTCCACGACGCCCTCCGCCGCAAGGGCGACCACCGGGCCACCCACGCCGCCCTCGCCGGGTACTACCGCGAGGCCGGTCCGCCGGCCCTCGCCGACCTCCACCAGCGACTCGCCGGGGCCCCCTGACGTGCGCACCCCCGACCGCCTGCGGGCCCGTCTCCTGTCCCCCGTCCGGACGCGCCGGCGGGCGGTCGTGTCCGCCGCCGTCCTCCTCGCGACGGCCGCCCTGGCCTGGTACGGGGTGCGGGCCGCCCGGTTCGACACGGCCTACACGGCCGCCGAGCAGGCCCTCGCCGGGTACGACTTCCCGGCGGCCCGCGACCGGCTCCGGGAGTGCGCCCGGCTGCGGCCCCGGGCCCCGGCCGTTTGGCTCCTGGCCGCCCAGGCCGCCCGCCGGGACGGCGACCTCGACGAGGCCGCGGCCCACCTCGCCCGGTACCAACAACTGGAAGGACGTTCGAGCCCGGACGGTGAACTCGAGGACACGCTCCAGGAGGCCCAACGGGGCCGGACGGAAGAGAACGTTCACTCCCTCATCGCGCTGGCGGACTCCGGGCACCCGGCCACCGAGCAGATCCTTGAGGCCCTGGCGGTCGGGTGCGTCCAGGTCTACCACCTCGACCGGGCCAGCTTCTGGGTCGGCGAGTTGCTCGCCCGCTTCCCCAAAAACCCGGTCGGTCGGCTGATCCTGGCCCAGACATACGACACGCTCGGCCGCCGCGACCGGGCGGTGGAAATCGGCCGGGAGCTCGCGGCCGACTTCCCGGGGTACGCGAAGGCCCGGCTCCATCTCGCCGTCGTGCTATACAAGGCCCAGAAGTACGACGAGGCGGCCGTCGAGTACGAGGCCCTCCGGCGGGCGCGGCCCGGGGACGTGGAGGGGGTGCTCGGGGGGGCCCGGTGCCTGGACCGGATGGGCCGCGGGGACGAGGCCCGCCCGCTGATGCGGGAATTGGAGGAGCACCACGCCGGCAACGGCGAGGCGATGCTCGAGTGCGGGCGGTTCGGCGCCCGGGAGGGCCGGTTCGACGACGCCGAACGCCTCCTCCGCCGTGCCGTCCAGCTCGCCCCGAACGACCACGAGGCCCAGTACCACCTCGGCCTCTGTCTCCAGCGGCTCGGAAAGACCGAGGAGTCCCGCCGCCACCTCGAGCGGTTCAAACAGATCGAGGCCGACCTGACCCGCATGGAATACCTCCTGACGGCGACGGTCAAGGCCCCGAAAGACCCCGCCCCGCGCCGCGAGGCGGGGCTGATCTGCCTCCGGAACGGTCAGGCCGCCGAGGGGATGCGGTGGCTGTACGGCGTCCTGGAAATCGACCCGAACGACCGGGCGACGCACGAGGCCCTGGCGGACTACTTCCTGTCCTCGGGCGACCCCGGGCGGTCCGTTTACCACCGTCGCAGAGCCGGGTGAACCCACGGTCGCGGAAGACCGGGTGGTCCGTGTCTTCGTCAGGAGCGGCCGGGCGACCCGATTCTATTCGCCGCGGGGGACGACCCGGCGAACGCGCGAGCGGCTTGAGTTCCGACCCGGTCTGACCGAGATCAAATCAGCAGCCATTTGCCGACCCGTCGGCTCGAGTTGTTTCCGGCGCGCATGAACCGCCCGGGTGATGAACCATAACGGGGCGGTCGGGCGCCGCCATGGGCGGAAATGTTGCCCCCGGCAAGCACCCAGGTACTCAGTGGTTCATGACGGCCGCCGGTCATCGGGATGTCATCAAATCGGCGAGCGAGGATCGGCCGGGAATGGCCGATCGGACGCGGTCGGTCAGAACCCGAGTGGCCTCCGGGCGTGGGGCGTCGGATGGCTGGCCGGGGCGGCGGGCGGGTGGAGCAGCCGGGAGGGAAGGCGGGGTCCGCCCACCCTCGGGCTGGTGCCCGGGAGACGGGCCCGGGGTGTCGCGCGCTCGCGCCGAGTGTTAACCGGCGGGTGGAGGTTTTTCCGCCCCCCCAATCCCACCCGGTGGTTAACACATAGGCGGTTATAGGCGTCTCGCATAGCGAGCACGTCCGTAACTGATGTGTTGAACGAAGCCGAAGCGGCCTCACGATTCGCTGTTTCCAAGGCTGTTGGCTCTTCGGCGTGACCGTCCTTCGGGACCGGCATCCGGGAGGTGTGTCTTTGGCAGGACGACCGGATGCAGGACCTGTTCGGAAATCTCTTTCTCGTGGTCTTCAACCAGCCGAATCAGGAGGCGGGGGCCGAACGGTGATGGAGGCGCTGACCATCCTCGGCCGTGCGGCGGGCGTCGTTCGCCGTCGGATCGTGGTCCTTCCCCCGCCGAGTAAGGTGGTTAAGACGAGTCGGCTGAGGTGCGGGTTTTGGTGGCCGGTCCGCTCGGGTTCGCCGGACCGCCCGGTGACGTCGTACCGATCCGCAGTCGGAGCTGCTCGGCGTTCACACCCGTTACGGCCTGGCCGATCGCGAGGTCGCCCGAGGCGACCCTGTCCATCCGAGACCCCGACGGTTTTGTTTCCTCCTCCATCGCCCGGATTGCTACCGCCTGGACCGACCCCGTTGCCGGGCGGGACCACCCGCAAGATCTCACCGCCGTTCCACGGCGCACTTCGAAGAGTGTTCCGCGGGGGGGGTGTATCCGCGGGAGTGCGGCGGAAGGGGGGGCGGACCGTCGGGATCAGGGTCCGGGTCCGCGCGGGCTGACGCGCCCCGGCCGGGGCGCTTGACCGGCCGGACCCCTCCCCGATCGACCCCGACGATGAGTTCCCCTTCCCGCCGCCCGTGGTCAACTGGTGCCGACAAGCCCGAACGCGGCGGCCGACCGGCGGGCCCACCTCCCGACCTGGGCGGCGACCGCCGCGCATGCCCCGCCGACCCCGCTCACCACGGCCGACAGGCCGTGCGGGCAGAGGTGGGAGACGACCCCGGCGGCCACCCCGACCCCGACCAGCAGGATCTTCTTCAGTGGCACCCACGCCAGGGTCCGGGCGGTCCCGGCCACCGCCGCGGTTGCGGCCCGGCATCGGCTCACCACGGCAGTCTTCGCGGCCAGGAGTCGGGCCCTCGCCCGGGTCCAGACGGTCGGCCGCGGGGCCGCCGGCTCGGCGGGCGGGGGCGGGCCCAGGCCGGCGATCAGGCCCCGCACCTCGGGGTTGCCCAGCAGTTCGAGGAGGACGTCCTGGACCGCCTGCCGGGCCCCCTCCCGGGTGGCCTCGGCCACC